>JAQBYC010000044.1 GCA_027623205.1 Pseudomonadota bacterium | reverse complement strand
CAGGGGCGGATTTGAACCACCGACACGCGGATTTTCAGTCCGCTGCTCTACCAACTGAGCTACCTGGGCATCCGGGGCAAAGGACCCGGCGGGCGGTGTGCGCCCGGAGACGTTGCGGTTCATAGTGGAAATTGAATTAGCTGTCCAGAGGCGGGACGCCCCATGACGGCAAAATGGCGGTCGGCGTATTGCGGGCGCTTCGGTCTGTGCGGCATCGGGCGGCCCGGCGCCGGCGTCCATGGCGGGTGGTTGTATGGCCGCGACGGCGGAAGCCGTGGCCGCCAAGGCGCCGGCGCCGTTGCACAGGCGGGCCTCGACAAAGGCGGTGGACCGGCCCCGGCGGCGCATGCCGGCCTGGCAGAGCAGGCGTCCGGGGCCAATGGCGGCGAGAATATTACACTGCATTTCCGGCGCTATGCCGGGTCATTCATTTCGGGCTGTTGCGATACAGGTGGTAGCGGCCCGCCGCCACGCCAGGGGGCAGGGCGACCGCCCGGCAGCCGGGAATATCCAGGGCCTGATCGGCCGCCACCACGGCGCCGGTTGCCAGCAGAGGCGCCAGCGCGGGGCCGACAAAGGTGGCAAGCGCCGCGGTCAGGGCGCTATCGCCGCTGCCAATATCGCAATGGGCAAGAACCGCCCGCGCCCCCAGGCGCGACAGGGCGCCGGGCAGCGTATCCGTGAAGTCGCCCAGCAACAGATGCCGGTCGTCGGGTATGCAATCGGGGTGCGCGGCAACCTTGCGCTCGCAGACAAAGATCTCGCGCCCCGGCAAATTATGGCGCAGATGATCATAGCTGCGGCCATTGCCCAGGCCCAATTCCAGCACCGGACCCGATTGCCCGGCAATCTCGGCCATGGCCCAGTCCAGGCAGGCCCGCTGCGCCTGCAGGCGGCGAATGGCGCTGTCCAGACGGCTCAAGCGCCGGCACTCTCCAATTCCCGCAGCCGGCGGTTGGCTTCGGTCAGTTGCAGATTGGATTGTTCCTGCCGCCGCGCCAGCTCGCGCATGATTTCCACCGCCATGGTGGGAAATTCATTCACCAGACGAAAAAACAGCTCCTTGCTGATCCGCAGCGTATCGAGGTTTGTCGTGGCGGTGATCGTGGCGGTCCGGGGCACATCGCACAGAATGGCGATTTCACCCACAAAGGCATTGCGGCCAATCTGGGCCACCGTCAGCTTGCCGCCGTCGGGCCCCTCGATCACCACGTCGGCGGTGCCGTCCACCACCAGATAGGCGGCATCACCCATGTCGCCCTGATGAAAAAGACTTTGCCCCTCCTGGAAGGCCAGACGTTCCGACGTGAAGGCCAACAGCTTCAGCTTGGAAGGTTCGATATTGGCGAACAACGGGATACTGCGCAGCAGTTCAACTTCTTCGTTCAGGCTCATGACCGGTCTCCGCCCAGTAATCAAAACATTGGAGCACATTTAATCAAAACGTGCGCCGATTCTTTATAGGGAAGAGCAATTGAAGATTGCTCTCTTGGCCAGGCGCCTCACTCGGACGCCAACAATTCTTTGACATGCTCATTATTCTGGCTCAATTCCGCATAGGCGCCGCGATCCATCAAACGGCCCTGGCGCATGACCAGCACTTCATCGAAACCCACCGCCATGCTGGCCCGCTGTACGGACCAGATCAGACAGCGGCCCTCGAATTCAGCCAACAAGGACGCCATTATCCGGGCCTGGGTCGCCGAGTCCAGGGAGGTGGTGGCTTCCGACAAGATCAAAACATCCGGGCGCTTCACGAGCGCCCGTCCCAAGGCCAGCTTTTGCCGCTGGGCGGCCGATAGGCGGGACCCGGCAATGCCCACCGCAAAGTTCAAGCCAACCTCGGAGACGACTTCGTTCAGGTCCAGTTCCCTGATGACTTCGGAAATCAAGGCGCCGGTCCGATCAACCGCATGGGCCTGGCCATAAGCCACCTTGCCGAACAGGATATTGTCCTGGATATTCGCCGAGGCATTGTATTTTTCCATATCGAAGAACTCCACCGCGTCGCGCAGCTCGTCCGGCAGATTGGCGGCGAAATAGCGGCGCCCTTCCAGTATCTTGCTTTGCAGTTGAACATCCACCAGCCCCAGGCGGTGACGGGCCGGGATTATCTTGAACGGCAACGACATCAGCTGCGCCCGATACTCGTCAGGCAGGGCCGCCAGGTTGGCCCGGTCACTGCGTTGCAGCAGGGCCTGGATATCCGGCAGTTCATCGGCCGAGATGAAGCTGAATTGCTGGAACAGCTCGTGATCGGGCGGCAGATCGGCAAACAATTCAACCATCGTCGAGGCCACCTGATAACCGACCGAGAGGAATTGCTCCGTCAGGCCAACCTGTGTCAGCACATCCAGGACATACGGATGCTCGGCCAGATGCTCGACATCGAAGGCATCGCCAACCGGATTGCCAAACATCAGGTTCTCGCCCACGGATGCATTCAGGTTGTAGGCGGCCACGTCGAAACCTTCGACCAGCACCAGCAGGGCCGGGTCGGCGGCCATATGCCGCCGCAAACCCGCACGGGCGCGCAGAATTGCGGCCGCCAGATCGGGCCGCGCGTGGGGATCAATGATGCCGCGCAGACCGAACTGATAGATTTCTTCGCCCATGCCGATCCGCGTCAGCGCCGCCAGGCCCGCCTGTCGCAGCGCGATAGGGTCCTCCACCCCGGCGGCGGCGTAATCAATCCAGTCGGCATCGGGATCGTGATCAATATTGCCGGAGCGCCGGGCCTCGTCGACATAGACGGCGCGATGTTTGGCCGCGGCGCCGTCATATTCGGCCGATCGCAGGGGCCGATGCTTCAACCCGAGAAACAAGTTGTCGGCGATGGTGCCGGCAAAGACAAATGCGGCCGCGCCCACATGCGCGATACGCCGGCCCGTCACTGCCTCCGGCAGCAATGCGGCATCGCCGCCGCCCAGATTGATGTTGCCATTGCTGGGATCCAGCAAACGGGCCAGCAGCAGGGTCATTTCATCCTTGCCGCTGCCCCCCGCGCCGACGATGGCGTAGCGCCTGTCAAGCGGCAGGCGCAAGGAAACGCCATCAACCACCGGCACCTCCTGATCATTGATCAAGGTCAGGTTGCTGGCCGTCAATTCACCCGTCAGGGGGCCCAGATCGGCAGGCTCGGTCAATTGATAGTCCGGCCCGCGCATGCCGGCGGGGCCGAACTGGCTAACCACCGTGTCATACTTGATCGTGGCGTCCGCCTGCATCTGATAGTACGCCAACAGATCCTTCCAGGGCGCGGCCAGATCCTTGTGGGCGGCAATCGCGGCCACCAGGGTGCCGATTTCCAGCGCGCCGTTGATGACAAAATAGCCGCCGATCGAGTAGAAACAGAATGGGCCCAGCTGTTGAATGGAGTTGTTGAGAAACTTGATAACGAATTTCTGGCGATAGATCCGCTCGCGCACCCCATAGATCCAGAACAACTGGTTGGAAAAATCCGTCAATACGAAGCCGGCGGTATCGTGCGCATGCACCTCCTGCACGCCCTGCACGGTCTCGCCTATTTTATCCGACAACCGGCGCACCCGCCTGACGCGCTCCTTGCCCAGCTGGTTCACCTTGCGCTGCAATTTGGGGATCAACCACAGTTGCAGGGGATAGAGCGACACCGCCGCCGCCGCCATGCGCCAATCCTGCAAGAACAAAAAAGTCAGAATGGTCACCAGATAGCCGCCCTGAAAGGCCGGCAGGGAATAGGCATCACCAATGAAGCCGCCCAGCGGTTCCACCTCGGCCGTGATCATGGGAATTATTTCGCCCTGGCTCATTTTGCGGAAGGTCGGCAAGGGAAAGCGCAGGACCCGGGCATAAAGTTCAAAGCGCAGGCGCCGCAACATGCGTTCGCCCGTCAGACCTTTATAGACGTTGATGAGGTATTTGAAGCCTTGATTGACGCCCACCAGCAACAGGAACACGCCACACAGAATATACAGATAGGAAATCTGGCCGATGATCAGGTCAAAGGGTCCAAGCAGGGGGATGTCAACGCCAAGTACGGAAACCGTCAGTTTGTCGGCAAGATTTAGCGGGTATTCGACGTGACGGCCCTGAATGGCCTGGTTGATGATGGTTTTCGGAACTTCATAGAACAGATATAGAAACGGCAGGGAGGCCGCCGACATCAGCGTCAAGATGATTTGCTGGCGACGTGAAAACCGCCAGACATAACCGAAAATAGTCTTTTCCATCCGCCGCGCCCGCTCCCCACAAAACGACTAAACGATAAATAACGCGGTAGATCACGCTGTTCTCGAATCATCGGCGAAGGTAGATTAACGCACCGTGTCCCAGGGGTAAATGATTGCCAGTTCCCGAAACCGGTGGGATTCTGACTTGTGGCAAAATCCCCAATAAATCAATAAGCTGCTTTTTGTCGCCGTCAGAGCATGCGATAGTCGCGAAAATTCGTGACGCGGCGACGCTTCAAGGGAGAGATGTGGCATGCCTCAAGGCACGCTGGAAGGTATGCGGGGCTTTCGTGTTCTAATCTATAGCCACGATACCATGGGTTTGGGTCATTTGCGGCGGTGCAGCACCATCGCCCATTCCCTGGTGCGCCAATACCCCGATCTGTCGGTGCTCATTCTGTCCGGCTCGCCGATCATCGGCAGTTTCGATTTTCGCTCCCGCGTTGATTTCGTGCGTATTCCCGGCGTGATCAAACTGCGCAACGGCGAATACACATCGTTGAACCTGGGCATCGATTTCGAGCAAACCATTCATATGCGGGCGGCGATCATCAAACATACGGCGGATATCTTCGCCCCCGACTTGGTGATCGTGGACAAGGAGCCCCTGGGCCTGCGCGGCGAGATCGAAGAGACCCTGCGCATGTTGAAAGCGCGGGGCACCCGGCTGGTGTTGGGCCTGCGCGATATCATGGATGACCCGCTGATGCTGGCGCCCGAATGGCGGCGCAAAAACGCCATGCCCGCGCTGCGCGATCTGTATGATGAAATCTGGGTTTACGGTCTGCCGCAGATTTGCGATCCCCTGGAGGGTCTGCCGGTGCCGTGTCGGGTGCGCGAGCGGATGGTTTATACCGGCTATCTGCAGCGGCGCGCGCCGACCGAGCCTTCGACCCGGCCGCTGCCGGAAATCGTCTCCGAACCCTATTTACTGGTGACCACCGGGGGCGGTGGCGATGGCGAGGAACTGGTCGATTGGGTGCTGCGCGCCTACGAAACCGACAGCCGCACGCTGTATCCGGCGCTGATTGTCCTGGGTCCGTTCATGCAACCCGAAGCCCAGGCGGAATTCATCGACCGGGCGAACCGATTGGACCGGGTGCAGGCCATCACCTTCGACGCGAAGTTGGAGGAATTGGAAGACAATGCCGTCGGTGTCGTGGCCATGGGTGGCTACAACACATTCTGCGAAATCCTCAGCTTCAACAAGCCGGCCCTGATCATCCCGCGCACCCGGCCCCGGATGGAGCAATTTATCCGCGCCAGCCGGGCGCAGGAACTGGGGCTGGTTCGCATGCTGGAAGACGATGGCGAACGGGACGCGGCGGTCATGGGCAAGGCGCTGCAAGAGTTGCCCTATCAAAACAAGCCCCGGGATATCATCGTGCCTGGCTTGCTGGAAGGCCTGGACAACGTCAACCGCCTGGTGGCGCCGTGGCTGTCCGAGCCGGACATGGCGCCGGATGCGGCGGCGAAACAGGTCGCGGTGGACAAACGGGCCAAGGTATCATTGGGAGATTGACGCCCTCTATCAGAATTGGACGGCGTGACCTTGACCATGGGGCCCTATACAGCAGTGAAACCGGTTGCCTTTATTTTGAAGGGCTATCCCCGCTTAACGGAAACCTTCATCGCGCAAGAGATTGAAGCGTTGGAACAGCGAGGCCTGGACATTCGCATCATCTCGCTGCGGCACCCGACTGAGCGGGCCGTGCATCCGGTGCACCGGCGCATCAACGCATCGGTCAATTACCTGCCGGAATACCTGTACCAGGAACCGCTGCGGCTTTGGCGTGCCTGGAAGCTGGTGCGGCAATGGCCTGGCTATCGCGCCGCGCGGCGCCTGTGGCTGCGGGATCTGCGGCGCGACCGCAGCCCTAATCGCATCCGCCGATTTGGCCAGGCCTTGGTATTGGCGGCGGAATTGAGTGACGAGGTCCGTCATCTGCATGCCCATTTCCTGCACACCCCCGCCTCTGTTGCCCGCTACACGGCCCACCTGACGGCCCGCCGGTGGAGTAGCTCAGCCCATGCCAAGGATATCTGGACCATCCCCGACTGGGAGAAGCGGGAAAAACTGGCTGATCTGGACTGGCTGGTAACCTGCAGTCAGGCCGCCCATGATCATCTGGCGGCATTGGCGCCCAAGAATAATGGACAAAACAATGCCCAGGGCACGGTGGAGCTTATTTATCATGGTATCGATCTGGCCCAATTCGCGCCGCCGGCCAAAGCCTGCGCCGATCGTGACGGCCGGAATGAAACCGACCCGGTGCGGATCCTCTCGGTCGGCCGGGCTGTCGGCAAGAAAGGCTATGACGATCTGATCGCCGCCCTGGCGGCCCTGCCGCCATCGCTGCACTGGCGTCTGGTTCATATCGGCGGCGGCAATCTGTCGGACAAACTGCAACAGCAGGCCAAACAGGCGGGTATCGCGGACCGGATTACCTGGCGCGGCGCGCAGCCGCTGGAGGCGGTCCTGGCGGCCTATCGGGACGCCGACATTTTTGTCCTTGCCAGCCGGATCGCGGGCGATGGCGACCGGGACGGCCTGCCCAATGTCTTGATGGAAGCGCAAAGCCAGGGTCTGACCTGTATCGCGACCAGGGTATCGGCGATCCCAGAGCTGATCACCCATGGGGAGACAGGAATCCTGGTCGAAAGCCGCGATCGGGCGGAACTGAGCCGGGCCCTGGCCGGTCTGATCGCGGAACCGGCCCGGCGCCGGCAATTGGGCCAGGCTGGTCAGGAACGGGTCAGGAGCCAGTTTTCCCACAATTTTTGGATCAGACGGCTGGCCCGCAAATTTGCCCTGCCCGAGATGGCTGCCGACGCCGATACCGGTCCCGACGGCAACGTCGGGAAAGCCTGATGGCGACCCGGCGCGTCGCCTTTTATGCACCATTGAAGGCGCCGACCCACCCGACGCCGTCAGGAGATCGGCAGATGGCGCGTTTGTTGATCCAGGCCCTCGAAACGACCGGCGCCAAGGTGGAACTGGCGTCGGATTTTCGATCCTATGACGGACAGGGGGATGAGGTACGGCAAAAGGCGCTGCAGAGCGAAGGCGATGCCGTGGCGGATAGATTGATTGGCCAATACCGCGCCCTGACGGACGCCGCCCGGCCAACCGCCTGGTTCACCTATCACCTGTACCACAAGGCGCCGGACTGGATTGGCCCAAAGGTGGCGGCGGCCCTGGAAATTCCCTATCTGGTAGCCGAGGCCTCGTTCGCGCCGAAACGAGCCGGCGGGCCGTGGGATATAGGCCATTGCGCCGCGGCCCGTGCCATCGCGGCGGCGGATTGCGTATTCTGTATGACCCGGTTGGATATGGCCTGTGTCCGCCCCCTGGTGCCCGCCGGACATCGATTGTTCTTTCTGCCGCCCTTTCTCGACCCGCAACCGTTTGTCCGGGCCCGGACGGCGCAGACCGGCCGGACCGAATTGGCGCGGCGTTTCGGGCTGGACCCGGAACGGCGCTGGTTGTTGGCGGTGGCCATGATGCGGCCGGGCGACAAGCTGCTATCCTATCAACGGCTGGGCGCTGCCCTGGCGCATCTGGGTGGCGGTGATTGGCAATTATTGGTGGTCGGCGACGGCCCGGCCCGGCATCAGGTCACCGCCGCCCTGGCGCCCGTGGCTCGCAATCGCCATGGCGCTTTGGTCCTGACCGGCGCCTTGCCCCAGGTACAATTACCTGAACTGTACGCGGCCTGTGATCTTTACCTGTGGCCCGGCGTGGGCGAGGCCTACGGCATGGCCTATTTGGAGGCGCAGGCGATGGGCCTGCCGGTCGTCGCCGGCAATGAACGGGGGGTGCCGGATGTGGTGCGCCATGAAGAGACCGGCCTGTTGACCGCGCCGGGAGACGACGCCGCTTTTGCCGCCGCCACGCGGCGATTGCTGGATGACCCCGTCCTGCGGCAGACGCTATCCGATGGCGCCCTCGCATTCGTACGCGGGGAACGCACGGTAGCGGCAGCGGCGCAGAGTATCGCCAATGTCCTGGGAGAGATAATGCCATGAGCTTGCTGGGCCTGATCCGCCATGGCCGCACTGCCTGGAACAGCGACGGCCGGATGACCGGGCGTGCCGATATCGCCCTGACCGAAGCAGGCCGGCTGGCCCTGGCCGGTTTGCATCCACCAGAGGAACTGGACGGCGCCACCTGGCATGTCAGCCCCTTAATCCGGGCACGGCAGACAGCGGCCATATTAAGTGGGTCCGGCGACATGGCCGGAGGCATGGACGATGCTGGTGAACTAGGCGCCAACGCGTTACACATCGAAGCACGCCTGATCGAAATGGATTTTGGCGCCTACGAAGGCCGCAGCCTGGAAGAACTGCGCGCCGACCCCGCTGCCGGCATGGTGGAGAATGAACACCGCGGTCTGGATTTTCTGCCCCCGGGCGGGGAAAGTCCGCGCATGGTGCAGGAACGGCTGCGGCCCTTCCTGGCGGAACTGGGCCAGGCCGGCGGCCGGCATATCGCGGTGGCGCACAAATCGGTCATTCGGGCGATTTTCGCTGCCGCCTATGACTGGAACATGCTGGGCCGGCCGCCGGTAAAGCTGCTGTGGGACCGCGCCCATTTGTTCAACGTGGATGGCGCGGGCGCCGTACGGCCATGGCGCATGAATGTTCCCTTGCGGTCACGTCATGCGCCGGTGGATCAGGCGGCCGCCCCATGAATGATGGCAAGCGCGTCCTGTTCTATGTCCAGCATCTGCTGGGCATCGGCCATCAACGCCGGGGCGCCACGCTGACCCGGGCCATGCAGGAGGCGGGCCTGTCGGTCACCTATGTCTCGGGCGGGCATGGCATTCCAAATCTGGATCTGGGCGGCGCCGAACTGGTGCAGTTGCCCCCGGTGCGGGCTGTCGATCTGTATTTCAAGAAGCTGGTGGATGACCATGACCAGCCCATTGATGACGCCTGGCGGGACCGGCGGCGCAACGCCCTGCTAGATGCCTGGCATAGGCACCAGCCCCATGTCATCATGTTGGAATTGTATCCTTTTGGGCGGCGCCAGATGCAGTTCGAATTGCTGCCCTTGTTGGACGCGGCCCTGGCCAGCCCACGGCGTCCGGTCATCGTCTCCTCGGTCCGGGATATTCTGGTGGCGCCGCCGAAGCCCGAGCGCCTGATGGAAATGCTGGATCGGGTGCGGCATTATTTCGATCATGTGCTGGTCCACGGCGACCCGGATTTGATCCCATTCGATACCACCTTCCCCCATGCGGCGGAGATTGCCGGCAAATTGCATTACACGGGATATGTCGTGGACCGGACGGGCCGGCGGGGCGGCCCCGGCAGCCCCGGCTGGGATGAGGTGCTGGTCTCGGCGGGCGGCGGGGCCGTGGGCGATACCCTGTTGCGGGCGGCCATCCGCGCCCGGGCCGGAAGCGCCCTGGCCGACCGGCGCTGGCGGATACTGGTCGGGGTCAAGGTCCCCGAGGACGATTTTCAGGCGCTGATCGACTTGGCGGCGGAATTCGGTGGCGAGGGCGGTATCGTGGTCGAGCGCGCCCGGGGCGATTTCCCTTCCTTGCTGATGAACTGTGTGCTGTCCATCAGCCAGGGTGGCTACAACACCTTGATGGAATGCATGCACGCCGGCTGCCGGGGCATTGTCGTGCCTTACGCCGGTGGGCTGGAGACGGAACAGACACTGCGGGCGGAATTGCTGGCGCAACGCGGCGTCCTGACGGTGATCGACGAGACGGATTTATCACCGGCCGCGATCTCCACCGCTATCGACCGGGCCCTGAAGGGGGCGCCGGTGGCGGCCGGCGCCATGGGCGGGACCGCGGGTGTGCGCACCGATGGCGCGGCGGAGGGCGCGCGCCAGATCGCCGCCTGGGCCGGGGCACTGGCCTGGTAACGGGGGACTGGTAACGGGGGACTGGCCGCAGGATGGCAAGCTGGAGCGATCTGATCGAAGAGTTGAAGCGCTGGGCGGCGGCAGGGCGGCGGCCGGACCTGTGGTGGCGCGATGACGATGCCGTGGCCCCTGGGCCGCGGCTGCGCCAACTGACCGAATTGTCGCGTAAGGCCGGCATCGCCCTGGCCCTGGCCGTTATTCCGGGACGGGCGGAAGACGCCTTGC
Source organism: Pseudomonadota bacterium (assembly GCA_027623205.1). GTDB lineage: Bacteria > Pseudomonadota > Alphaproteobacteria. The sequence goes on along the minus strand of JAQBYC010000044.1, from coordinate 24,104 downwards.
AAGAGGTCCTGGCGGATCTGACCGGGGTGAAAATCCTGGTCCATGGGCTAACCCATCAGAACCACGCGCCAGCGGATCGGAAAAAGGCGGAATTTGGCGCCGATCGGCCGGTCCGCCAGATGTTGGACGACGCCGCCATTGCCTGGAAAAATCTGGCCGACCGCTTTCCGCTGCAGGCTTTGCCTGTTTTCGTACCACCGTGGAACCGGATTGATGCGGATCTGGTGCACCGGCTACCCCAGGCGCAATTTCGCGGTCTGTCCCGCTTCGGACCGCGGGCAGCGGCGCACCCCGCGCCTGGTCTGTTGGAGTGCAATTGTCATCTGGATTTGATCGATTGGCACGGTGGACGCCGCTTCATCGGCGAAACCAGGGCTCTCGATAGACTGATCGCCCACTTGCGGGAACGGCGCAACGGCACCGTTGATCCGGAAGAAAGCAGCGGCATTTTGAGCCATCACGACGTCATGGACCAGGCCGGATGGGATTTTCTAGCAGAATTGTTCGCGCGCACCAAAGAATGTGACAACGTTCACTGGTTAACGACAGATGAAGCCTTTAGGCTGGCGTAATGAACAGGTATCGCTATCCAATAAAAGCCTTGGCGGCTGATTATGTACGCGCCGCGATTGGTGTATTTTTGCCGTTGGCGTTGATGATCTTTACGAAGCTGATACCGGTTGTATTCTATAGCATGACCGCCTTGGCCTTGTTGTTCGCGGTATATGGTCTGCGCACGGCGTGGCGCCATGGTACGGTTTTGATCGTTGATGAGATCGGTGTTCGCCAGGAGGGCCCTTTGGGGGGATTGTTGGACCGCAAATTACGCTGGTCGGAAATGCGGGATTTTCGCCTTCGTTATTATTCTACCGAGCGCGACCGGAAAGGGGGTTGGATGCAGCTGACACTGCGCCGCGGGGACAATCGTGATCCGGGAGATCATGACAGCGGGGGGCGTTGGAATTCGGCAAACCGCGGCGCCATCCGCATGGATTCCCATTTACCTGGCTTTGACGAGATTGTTCGCCGCGCCTACCTGGCTGCGCGGGATCGTGGCCTGGCCATTGATCCCACAACGGCGGCGAACCTGTCGTCCCTTGGTCTGGGCAGCAACGACCCAAGCGCGGCAATCACGGATGCGAAGTCACCATCATGACAAATGTTCTGCGCGTGCGTGACCTGGTCGTCGAATTTCAGGCCGCGGAAGGTTTGATACGGGCCGTCGATGGCATCTCTTTTACGGTGCCCGAGGGCAAGACAGTGGCTTTGGTGGGTGAATCCGGATCCGGAAAAAGCGTCGTCAGCCAGACCATTATGCGGATCCTGCCCGACACCGCAAAAATCGCCGCCGGCGAAGTGTTGTTCCTGGATCCTGACAAACCCGGCACGTTCGTGGATCTGACCCGTCTGCGATCGGATTCGAAAGAGATGCGGGCCGTGCGGGGCGGCCGTATCTCGATCATTTTTCAGGAGCCCATGACCTCGCTGTCGCCGTTGCACACCACCGGTAACCAAATTTCAGAAGCCTTGTCGCTGCACCGCGATGTTTCAAATAAGCTGGCCATGGAAATGACCGTGGAGATGTTGCGCATGGTCGGTTTCCCGGAACCGGAACAGGCGATTTTCAAATACCCGTTTGAGCTGTCGGGCGGTCTGCGGCAACGGGTGATGATCGCGATGGCTCTGGTCTGCCGGCCGGCCCTGCTAATCGCCGATGAACCAACCACGGCCCTGGACGTCACCATCCAGGCACAGATCCTGAAGTTGATTGCGGACTTGCAGTCGGAACTGAACATGGCCGTGTTGATGATCACCCATGACTTGGGCGTGGTCGCCAATGTCGCGGATGAAGTGGTCGTGATGTACCACGGCAAGATCATGGAACGGGGCCCGGTGGCGGATATCTACAACCAGCCGGAACATCCCTATCTGAAAGCCCTGATGCGGGCCGTGCCCCGCTTCGGCATGAAGCCGGGGGAGCGTCTGGTGCCCCTGCGTGAAATCACCGCCACGGCCGGTGATCTGCTGCGGCAGAGAGAGCCATGGCCCGAGTCGGCGCGGGCCGCCGGACCGTTGCTGGATGTCAGCCATTTGAGTAAATCCTTCGAGACCCGCAAGCGCAGGATTTTCGGCGGCAAACCAGGCGGCGGCGTGCTGGCGGTGGACGATGTATCGTTCCACGTCAATCCGGGCGAATGCCTGGGCCTGGTCGGTGAAAGCGGTTGCGGCAAAACCACGACGTCAAAAATGATCATGCGGGCTATAGCCCCTGATGCGGGCAGTCTTTCGTTCAATGATCATGGTAGAATCGTCGATGTTCTGGCCCTGCGCGATGACGCTCTGTTCGCTTTCCGGCGCAAAGTGCAATTTATTTTTCAGGATCCGTTTTCCTCGTTGAACCCGCGCATGACGGTGTTCGACATCATTTCCGAACCATTGATTATTCATAGCATTGGTGATCAGGAAGAACGCGCCGCCCGCGTGCGGGAGCTGATGACCCTGGTCGGCCTTGATGTGCGCTTTTTGCGCCGTTACCCGCACAGCTTTTCCGGTGGCCAGCGGCAACGGATCGGTATTGCACGGGCACTGGCGCTGCAACCGGATCTGTTGATTTGTGACGAACCGGTTTCGGCCTTGGACGTCTCGGTTCAGGCCCAGGTATTGAATCTGTTGAAGGATCTGCAGGAAGAGCTGGGCCTCACCTATTTGTTCATCTCGCATAATCTGGCGGTGGTTGACTATGTCGCCGACCGGATCGCCGTCATGTGCGCTGGTCGGATTGTCGAGACGGCGCCAAGGGAAACCTTGTTCCGCAATCCCATGCATCCCTATACCCAAGCCCTGCTGGCGGCCGTGCCCAAGGCCGATCCCGGTGCCAGACTGGATCTAACCGCGTTGATGGAAGGCAAGGCATCGGTACCCAGCGCCTGGCCTGCGCCCTTTACGCTGGATGAAGGCATCATGGCTGATATGATCGACGCGGGCGGCGGCCATTTTGTGCGCGCCGCCGTTGGCGCCCAATTGCCGAGGGTGTCCTGATGAAGCCGACGACCAATTGCATTGTTGCCGCGTTGGTGGGATGGGCAATGGCCGCGCCAGCGACGACCGCCATGGCGTTGAACTATGTCGAGACGCCGATTTTCGTGAACAGGGTCAAGGCAGGCGAACTGGCGGGGATCACGGCGCGACTACCCGACGAGCCTGCCGTCGTGCATTTCACCGGAACGCGGAAGATCGGCCGTCCTGGCGGCGAACTTCGCTCCTTGATCGGGCGGGCCAAGGATGTGCGCCTGCTGGTCGTCTATGGCTATGCCCGGCTGGTTGGCTACAACGAGAAATTGGAAATCGTGCCCGATATTCTGAAATCGGTCGATGTAAAGGATGGCCGCCAGTTCACCCTTAAACTACGGCGCGGCCATAAATGGTCCGACGGCCAGCTCTTCTCGGCCGAGGATTTTCGTTACTGGTGGGAGGATGTCGCCAATAATTTGAAAATTTCGCCGGCCGGACCGCCGCGGCTGATGTTGTCCGATGGCCAGCTGCCAAAATTCGAAGTCCTGGATGAAACCACCGTACGCTTCACCTGGCCCACGTCCAATCCATTTTTCCTGCCGAGTCTGGCCGCCGCCTCGCCCTTGTTCATCTACCGCCCGGCCCATTATCTACGACAGTTCCACGGAAGATATTCCGACCAGGAAACATTGAACGAACTAATGAAGACGCAGCGTACCCGCAGTTGGGCCTCGTTGCATAACCGTTACGACAGCATGTATGAGTTCGACAATCCGAACCTGCCGACCCTGCAGCCCTGGATCAACCGGACCCGCCCGCCCGCGACCCGCTTTATCGGCGTCCGCAACCCCTACTACCATCGGGTTGACGAAAAGGGCCGGCAACTGCCCTATCTCGATAGCTTCGCCCTGATCGTCTCTGACGGCAAGCTGATCCCCGCCAAGGCCGGGTTGGGCGAGGTTGATTTACAGGCCCGCAGTCTGACCTTTAACAATCTGACCTTTTTGCGCGAGAATGAGACGGTCGGTGAATTCGAAACATTCTTGTGGCGCATTGCCAAGGGTGCGCAGGTCGCACTGTTCCCCAACTTGAATGTGGCTGATCCGGTTTGGTCAAAACTGATGCGCAATGTGCAATTTCGGCGCGCCTTGAGTCTGGCGGTCGATCGCGATGCCATCAACGAATCGTTGTTTTTCGGTTTAGCCTTGCCGGGCAATAACACCTTGCTGCCGGATAGCCCGTTGTTTCGGGAAGAGTATCAAAAACAATGGGCCGATTATAATCCTGATCTGGCCAGTGAATTGTTGGACCAGATCGGCCTGAACAAATACAACAACGACGATATACGCCTGTTGCCCGATGGACGTCCGCTGCAGATCATAATCGAGACCGCCGGCGAGGACACGGAACAGACCGATGTCCTTGAGTTGATTGCGGAAAGCTGGGCCGAGGTCGGCGTCAAGTTATTCATCAAACCATCCCAGCGCGAGATCTTCCGCAATCGGGTCTTTTCGGGCCAGGCCCAGATGTCGATCTGGGGCGGCCTGGAAAACGGCGTCGCCACGGCGGCAACCAACCCCGAGGAACTGGCCCCGACTTCGCAGCAGCAGTTGATGTGGCCGAAATGGGGCCAGTATTTCGAAACCTCGGGCCTGTCGGGCGAGGCCCCAGATACACCCGAGGCCCAGGAACTGGCGGCGCTGGCAGCGGAATGGACAGCGGTGACGGAGCCGGTCCGGCGCGCGGCCATCTGGCACCGCATGCTATCCATCCATGCTGAACAGATCTATTCCATCGGCATCGTCGCCGGGGTACTGCAACCGGTCGTGGTCAAGCACGGCTTGAGAAATGTCCCCAGACAGGGCATTTACAGTTGGGATCCGGGGGCCCATTTCGGTATCTACCGGCCCGACACGTTTTGGTTCGATAGGTAACGGAAGCGCACAGGCATGTTCACCTATTTCGCACACCGGGTTCTCGTGATGATCCCCACCCTGCTGGTGATATCCGTCGTCACCTTCATCATCATCCAATTGCCTCCCGGCGATTATCTCTCAAACCAGATGGCGGAAATGATCGCCAGCGGCGACCGCGCTGCAATGGAAAAGCTGGCTTTTCTCCGTCAGGAATTCGGACTGGACAAACCGATGTTGGAGCAATACGCGGTCTGGCTTGGGATCTGGCCCAGTAACAATGGCTTCTCCGGCATCCTGCAAGGAAATCTGGGCTGGTCGTTTGAATATAATCTGCCCGTGAGCGAAATCGTCGGCGACCGGCTGTTCCTCTCGCTGGTGCTGAACTTCACTACCATGCTGTTTGTCTATGCGGTGTCCTTTCCCATCGGAGTTTACACGGCGGTACGGCAATACAGCGTCGGCGATCATGTCATGACCTTCATCGGTTATATCGGGCTGGCGACACCAAATTTTCTTTTGGCGCTGATCCTGCTGTTCCTGGCAAAGAGACATTTCGGCGTATCCATCGGCGGTCTGATGGACGAGCAATTCATCGGCGCGGACATGTCTTGGGGCAAATTCCTGTCCATCTGCGAACATATGGTGGTGCCGGTGATCGTCATTGGCACCTCTGGCACGGCCGGCATGATCCGCCGTCTGCGCGCCAATCTACTGGATGAACTGCAAAAGCAATATGTCACGACCGCCCGGGCCAAGGGCCTGAAAAACCGCACGTTGTTGCTCAAATACCCCCTGCGCATGGCACTGAACCCCTTCGTGGCGGATATCGGCAACCTATTGCCGCAGATGATTTCCGGCTCAGCCATAGTCGCCGTGGTGATGAGCCTGCCAACCTCGGGACCCATGCTGGTCAGCGCGCTGCAAAGCCAGGATCAGTATCTGGCCGGCTCCTTCCTTTTGTTCCTGGCCGCCTTGACGGTGGTTGGCATGTTCATATCCGACCTCGCCCTGGCGGCCCTTGATCCGCGTATCCGTCTTGGTTCGGAGGCATCGAAATGACCGTGCACGAAGATCAGGAACGGCATTGGGTCTCGGACGCGCCATTCCACCCACACACCATCGAGCGGTTGACGAAGGAGCAGGAACACTTCTTCATGGCGTCGCAATGGACCCTGATGTGGTGGAAATTGCGCCGCCATCCCCTGGCCGTCGCGTCGATGTTTTTCCTGCTCGCCACCTATATGGCCATTTTAATGGTGGAATGGGTAGCGCCCTATCCCTTGGCCAAGCGCAACGCCAAATTCATCTATGCCCCGCCGCAAATGGTGCACCTGTTTGACCAGGGTAATTTCGTTGGCCCCTTCGTCTATGGCTACAAGGTGACCCGGGATATCAAGAAGATGAAGCGGATTTATACCGTGGATAAAAGCCAGGTGCAGCCGATCCGGTTTTTTTGCGAGGGCGCGCCGTACAAGTTCTGGGGCCAGTGGCGCATGAAGTTTCATTTCTTCTGCCCGGCTAAACAAAAAGTCGGCAATAAGACCGTGCACGGCACGCTATTCCTGTTCGGCACCGACCGGCTGGGCAGGGATATGTTTTCCCGCATTGTCTATGGCGCGCGGATTTCCCTGACCGTGGGCTTGATCGGCATCAGCATCAGCTTCGTGATCGGCCTGACCTTGGGCGGCCTGGCCGGCTATTACGGCGGTTGGGTGGACAATGTGGTGCAGCGTTTGATCGAGATGCTGCGGTCGTTCCCGGAACTGCCCCTGTGGATGGCATTGTCCGCCGCCCTGCCCGTGACCTGGAGCCCGATCGGGGTGTTCTTCGGCATCACCATCATCCTCGCCCTGCTCGATTGGCCCGGCCTGGCCCGCGCGGTGCGTTCGAAACTATTGGCCCTGCGGGAAGAAGATTTCGCGACCGCCGCCACATTGATGGGAGCCAGCCCAGCCCGGGTCATCGCGCGGCATCTGCTGCCCAATTTCATGAGCCATCTGATCGCCTCGCTGACCTTGTCTATTCCCTCAATGATTTTGGCCGAGACCGCGCTGTCGTTTCTGGGTCTGGGCCTGCGCCCGCCGATCACTTCCTGGGGGGTATTGTTGAACGAGGCGCAAAACATCAACGCCGTCGCCACCTATCCCTGGCTGATCTTTCCCATGCTGCCGGTGGTCCTGATTGTGCTGGCCTTCAACTTCTTCGGCGACGGCCTGCGTGACGCGGCCGATCCCTATAAGTAAAATACGATTGTTGTATGGAGAAATAAACTATTACTATAAATGCTATAACAATTCCTCAGACCTCATTGCCGAAGTGACCGACTGGAATAGAGTTCAGAGTTGGATCTATTTGTACGCACAGTTCCTGGGGATCAAAAACTGTTCTTCGTCGACCTGCCCTAGGCCAACAGCCATCTGTTTTGAGCCTTTTAGATCGAGTTTGGAAACTATCAAGGTTCGTTCCTAGAACAATTTTTAGTTGGTCGGAGTCGCTATCGCAACTTAAGTAATTGGTTCAATTGCTCTATTCTTAAAGAGTCTGAGGATGTTTTAAGGAACCATGCTCTAGCGCCATGACGCATGGCTACGCGTCTGCCGCTGCGAAAAAATGGAACTCGATTCCATCTGTTGCGGCGCAGCAAAAGTTCCTATGATTGATCCAGAAGATGCAATGGCGCGGCGTCGCCTCGGGCGCGGCCATCGGCAAACCAAATATTCAAGGGAGAGTTGTCATGACACGGTTATGCGAAAATCGAGTTGCCATCGTCACCGGCGCGGCCCGCGGGGTTGGCCGCGAACACGCGCTGTTACTGGCTAAACATGGCGCCAAGGTGGTGGTGAATGATCTGGGCGGCGCCGTCGACGGCAGCGGCGCCGACAGGTCGCAAGCCCAGTTGGTGGCCGATGAAATCATTGCCGCGGGCGGCGAAGCGGTGGTCAATGGCGATGACGTCAGCAGCTGGAATGGCGCCAAGAACATGATCGATCAAGCGGTCGAGACCTTTGGCAAGCTGGACGTTCTGATCAACAATGCCGGCATCCTGCGCGACCGCATGCTGGTCAATATGTCCGAAGAGGAATGGGATTCGGTTATTCAGGTGCACCTGAAGGGCACCTTTGCACCGTCCCGGCACGCGGCCGCCTATTGGCGCGGCCGGTCCAAGGAGACGGATGGCCCAGTGGATGGGCGCATCATCAATACCACCTCGACCTCTGGCATCTACGGCAATATCGGCCAGACCAACTATGGCGCGGCCAAGGCTGGGATCGCCGCCTTCACGATAATTGCGGCGCGGGAGCTGCGGCGGATCGGGGTTACGGTCAACGCCATCTCCCCCTCCGCCTATACCCGCATGACCGACAACTTGCGCGAGTATACCGAGGAAGAGATCGCATGGCGGTTGCCAAGCTGGGTCGCCCCGGCTGTGGTCTACCTGGCCAGCGAGGCGGCCCATGACATTTCCGGCCGGGTCATTCAGGCCGGCGGCGGCATGGTGGCGGTCTGTGAAGGCTGGCGCCGTGGCGCCGAGATGGCGCAAATCGCGGACCCCGTGGAACTGGGGCCGCACTTGCGTGAAATGTGCGGCAAGGTCCGCAGGAACGTCGGCATGGACGGACTGGAGCTCGATTGATTTTTGATCAAGCAGGTGCGCCAAATCGGTTTACGGCAAAAGCACCACCAGATCTACGGGCGACCCGATTCCCGCCACCGGGCGGGCGGGCCGTTCGTGCAAGGGCCTTGGTGGCGCATAGCCCTGGGCCTGGGCCAAAGCCAGGGTCTGCGCCGTGGTCAGAGCGGTCACGGCTTCCGCCTTGTTGGCGTTTTCCAGCTTGGCCGCCAAGTTGACCGGCTCGCCAATCACCGTGAATTCCAGACGCGCGCCATCGCCAACGGCGCCAAATATCAGCGGGCCGGCGCTGACTGCGAAGCCAACGGTCAAGGGCCGCTGGCCGTCCCGTTGGCGCTGGTCATGCCAGTCCTTTGCCGCCGTGCCCAAAGCCTCGATGCAACGCAGGGCGTCGGCGGCATAGGTTTCGGTCGGCAGGGCGGCGCCAAAGGTGGCCATGATGCCATCCCCCATGAACTTGTCGATACTGCCGCCGTGGGCCTGTATGACGCTGACCATGCGGCTTTGATAATCGGCCAACAACGTCATCAGGTCGGCCGGGTCCATACCCATGGCCAGGGGTGTGAAACCGCGAATATCGCAGACCAACACGGCGGCCTGGCGAATCTCACCCTGCCCCGCCTGGATTCTTTGTTCGGCGCTGACGATCTGATGCGCAATCTCCGGCGCGAAAAACCGCTCCAAATCCCGATGCGCCTGGCCTTCGACCACGGACTGCACCAGCAGCCGGCGGGCCCGCCACAGGGCGGTGGCCAGAATGGCCGTGGACAGCAGAATAGTGATTACCTTGTCAAATTCCGCCCCGATCAAAATGTGGTTCGAGGTCATATAGGCGACATAATCGCGGGTCACGCCCATGTTCGGCGCTGTTGAGGTTGCCAGCGCATAGTACAACATCAACAGCCAGCCCATGGCCGCCGCCGCCCCGGACAAAAGAACAAAACCGGCGGAAAAGCGGAGGGCCCGCAAGGCAATAAAAATGAACACATAAAGCAAGGTCGGCGCCTTCAAGTAAAAAGCCGCCGGTTGCTCGTACTGGATATGGAAGCTCCAGATCAGGGCCATCAGGATGGCCATGTCCACCAGCACAGACAAGGCCAGAAACCAGGCGGCGGCGAAGCCGCGGTAGGCCAGGATCAGGCGCAGAATGGAGAATGCCAGATACAGGCCAAGAGCGAAGGGCACGGGCTCAATCATAGACGTGGCCCCTGCCGATTTTGGCGTCAAGGCATACAGGCTGGCCCAGGTGGCACCAACCAACAACTGAGCCCAGGCGATCAGTATTTCGCTCCGCAATTGATGCCCGTGGATCGCCGCCAACACTCGTGGCGGTAGGTCCCTGTCGTTATGCCGGCCCCAGCCGGCCTTCGTTAAGTCCAACCACATGGCAGCCGCCCCGGAGTCTGGCCGATCTTCATCGGCTCGCTAAGACAACACCGAACAACCTCTAGCATTTGCGTAACCACAGGCTGGCGGGCAGGCTGTCCGGCTTACCCGGCAGCCGGGCCACGGTGGAGGCCGCGACCTGCGCCGCCATGCGGGTGGCCACGTAATGCGAAGCGAACAGCAGATCATAGGCGCCGCCAGCCAAAAGCGGCGCCACCCCCAATTGTTCATTATAGCCGCGCCACCCCCAGATTTCCGGATAATCGTCGGGCAGGAAAATATCGTGGATATGCACCAGCGTGCCGCTGGGCAGGGTTGGCAATACCCGATTCAATAGATCGTCCACGTCGCTGCCTGGCATCAGGATATGGGATGAATCAATGAACAAAATATCGCCTGCTTCCAGATTGGCAAAGATGTGCAAACCTGCGCTACCCAGTGTTGCCTTCATGAACTCAATATCCAGGCGGTCCACGAAACGGCTGGGTTGCGGGTCGATGGCGGTGATCCGGGTTTGCAGTCCGCCATCATCCACGGCCCGCTTCATAAAGCGCGTTGAATGGCCCGAGCCGACCTCGATGATCCGCTTGGGCGCCCGTGTCCGCACCATGGCATACGCGGCGGCGGCATCCAGGGTTGGAAACCAATCCTGGATCCAACGGGGGGCGGGGGGCGGTTCTTCGCCCATCGCCAGCAGGGCCGCTTCATAGCGGCCGATGTCCTGCAGCACCGTCGCAAAGGCGGGTTCCGCCGCCGTCATCAGCGCCGCCAGCGGCGGATAGCCCGGGTTGCAGCCCGGATAGGGCAGAGTGTCGGCGTAACGATAGGGGATAAAAAAGCCGCGCCGGGCCAAACCCAGCACCGTCAAAAGCCCCAACCGCATGCTTCGCCTATGCATAACGTCCAACCCATGCCGTGGAAACGCCTGGAGCACATTTGATCCAAATGTGTTCAGAATCTTCAAAATAGAGCCATTGAACCAACCACCTAAGTCGCGGCCGCGACTCCATTTGACCGAAAACCGTGCCAGGCGGATTCAACGCGGCAGACTTTGGATTTGCCGCGCTAGCGCAATTTTAACCGTTTTCGGCACGGGCCGGGATTGTTTCAATGACCGCCAAAAATGTACGGGCGATAGGACACCGGCGTCTCAATCCTCCAATGTCGGCAAAACAACTAGGGCCGCAGTACCATGCCTTCCTGGGCTACGATCGTACCGGGCCGGCGCTTCTCAGCGGCCGCCGCGATTCGATCCATGAAGTCGTCATCGTGATCTGGGTCATGATGGAAGATCACGAACTGGGGTACCGTCGCCGCATCGCATAAATCGGCGCCAGCCTCCCATGTGGAATGACCCCAGCCGACACAGTTCTGATACTCATCCTCTGTGTACATGGAGTCATATATCACCATATCGGCGCCGTCGATCAGGCCCAGTATGTTCTGATCCAGTACACCGGGCCGATGTTCCGTATCGGTCAGATAACAGATTGATTTACCCGCAAATTCAACACGATACCCCGTGGCGCCGTTGGGATGGTTGAGAGGCGCGGTTCGAATGACCACGTCGGGGCCGACGGTCAAAACCTCGCCAACCTCGAAATCCTGGAATTCAATTTTTGATTGGAATATTTCCAGCGGCACCGGAAACAATGGCGTCATCATCAAGTCGCACAACACATTGCGTAAAGTGGTCGCCGGCAACAAATGGCCCGCGGAAAGGCGAAACTGATTGTGTGGATTGAAGAATGGCTTAAAGAACGGGATGCCACAAATGTGGTCGTAGTGGGTATGGGTGAAGAAGATATCCGCGTCGATGCTCTCGTTGGATTCGAGCAGTTTATTCCCGAGGTAACGAAAACCGGAACCCGCATCGAAGATCAACAGGCGTTCGCCGCAACGAATCTCCAGGCAGGAGGTGTTGCCGCCGTAGCGAATCGACTTGGGATCGGAGATGGAAATGCTCCCCCGAACGCCCCAGAAACGGACTAGGAAATCACAGGTCTTGGACATGGGCCCTGCACTTTCATCTCCCTCAACCAAGTTGACAATTCCACCCTCACGCCTCAAATTTCTAAGGTTCGATTCATCTTATATCAATTCGATATATGTCAGCTTATGAATATTACGTCTAATACGTTGGGTTTGCAAACAGTTATATCAAGAGTGCCGAGGGGCCGTGGCTACAGCCCCATTTGGTGCAGAATAAGACGGCTGAGATCAGCCTCCGGATCATTCAGCTGATCGACAATGGTAAAATGGTTTTGTCCGGGCAATACGGCGACGGCGACTTCGACGCCATACTGGCGCCACGCTGCGGCCAGGGTCTCGCTTTGACGCAGATATTCGGGCCCTTCATCGCCACCCACCGTCAACAGCAGGGGACTTAGCCCGGCAGGGGCGAGACGCACGGGACTGTTGCGGTCGGTTTCTGCCGTACCGAGTTTCAGATCATCATTCAGAAAACACAGGCGGATCGGTTCCAGATCATAAAGTCCGGAAATTCCACAGCCGCCCTTGACCAGATCCAGGGGCAGCTTTGGCAGATGGTCGTCAAAGGCAGGCCAGTCCGTCGCCATCATCATGGCCACCAGATGGCCCCCGGCGGAATGACCGGAAATAAAAATACGCTCCGGATCGGCGCCGATACCAGCGGCGTTGCGGTAAATCCAGGCCAGCGCAGCCCGGCATTGGCGCACCAGTTCATCCATATCAATGTCCGGGATCAGACCATAATTGATCACCGCCGTGGCGCAGCCCTTTGGCGCAAACGCACGGACGACATAAGAGAAGTCATCCTTGCTCAGCAATTTCCAGTAACCGCCGTGAATAAATACCTGGATCGGAGCCGGACCCGCCGCGCTGTTCGGGCTGGGAAACAGATCCAGCACTTCATCCGCGCCGGGGCCAAACGGAATATTCAGTTGGCCAGTCAAGCGTTGGCGCAACTCCCGGCTATCATCGGCAAATTTCTGTATGCTATCCGAAGAACCCGACACCTTGGCGCGGTTGTCATACTCCGCGTCCAGCCCGGTCTGGTCATAGTCGCCAAAGACCTTGTCACTCACTACCATCTCCCTATTTATCCCTCGTCATGACGCTCAGCATCTGCCTGACTTTGGCCACGGGCAGTTCGTTGATCCCTTCGGCCAGCCGGTTGGCCAGTTCGGTGGCCTCCGGTCCCGTTTGCGTGGTGTCAATCACCACCCGCGGATGGCTGAGTTTAGCCAGACGACGCAAGACATCCGCCTCGTCCCAGATGATATTGAAGTAACCACAGATCTGATCCACCAGAATCGGCGAGGGCCGGCCGCGCCGCCCCCTTTCCAGAGCCGACAGATAGGCCGCCGAAATCTGCAAATCCGTGGCCATCCGTTTTTGGCTAACGGCCTGTTGCCGGCGCAATTCACGAATTCTCGCGCCAAATGGGGTCAAACCGGCTGCCATCGTGCCACACTAGTCCAACCAGAGGCCCTGGCGTCGATGCCGGGCCTCGATGGATTCCGCCGGATAATCAGGAAAGCGTTCGATGTGATCGCCTGCATGCGACTCCACCCAGGGCGCCGCGCTATCCAGCATAATATCCACGAAATGGTCCGGTCTGGGTAAAGATGTGTCGATGATTTGATCGCCGGCCATCGGTTAGCACACGGTATTCAGCCACATACTCCTGGCCGGCAAGCTTCATGGTTTTGTTGTCAGCCAAGGGGTTGACGGCGAGGCTGCCCGCGCCGCCGGCCTTGCGGCAGATCGAGCAATAACGGCGCTGGTCGGGTTGCAGGCTATGATTGTTCACCTCGAAGCAGACGGCGCCGCAATGACACGATCCCTGCAATAACATTTCGATCCCTTTTCCTGCCCGTTGTCTGTTTCTAGAGCAATTTTCAATATTCATCGAGTCACCGAGCCACCCGCTCCCCCTCCCGACCACCCACAGGATTATGACCCCAAGAGCTACTGGGGTGGTCGGGAGGGGGGACGGATGGGTACGTCAACCTCGAAAATGGTCTAGCGTTTACGCCGCAGCAGGACATAGCAGGCACCTTCGCCACCATGTTGCGGGCGGGCTGTCTCGATACGCAAGACCATTTGCCGCACGGTCCCTTCCCCCAGCCAGCGCGGCAGATTACGGCGCAACACACCGCTGTCCCTATCCGGCATGAAACCACTGTCCACATTATCGCGCGGGCCGCCCTTGCCCGTGATGATCAGGACGCAACGCCGGCCTGCGCGATAACTGCCGGCGATAAAAGCGTGTACCGCGCGATGGGCATCGGCCTGGGTATGGCCGTGTAAATCCAGGCGCCCCTCAATCGCGATTTGTCCCCGGCGCAGCCGTTCCGCGCTGCGCTTATCCAGGCCGCCGTTTGTTTTTGCAACCGCAGTAACCGCTGAAGCCGGTTGCCGTTGGACCGGAGCAGGCGCCGGCCTGGCGCGGCCCTTCGACACTGGCCGCGCCGCCGTGCCGGTCTTGGCGGCCGCGCTGGCTGTTTCTACGATACCCCGCGGCGGACAGGCTGGCCGCCGCTTCAGTGGCCGCGCGTCGCGCATGGCCGCCTCGAACAGCGCATCACCGTTAATCGGGTCTTTAGTCTTGCCCGGCTTGGTCATCGATCAGCACAATATGCAGGCTGCGCGGTCCATGCGCGCCAAGTTCTAAGGTCAAAGCAATGTCAGCGGTGCGCGAAGGACCTGTGATCATATTGACAGTACGCGGCATAGTGAATCCTCGCCCTTGTTTGTTGACCTTGCGCAGACGCGCCCAAACCTCTTCATAGGCACCCACCACCTGGCTGGTCCGCAGCGCGACCACGTGGTAATCCGGGACAAAATTCAACGTCGTTGGATGGGTCTTCCCGGAAAAGGCAACCAGTGTGCCGGTTTCGGCAACCGCCGCGAAGGCCGGCGTGACCGAAACCAGATCATTGATACCGGCGGCCCCCTGCCGGGTTTCCAATAGGCTCTGGCTATTCCAATCCAGACCTCCCAGCCAGTCGTCCGGGGCCAGGGTCACCCGGGTCGGTAAATTGTTGGCGCGCAAATAGTCCGCCACTGCGCCAGGTACCGCGGCTTCGCTGGCGACCAGTTCAACAGTGCAGGCGGCGGCCCGCGCCATCTCCTGAAACCGCTCCACCTGAGCCGCATGCTCGCCCTTGCCGCGGGCCGGAACCAGATTTGCCCTGTGTTTGGCAATATGATCATCTAGTTCGTGGCGGGCATCGGCGCTCAATGCGGGACGACCCAAAGATTGCCGGATGGCGCCGAGAATAGTCTCTCGCCCAGATTTTTTCACGGGTCCGGTCTTGGCGTCCTTCATCGCATCCCCCCCCCGCGTCGCAGAACACGTTGCTGGCGGCGCCAGCGTTCCTGGAAGGTTTGGCCCTCGGGCGCCGGTAGATCGCGGCCATCGGTCCAACCACCCGCGAACCACAGCTTGCGCAACCGGCCTTGCCGCCGGCCCAAATAGCGCAGGCCGCGCACGGCCAATCGGGCGCCCAAATCATATAGCCAAGGCCGTCGCGCAAAAAAAGCCCAAAAGGACAGACCCCAGCGCTCCAAGGCGGGCACGTCGCCCGCCTCGAATGACCTCTCCCGCCATTGCCGCAACAGGCGCGGTAGGGGGATGGCGACCGGGCACACTTCCTCGCAACGGCCGCACAAGGTGGAGGCGCAGGGTAGATGCCGGGTATCCGATACCCCCAGCAGCGCCGGCGACAGCACCGCGCCCATAGGTCCGACATAGACGGTACCGTAGGTATGCCCGCCCACGGATTGATAAACCGGGCAGTGGTTCATACAGGCGCCACAGCGAATACAGCGCAACATGTCCTGTACCTCGCTGCCCAGCATGGTGGAACGGCCATTGTCCAGCAAGATGACGTGGTATTCCCCTGGTCCATCCACATCGTCCGGGCGCCGCGGCCCAGTGGAGATAGTGGTATATGCGGAAAACTCCTGACCCGTGGCCGAACGCGCCAGGAGACGCAGAAATGTGGTCGCGTCCTCCAGGGTCGGTACTACTTTTTCCAGCGAGGTGACGACAATATGGATCTTCGGCAAGGTTTGGGTGAGATCGCCATTACCCTCGTTGGTGACGATAATGGAACTGCCGGTTTCCGCAATCAGATAGTTGGCGCCGGTGATCCCCACATCCGCGTCAAAATATTTTTGCCGCAGGATCTCGCGGGCCTCGTTGACCATTTTCTGCGGGTCGGTCTGACGCTCCGTTCGGCCCAGTTTGGCGTGATGTTCCAAAAACAGATCGGAGACCTGATCCTTGGTCTTGTGGATGGCCGGACCGATGATGTGCGAGGGCGGCTCTTTTGCCAGTTGGATGATATATTCGCCCAGGTCGGTTTCCACTGGCTCAATATTATGTTTTTCCAAGAACTCATTCAGATGAATTTCCTCAGCGATCATGGATTTACCCTTGGTCACAGTCTTGGCATTAACCGAACGGCAGATCTTCAGCACCGCTTCTTGGGCATCTTCCGGGGTTGTACACCAATGCACGTGCCCGCCGGCGGCTTTGCAATTGCGCTCGAAGCATTCCAGATAGAAATCCAAATTGCCAAGAACATGGTCCTTTAATTCCCGGCCCCGCCGCGAGAGCTGCGCAAACTCGGGCAGGCGGTCAACGGCGGCCTGGCGATTGGGAACCATGCCGGCGTTGAGCATTGCCATGGCGCTGCGCAAATCCTGATCGGCCAGGGCAGCCCGGGCGTTTTCCTTAAAAATGCCGGGGTTCATGAATTCCATCGTCTAGCCCTCGCCATTCTCGCCAATGGGCGGCGCCTGATCCGTCATCCCGGCCAGAACCTCCGCCACATGACGTACTTGTACGGATGACCCTTCTCGCTTCAGGCGCCCTGCGATATTCAACAGGCAACCCAGGTCACCGGCCAGCAGTAAATCTGCGCCGGTTTTCGCCACGTTTGCGGTCTTACGGCTGACGATATCGGTCGAAATTTCCCCATACTTAACACAAAACGTCCCACCAAAACCGCAGCAAGCTTCAGTTTCAGCCATTTCCTCGAGATTTAGACCATCGACGCCAGCCAACAATTCACGCGGTTGTTCCCGTATGCCCAATTCCCGCAAACCCGCGCAGGCATCGTGATAGGTCGCCGTACCATCATATTGCACGGCAACTGGATCGAATTTCATGACATCGGCCAGAAAGACCGTCAACTCGAAGGTTTTAGCAGCCAGGGCGCGAGCCCGCCGGCTCCATTCCGGATCATCGGCGAACAGGTCCGGATAATGCACGGCGATCATGCCGCCGCAGGAGCCCGAGGGTACGACCACATAGTCGTAAGCTGCAAACGTTTCGATAACTTGGCGGGCAATTTGCCGGCTGTGCCGACGATCACCCGAATTATAGGCTGGCTGGCCGCAGCAAGTCTGTTCGGGTACATGCACCGTACAACCCGTCGCCGCGATCAATTGCGCCGCCGCGAAGCCGACCGCGGGCCGGAACAGGTCCACCAGACAAGTAGCGAATAAACCAACGTTGACCGGTGCCGTCGAATTCTCGTTTGCCATGCTTGACCCTTTTACCTGTAGCGCGGAGTCATCCGTGCTCTGGGTTTATAACACCCTAAAGCGCATTTGACCCAAATCTGCTCAAAATTCTAAGAATAGAGAAATCAAACCAATTACTTAGGCCGCGATCGCGACTCACATCACTCGAAAACTGCGCCAACCCATCTTTGGATCATGATTACAAGCGTTCGGCCAGGGTACGAGGCAACAACAGAAACCACTGCCCGGTATTTTTCATCCGCCCAGCGATAGCGGCGGCGCGGGCGCCATGGCCCCAGAACAGATCACCCCGCACCCCACCTTTGATGGCGCCACCGGTGTCCTGCGCCAGCACCAGCCGGCGCAAGGGCTCGTCTGCTTTATCCGGATTGGCGGCGGGATGGCTGGCTTCCAACCAGATCGGAATACCCAGGGGGATCAGCCGGGGATCCACCGCAATGGACCGGCCCGGGCTGAGGGCGATGCCCAGGGCGCCGATTGGTCCCGGTCCAGGCAACTCGCGAAAGAAGACATAGGATGGATTCATATCCATCACCTCCCGGGCCAGCAGCGGATGCGCAGTCAGCCAGGCACGGATGCTTTGCATTGAAACGTTTTCCGTTGTCAGAATGCCGCGCTTGATCAATTCCCGGCCGATCGCGAAATAGCTCCGGCCATTGCCGCCGGAATAACCCAGGCCAATTTGTTCCCCGTTGGCAAATTGCACCCGCCCGGAGCCCTGAATTTGTAGAAAGAAAGCATCCACCGGGTCATCCACATAGACAATTTCCAAGCCCTTCTCGGCCAAGGCGCCGGCGGTGATCTGCCGGCGTTCGTGATAGGGGCGCAGATCTCGACCTTGAACCCGGCCAACGATGTGCTGTCCCTGCAGGCTGTCGCTGAAGTCACCCAGATTGACCTTAATCAGATCCTTCGGCAGGCCATATAGCGGCACCTTATAGCGCCCGCCCCGGGACCGGCTGCCGCGCAACAAAGGTTCATAATAGCCCGTGAACAGGCCCGCCAGCTGACCGCCGGAACGGACGGCAATGGCACGGAATTGCTGCTCGAAAAAATGCCGGGCCTGATCAGGTTTCTCCGGCTCCACGGCACGGGCGGCACGGCAGACCCCGGACCAGTCGCCTGCATTGCCCGCAATGCCGTCGCGCCCGCTCAAGCGGCGGTCGGCCGGCCACGTGCCGATACGGTCGCAACTGCGTACAAAAGCCGCCAACGCGACCCCATGATCATCCTGCTGCCAGCCTTCCAGCGCCGTGAACGGCACCAGGCGATAAACCATCTGATCGCCGGGAATGGCAGGTTCCGGCGGCGGGCCGGGCCGGGTCAACCACCACAACAAGAAACCCAGGCCCACCAGCAGGGAACCGGCCCATATGACGGCAAAGCGACCCTGCATAGCCCGTCGGGGTATTAATTCTCGCCGTGGGTTTCGATAAGCTGCCAATTTGGATCGCGATTGCGGGTATCCCGCGCAAAGGTCCAAATATCCGTGACCTCGCGGGTACCCCCTGGTTGATCGGACAGCAATTCGCCCGCTTCATCGCGGGTCACCGAAACCATTTCCGTGACGAATTTGACAGTGACCTCGGCCACCTTGTCCTTCAATTCCGCATCAATGATTTCTGTGCCTTTGATGGCGACGATCTCGGTTTCAAGGGTATGTCCCTTGTTTTCGCGGTCATCAATGGCACCGACAAAATTTTCAAAAACCTGATCGTTCAGCAACGGCCGCAAGCCCGCGCGGTCCCCAGCAGCGAAAGCATCGACAATCATCTGGTATGCGGCGCGGGCGCCGTCGGTAAATACGCCGGGCTCAAATCGGTGATCCGCCAGCTTTATCTCAGTGAGGCCCGCGCCAATCGGGGAATCATCCGCCCACAGAGCGGCCTCTTCCACCGGCTTGGCGTCGGGACCAAGACGGCTACGATCAGGCAAGGCAACGACATTATCATCGCCAGCGGCTTGGTTATCCGCGTCCCGATCGCCCGATTGCTCCGACGACCGCGGTTCCGGCGGCGGCCGTTCTTCGCCGGTGCGCCGTCCGAGTACATTACGCAGGCGAAAGAATATAAATCCCGCCACCATGGCCAGGAATATGATATCGAGAAAGTAACCCTCGCCCATAAAGTCTGTCTGTCCTGTCGGGTCGATTATTCTGTTGGATTTACTACCCAACCAGACCACCTTTTGCTCAATGAAAGCCAAAGATAGCCTTAGCCTGTCGGGTTAGCCGCCCGCTACCAGCAACCAAACAGCCCGCCTGTCAGCAGAGAGTTGTACTTTAGGGCCCGCACCATGCGCTGTCCAGCGAACTTGCCTTAACTTGCCTTAACACGCGCAAAGTACCAAACCGCTATGGCGCCGCTCTCCATACAGTATAAAATAGCCGTCGCCGCAGCCAGGAGCAAGCATGGGATTCATTATTCTTTTGGCGTTCATCGCCATACCGCTGATCGAGATTGCCGTCTTCATCGAAGTTGGCGGTTTCCTTGGTTTATGGTGGACCTTGGCCATCGTGGTTGGTACCGCACTGGCCGGCACGGCGATGTTGCGCCGCCAAGGCCTATCGACCTTGCGTCGCGCCCAGCTTCAGATGGCGGAAGGACGAATGCCCCTGCGCGAGGTCTTCGACGGCTTGTGCCTCTTGGTCGCTGGGGCGTTGTTGCTGACGCCGGGTTTCGTCACTGATTTAGCCGGGGCCTTGTTATTTATAGCCCCCGTTCGATTAATTCTCGGCCGTCTGGTGGCGCGGCATATAGTCGCCAATAGCCAGTTTGATGGCCAGCCCCTTGGCGCCGGACCCCACGGCCAACAACCGCCGCGCGGTGGGGCAGACCGCGATGACCTCAATCATGACGATATCATCGATGTGGAATTCGAGGAAGTTGCCCCCGAGGACCCGGCTTCTATTGATAATCAACACAACGATCAGAGAAAACCCCGTTAGTCCAACGGAGAGGTTTCTTGCTGGCGGTCAAAAGACGTGATAGCCACGCCGTCAGCTAATCGCAGGGCGAGATATATCCAACATGACCGACGAAACCAAAATCCCCGATGCTACGGCGGCGCTCGACGCCGCCCGCACAGAAGCCGCACAAAATGCGCCGCGTGTCCAGGTACATGCCCAGTACGTCAAGGATCTATCCTTTGAAAATCCAGGTGCGCCACAAAATCTAGCCAATCAGAGCGCGGCACCAAAAATCGAGGTTTCGGTCGATGTCGGTGCCCGCGGTCTTTCCCCCAATCAGTTTGAAGTCGAATTGCGAATTACCGCCAACGCTGATTTCGAAGCGCAAAGGGCCTTCGTGGTCGAGGTCGTATATGCCGGGGTGTTCGCCCTGCATAATGTGGACCAGAACCAGCTGAAACAGGTGTGCCTGATTGAATGCCCGCGCCTGTTATTTCCCTTCGCTCGTCGGATTGTCGCCGACGCGACCCGCGATGGTGGATTTCCACCCTTACTGCTGGAGCCCATTGATTTCGTACAGCTCTATCGGCAATCGATGGAGAAAGCCGAGGAACAAGCCGCGGTTTCCAGCGACAATGCCGGCGAGAGCCGCGACGGCGGTGGCGGTAACGGCAAAGCTGGAGCATAACGCCGAAAATCAGGGGCGCTATTTATCCCAGATCGGATCCTTCATTTTTGCCACGAAGACTTGGTGGATCGCCTCCTCCTCGGCGCTGGCGGCGTGGGCACGTGGGGTACGGGCGTGACGGTCGGCAGGCTGCGGGGATGTTGAACCCTTGGCTTCACTGGCCAGAACCAGACCCGGTTGGCGGCCGCCAAGCAGTTCCAGATAAACTTCGGCAAGCAGCTCCGCATCCAACAACGCGCCGTGTTTTTCTCTTGCCGAAAGATCAATATCAAAGCGGCGGCACAGAGCATCCAAACTGTACTGTGCCCCGGGTATTTTCCGGCGCGCTATGGCGATGGTGTCCAGCATCCTATCTTGGGGCAGATTCGGGCGGTCGAGCGCCGCCAGTTCGGCGTTGATAAAACGCATATCGAAACTGGCGTTATGGGCAATCAATACAGCACCGCCGACAAACTCAAGAAAGTCGTCAGCAACCACCGCGAATATTGGCTTATCAGCCAGGAATTCTTCGGATAGGCCATGCACGCGAAAGGCCTCTTCCGGCATGTCGCGCTGGGGATTGAGGTACCATTGCCGGGTCTCGCCCGTGGGCATGTGGTTGAGCAGTTCCACGCAGCCGATTTCGACCACCCGGTGCCCGGCGGCGGGATCCAGTCCCGTGGTTTCAGTGTCGAATACGACTTCGCGCATGTACGGGCCTCCGGCTGGGATGGGAATTGGGACGGCGTTGGGGGCGGCCTTTTGGCGGCCAGGCCCGGCCGATCCGCTTATGGACAGCGCCGATCAGCCGAGCCACATACCGCAGGGTATGCCGGCGGCCTAATCCAGTGGACAGCAGAAAATCGGCACGCTGCCGTTTCACCCTGTCGGGTACCTGTTGGCGACGAATATTTTCAAACTTCTCAGACGTCATGTTGGGGCGAGCAAGAACCCGTTGCCGCTGTATGAAATAAGGTGCGCTGGCCACCGCCGTAGCATCACAGCGGTCCTCACCCCGACCTTCGAACAGCAGAGGTATGTCCAGCACCACCAAAGAGAGGCGCCGTCGCTGGGCATCGGCGAGAAAGGCGCGCTGAGCCTGACCGACCATGGGGTGCAGGATCGCTTCCAGACGCCGCAACTCCTGACGCTTGCCAAAGACCCGCAGGCCCAAGGCGGGGCGATCAACAGCACCATCCTTTGTAACACCGGGAAAAGCTTGTTCAACCCGGCGCACGGCACGGCCGCCCTTGGATAACAAGTCATGCACGGCAGCATCCGCATCGAACACCGGTACGCCAAGACGGCGAAACATCTTGGATGTTTCCGATTTGCCCATACCTATGGAACCCGTCAAACCAAGAACAAACACCCCGTCGCTCCCTACAGGTCCGCCAAAATATAATCGCGCAGGACCTGGCTAACCGCTGGTTCGCGGCCAAACCACGCCGTAAAACCAGGGCGGGCTTGATGCAATAACATGCCCAAGCCATCGACGATTATGTTACCCCTCGTTCTTGCCGCCGCCAGTAACGGGGTCACCAGCGGCGTGTAAACCGCATCCATAACCACCGTATCCGCCGCCAGATCATCAAGAAGCAGATCCAAGGCGGGCTGCCCGTGCATGCCTTGGGTCGTACTATTCACCAGCAAATTGGCCTCGGCCAGGGAAGCGGCACGCTCTTTCCAGACGCCGACGGTGACCCCTGGGACCAGCGCTTCCGCCAGGGCATGAGCCCGCGCCTCGGTCCGGTTGAACACAACCAATTCAGGCACGCCAGCATCCAGCAAAGCCACCGCGATGGCTTTTGCCGCACCGCCAGCGCCAATCAAAACAGCCCGTCCCTGTGCAATATTCAACCCGGGCGCGCCTTCCCGCAAAGCCTGCAAAAAACCATAGGCGTCGGTATTGGTCCCGTTCAGGCTGCCATCCTCCGCCACCACGATCGTATTTACCGCACCGATCCGCTGCGCCACTGGATCGACCCGATCCACGGCAGCCATTGCCGCCTCCTTATGAGGCATGGTGACATTGCAGCCGACAAAACCCAGCTTGGGAAGGGTCCGGACAGCGATAACAAAATCCTCCGGCTTAATGGCAAGAGGCAGATAGGCGCCATCGATGCCATACTTCCGCAACCAGAAATTATGCAGCCGCGGCGAGCGGGAATGGGATATGGGCCACCCCGCCACACCGGCCAATCGCGCGTTGCCGCTGATCATCGGCGCGACAACCCCGCCGTACGCAAAAAATGCAGCAGGGGCATCAAGGGCAGTCCCAGGATCGTGAAATGATCCCCTTCAATACGGTCGAACAATTGCACCCCCAAACCTTCAATCCGATAGCATCCCACCGAACATAACACCGACCGACCGGCCTGGTCCAAGTATCCAGCAATCAAATCATCTGATAGCGACCGCATCCATAGTTGCGCCGTACAGGTGTGGTGCCACAAAATCAGATCTTCCGTGCCATCGTACCGCACCACACAGACAGCCGCATGCAATTCATGCCGGCGGCCTTGCAGTCGGCGCAATATTGTGCCCGCAGCCGCGACGTCCGGCGCCTTGTCGAACAATTCACCGTCGCAGGATAGGATTTGATCCGCACCGATGACCCAGGCATCCGGATGATACCTTGCAACTGCCTGTGCTTTCGCTTGGGCAAGCGCAGCGGCAATGGCGCCCGCGGCAGAACTAGCGGTCTGCAGCGCCGCCTTGATCGCACCCTCGTCCAGATCCGCGGGCTGTACGGTGATTTTCAGGCCTGCCTGGCGTAACATGATCTCGCGCGCTCTGCTGTTGGAGGCAAGAACCAGTGGGCGCCCTTCAAGTCCTGTTATCACTAAATAGTTCCTGTTGCTCTCTTCGATTTCTTGATAATATTCATTTCCAATATGATAACTAAGCGCCAAGTTATTAAAAACATGTCTCTTCCGGGTTTTCTACGACGATGCGCTATACCAACATCATTCCTTGCCTATCCGGTTGTTACCCACACCTACTAAATGTAGGGTGGGTCCATTCTCCGGAGTAGAG
>JAQBYC010000185.1 GCA_027623205.1 Pseudomonadota bacterium | reverse complement strand
GGGCTCTACTCCGGAGAATGGACCCACCCTACATTTAGTAGGTGTGGGTAACAACCGGATAGGCAAGCGTCTTTCTTTCCGGTGAAAAGGACCTGGACGTTCAACTTGACGCCATGAGCGCGGGCGCTGATGATTTCCTCGTCAAACCTATCAACCCCAGGCATTTGATTCCCGCCGTTCGTTCACGAGTGGAGAGATTTCGTGATTTACGGGATTTGATGTCCCGAGACTCCTTAACCGGCCTCTACAACCACGCAACGGCGAAAGAACTTCTCGAGACCGAATTGGCCCGTGCGGGGCGATCAGGGGCTACCGTCTCGTTCGCCATGCTCGACATTGATCACTTCAAGGCCGTAAACGATACCTTCGGCCATGCGGTGGGAGATTCAGTGATCAAGGCGTTGTCAAGTATCTTGACACGCCGTCTCAGGAAGGGCGACGTCATCGGCCGGCTCGGCGGCGAGGAGTTTGGTGCTATTTTGCCTGACACCTCGGCCGATGAAGCCTTTTCCGTCATGGAAACCATTCGGATAGCGTTTGAGGAGATCTCCAAAAATGCCGCCGAATGTGACGCCCCGATTACCCTGAGCTGCGGAATAGCAACGTTTCCAGCTTGCGATACCGCTATGAGTTTGTCCGAGGCCGCCGACCGGGCCCTATATGAAGCAAAGACCAAGGGCCGAAACAAAACGGTACTCGCGGGCCCTTCAGTTGTAACCCCAGACAAAATTTTTGGTCTTAGCCGATGATCGGATGGACGTCAGCATCCTGCACCCGCCTACGGAAGAGCACGGCGGCAAATCCGTACCCTGCGGCACGCCAAAACAATTCGGTACGACGCGGCGGGAGAAAAATTCGCCGTCTCCGCCGAATCTGCGCCGAAAGGAACCAAGGGTAGGGATGCGACGGCATCTTCGGCCCAATTCGGCGCATTGAAATGGGATCGATAAATGGCATCCTGGCACCGCGCCGCGCTTGAACGGCGAAATGCCGTAAACCGGAATTTGGAGTTACTGGCTCTGCGTGTGTTTGCCGCCCGCGCCCAGCCAGGCCGGATCGTGGGACAGGAAGCGTTCCGAACCCGTTGACTCATTTTGATGATTTCAAATTGGAGATCACGGACTTTTCCCGGCGCGACGGCTTGGTCGCCCGCGGACTTGAAACCCAACCCGCTTCATGCAATCGGCGGACTGCTTGATACGGGGGAAGACAAGCTCCGCATCGCCCCCCCGGGGCGGCAATGCCTTGCCGCAAATTGCCAGAGGCACGATTTTTCCCGTAGCATCGATTTTACCAGTTTCCGGTGCGAACTTTGGGCGCAAATAGTTGGCCGTAACGAATGGGGAGAAACACCATGGCTTTTCAAAATCAAACAATCGTTGTCACGGGCGCGGCCGGAAGTTTGGGGCGCTCTGTCGCCGAGAATTTTCACGCGGCAGGCGCTCAGGTCGTCCTGGTGGATAAAGAACAGGGCCTGCTCGATAGCCACTTTCCAGACGAAGATCCACGCTACGCCAAGGTTGCGGTCGATTTATTGGACCCCGTGGCCGTCTTGGCGGCATTCGCCCAAATCCAGGCCGCGTACGATGGGATCGACGCACTGTGCGCGATCGCTGGCGGTTTTCACATGGGAGAGCCGGTTCATGACACACCCGCCGACAAATGGGATACGATGTATGACCTCAATGTTCGAACCCTTTTGCATTCCGTCCATGCCATCGTGCCCCCTATGATCGCACGCGGTTCGGGAAAAATTGTCACCGTCGGCGCCAATGCCGCCCTGAAAGGGGTGCCGGGTATGGGCGCCTATTGCGCCTCGAAAAGTACGGTCATGCGTCTTACCGAAGCCATGGCTGGCGAACTGCGCGACAAGTCGATCAACATCAATTGCGTGCTGCCCAGCATCATCGATACACCGGTCAACCGCGCCGACATGCCCGATACCGACGCCGCGCTTTGGGTGGCGCCATCAGATTTGGCGTCGGTTTTCATGTTCCTGTGTTCGCCCGGCGCCAGAGCCATTCACGGTGCGCTGATCCCTGTCGTCGGGTTATCCTGACAATAATAGCTGAAAAATGCCTGGACCAATTTCAAGAGCAACCAGCGACCGGAACTGTCAGCGGCTAGGGCAAATTTTTTCATATAGTTGGAATCGAGAAGACGACTTCAGCAATTGGTTCAATTGCTCTATTGCGAAGAGTCCGGGCACATTTGGATCAACGTTGCCCGAGGCCGACAATTGGCGGCTAAGAGCCGCCGACGCCATCCAGCGGTACGCCAAATTGAACTTTTGAGTGCCTAAGGACCGGCGCGGTTTTCACCGAGGCAACGTTGGGGGCAGCGATTAGTTCGGTCGTGAGGAAACTTTGCCAGCCGTCCCAATTCTTGGCCACGACTTTCAGAATGAAATCCGCCTCGCCCGTCAGCATGTGGCATTCTCGGATCATGGACAGTTTCGCCATGCGCCGTTCAAAGGCGGACAGATCATCTTCGTGCTGGCTATCCAGGCCGATCCAGACGAACACCGTCAGGCCATAGCCCAATTCCTCGCTATTTAGGTCGGCATGGTAGCCGCGGATCAAAGCAGCTTGTTCCAGTGCCCGGACCCGGCGTAAACAAGGTGGGGCCGATATGCCGACACGGCGGGCCAGTTCTACATTGGTGATCCGGCCATTATCGCGCAGCTCTTCCAAAATGTGGCGGTCGATGGCATCCAGCTTTACCTTTGACACGGGGGGATATCCTCCATCAAGGCCATATGTCGTTTCGAAACAGTCAGCGCAATAATATTACCTACGCAACAATATTTCACAACTGGTTCTAAAGTGGCATAGAACACTATCATGACAACGAAGGCGACAACCAAAGCTGCGGGCCCTGTCAGGAAATGCTGGGTCCTGACCCCAGGCCACGCGGGCATGGAGAACCAGGCCATAGCTCTGGCCGAGGCAGTGGGTCTGCCGCATACGGTCAAATGCGTGCATCCCCGCCCACCCTGGATTTGGTTGCCACCTGGCATCTGGCCCTGGCCCATGGCGGCCTTGGGCGAAGATAGCGATCAGATTGCGGCACCCTGGCCGGATCTGTTGATTTCCTGTGGCCGTCGGGCGGTGCCGTACGCCTTGCTGGTAAAACGCCAAAGCGCCGGGGCGACTACGGTTGTCCATATACAGAACCCGCAAACCAACCCGGCCCGGTTCGATCTGGTCGTCCCGCCCAGGCACGACCATTTAAAGGGAGCCAATGTGATCGAGACCGAAGCATCGCTGCACCGCATCACATGGGCCCGCCTGGAGCAAGCGGCAGCGGCCTTTGCCCCACAATTGGCCCATTTGCCCCGGCCCCTGGTCGCGGTGCTGATTGGCGGCAGCAACGCCTGCTATAGCCTGACGCCCGAGATCATTTCTGCGTTGGCCAGCCAACTCCGCGCGCTCTGCCTGGATCAAGGCGTAGGTCTGGCGGTCACCCCTTCCCGGCGTACTGGCGCCGACAATATCGCGGCTCTACGCCAAGCCTTGGCCGGACTGCCGGCGGTGGTCTGGGATTTCGACGGCGAAAACCCTTACTTCGGTTATCTGGGCCTGGCCGATGCCGTCATAGTTACCTGCGATTCGGTAAATATGGTCAGTGAAGCCTGCGCCACAGGCAAACCGGTACACGTCGTGCATTTGGCGGGAGGCAACCGCAAGTTCAATGAATTCCATGCCAGCATGCAGGCCGCCGGCTACACCCGGCCATTTCAAGGCAAACTGGAACAATGGCAATACCAACCGGCGGATGATATCGAAAAAGTAGCCGCGAGAGTGCATGAGTTGCTGGCGCGGAAGGCCAACCAGCCCAAGCACCCTCCGCCCTGACTTGAAGCTGGGGGGGAGGCACTATACATAGCGTGGAGGGTATCCCACTGGCGGGGTCGCTCAAGGCGTCGATTTAGGTTGCCAGACATAGGAGTGCGCGATGTCGCAGACCCATCATAGTCGCGTAATAATACTTGGTTCCGGCCCCGCCGGTTGCACCGCCGCCATTTACGCCGCGCGCGCAGGCCTGAAACCGATGATGATCCACGGCTTGCAACCAGGTGGGCAGATGACCATTACTACGGATGTGGAGAATTACCCTGGCTTTGCCGAGGTCATTCAAGGGCCCTGGTTGATGCAACAGATGGAAGACCAGGCAAAGGCGGTCGGCACAAGTATTATTAACGACATAATTATCGATCTAGACCTGACAACCCGGCCGCTTCGTTGCCACGGCGACGGCGGTGATGTTTATACCGCCGACGCACTGATAATCGCCACGGGCGCCCAGGCCCGCTGGCTGGGCCTGGAAACGGAGCAGCGTTTTCAAGGCTTTGGCGTATCGGCCTGTGCCACTTGTGATGGCTTTTTCTACCGTGATCGGGAGGTCTGCGTGATTGGCGGCGGCAATACAGCAGTGGAAGAAGCGCTTTACCTGACAAATTTTGCCGCCAAGGTCACCTTGATCCATCGCCGCGACAGCCTGCGGGCGGAGAAAATCCTGCAGGAAAGATTATTGCGCCACGAAAAGATCGAAGTTTTGTGGGACCACGTATTGGAGGAAGTCCTAGGGGATGACCAACCGCCCGGCGTCACCGGAGCACGGGTGCGCAATGTGAAAACCGACGCCCTGACTGATCTGGCGCTGGACGGCGTTTTCGTCGCTATTGGCCATGTTCCTCAAACTGAATTGTTCAAGGGCAAACTGGCCATGGACGACGAGGGCTACCTGTCAACTGAACCCGATAGCACCGCAACGAAAGTGCCAGGCGTGTTTGCCGCTGGCGACGTGCAGGACAAAATCTATCGGCAGGCCGTCACGGCGGCGGGAACCGGCTGCATGGCGGCCTTGGAAGTAGAACGCTATTTGAGCGCGCTGGAAGATAGGGCAACCGAGGCGGCGGAATAAAACATGGATTGGGACAAGTTGCGGGTCTTTCACGCCGTTGCCCTGGCCGGCAGCTTTACCCACGCGGGCGAAGACCTAAATCTCAGTCAATCGGCTGTCAGCCGCCAAATTTCCGCCCTGGAGGAAGAACTTGGCGTGCAATTGTTCCACCGCCACGCTCGCGGGTTGGAGCGCACGGAACAAGGCGATCTGCTCTATCGCACCGCCCACGAGGTACTGGACAAACTGGCGGCGGTACGGGCCCGGCTGACCGATAATAAAAACATACCGGCAGGAGATTTGCGGATCACCACAACCGTCGGTTTGGGCTCCACTTGGTTGACGCCACGAACCCATGATTTCCTGAAACTCTATCCCGATATCCGCCTTTCCATCATTTGCGACGATCGGGAGCTTGATTTGGGCATGCGGGAGGCGGATGTTGCGATCCGTATCACTGAGCCGCGTCAACCCAACTTGATCAAAAAACGGCTGTTCACAGTGCATTCTCACCTCTATGCCTCGCCGGGCTATCTCAAAAGCCACGGCTCCCCTCAAAGTATTGACGATCTCGATGATTGCCCTCTGATCGCCTATGGCGACCATGCTCCCAATACCCTGCGCAATGTGAACTGGCCGTGTACAATCGGCGTTAAACCCCATCGTCGCCAGCGCCGCACCGTTTTACAGGTTAACAACATTTATGGCCTGTTATTGGCAATCGAAAGCGGAGTTGGTATCGGCGCTCTGCCCGACTACATGATTACATCCGATCGCCCCTTGCAACGTATCCTGCCAGAGGTGGACGGCCCTACTACGGATGCTTTTTTCGTTTATCCCGAAGAATTACGAAACACGAAAAGAATCGGCGTGTTCCGAGATTTTCTTGAAGAGCAGGTTCGAGCGTGGCGGTTCTAGACCATTTTCGATATTCATCGAGTCACCGCGCGACCCGCTCCCCCGCCCGACCACCCACGGGATTATGATCCCAAGAGTTATTGGGGGGGTGGTCGGGAGGAGGAGCGGGCGGGTAAGTCAATCTCGAAAATGGTCTAGCACTACTGCGTCATAAACGTTTCCTTGGTTGTTTTGTTGCATCGATGATTTGCGCGCAGCAGGGA
>JAQBYC010000043.1 GCA_027623205.1 Pseudomonadota bacterium | reverse complement strand
TACAACCGTAAACGCCCGCATCAAGCTGAAAAACCTGTACCCGGCGATTTAGATGATTCAGACGACTAGCGAAGATCTAAGCCAAACACTAGCATCAGATCTATCCTCCTAATACGACCTACATCAAGCCGGCCAGGTATCGACCGAGATACCAGGACAATAATTTGACGCACTAGCGGCCAACCTGCAGTAGAGCATAAAAACTGAATGCGTAGATGATCAGGACCAGTATGGAATCCACCCCCATCCCCAAGCACCGGGGTTTTTTCTTAACCAGCAAACCCACCAGATAAACAGCCGTAACAAGAATACCAAAAACCAGCGCCAGACGCGCGGTATCGTCGGCAAGGTCCAGGATGGCGCCGCCACGATAAAACAAATCGGCCGGAAATATCAGCAAAACCATAATCAGGTTACTGCCGAATATATTGGCAATCGCCATGCCGTAGGCACCCATGCGAACGGCGGCAATTGTCGTGCTCAATTCCGGCAAAGACGTCGCGGCAGCCAGCAAAGTGACGCCTACGAAGCTTTGGCCCAGGGCGGTCTTGACCGCGATCGCCTCCGCCGCCTCCACCAGCAGCGTCCCGCACATCAGGATCAAGGCGGATGCAACAAGGGAATAAGTGGCCAGAGCGCCAAGCGGCGCCGAATGGAAGGCATTCGTCATTTCGGGTCGTGCAATCACGGCCGCTTTCAGCGGCAAATCAATGGGCCGCCCATCGCCCCGGTCATCAAATTTTCTCAGAAGGAATATGGCAAGGACATAGACCAAGGCCAGGATCAAAGCGCCGCCGCCAACATGGCCGGGTATCACAAGCTCTCCGACCATTGTGATGGTTAGAACCGCACTCAACAACAGGATCAACAAGACCCCTGCCAGGATCGGCGTTGGCTTGCGCTGTGCCGTGGTAATAGCCGCATGAACGACAAATCCATCCGCAACGGCGAGAATAGCGGTTTGCATAACGATACCGCCAAACATGTTGTTCAGCGCCAGCGCGGCGTTGCCTTTCCAGGCCGCATAAACAGATGTGACCAGTTCCGGCAGCTCGGTGATGGCGGCCAAAAATATCAATCCCATGAGTGCCCGGCCAATGCCGGTCCGATCACTGATGGCATCGGCGAGATAGGACAACCGTGTCCCGGTCAGCCAAACGACGGCGGCCGTCGCGCTGAAAATGGCGATGACCCAAAACAGTGGCAGCGCAGAGAAAAGCAGCACCGGTTCAGTTCCCACCCAAATGCGCTGGACAGACGACCAAGGGATTGATCGGCTTTAGCGATCCCGCTGTTCGAAGGCGGCGAATTCGCTCATGAAGGGGGCGGCGATGTCAGCGTTGATCTTGCAGTCCAGAAAGACCGGTCCCTGCGGATCCTTCAGCAAAGGAGCGGCGGCAGCCAGGTCATCCATGGTCCGTATGGTCGCCACCTCGAAACCGAAAGCTTGCGCGATCGGGGCAAAATCCACATCGGGAAATAGCGACTTGGCGACGGGCCGCTGATGCATTCGAAGTAAATGCAACTCGGCGCCATAGGCGCAATCGTTCATCAAAATCACCACCATGGGCAGATCCTCCCGCGCCACGGTATCAAGCTCGCTCATGGTCATGACGAAACCGCCGTCTCCGATTACCAGCACCGTGGTCGCCCCGGGTCGCGCCTTGGCTACACCCAGCGCAGTGCCGAAGCCGAGGCCGATGGAGGCGAATTCATTGGTCATTTTGAAATGACCGGGTCCCGGGGCCGAGAAATAGGGGACCACGCCCAGGAAATTGCCCGCGTCATAGACCAAGTTGCGATCGGCCGGCAAAAGCTTGTTCAATTCCATGGCCAATGACCGGGGATCCACGGTGCGGGCGGTATGGGCGGACTGAAAATCCGAGCTGATGTCAAATTCCGCAATCGCCCGGCGCACTTCAGGCGCGTGAAAAGGCTTCTCGGCGTCTGTCCGTGCAGGCAACGCCGCCAAAAGCTGTTCCGCCACGGTCTTGGCATCGCCGACGAGGCCGACATCGGCATCGCAATAGCGCCCAATATTGTTTCGTACCAGGTCCACCTGAATAAGCGGAACCGGGGGCAGGGAATGGCCAAAGCTCATGGTCAGAAAGTTCAGCGCAGCGCCAAAGGCCACCACACAGTCCGCCTGCGCGACATGGCGTCGGGCCATGGAGTGAGAGAACGAGCCAATGATGTCCAGGTTGTTGGGGTTGCCCCGGAACATATCCTTGCCACGGGCCGTGGTGATGAGCAAAGCGCCCAACCGTTCCGCCAAAGCTTCCAGCGTTGGCCCCGCGTCGGCGCGATGGGCGCCCATACCGGCAATGATCAAGGGCCGTTGGCTTGTCGCCAGCACCCGGATTGCCGTGTCGATGCCTTGGGAACGGGCGGCCGCGCCGGGCCTTGATGCGGGCATGGCCATGGGCTGGTCATCGGCCCACACCTCGATCTCGGCCAGTTGAACATCGGTTGGCAGATGCAGCGTCACCACGTTGCCTCGCATCGCCACGGCGATGGCGTCCGCCAACGCGGTCCGCGCCGCTTGCGGCGAGGTTGGAAAAAAGCTCTGCAGACCGGCGGCAGCCATGACGCCACGGGCGTCGAAGGCCTTGTAATCGGGTCCGATACCGTTTGGTTCGCCGCCACCGACCGGTGCCTCGCCGTAAACTATCAGGACTTTGGCGCCTGTCCGGGACGCGCTGACAGCGGCGTGCAGACCGTTTGCCGCGGCCGGCCCCCGGCCAATGATGGCAATGCCCAGCCTGCCCGACGTCGCGGCATACCCTTCGGCCATGGCGATCGCGCTATTTTCGTGCCGGGCGCCCAGAAATTGAATGCCGATGGTGTCGATTTCGACCGCAAACATGGCGGTATCGTCGCTCATCAAACCAAAGACCGCATCAACGCCAAGGCCCTTGATGTCATGGGCCAATGCCTCGTAAGTGGGGATGAATCGACCCGTCCGGCCGCCGTCATTATTTCTCGTTGGCGTGTTCATTTTCCCCGCTTCTCCCGTATGCGCCCTATTTGGGGTGGCCCGCGCAGGAACCGTAGCGGCGCCCCTGGGACCTGATCGTGGCGATGGCCAAAGTATATGTCGCCTGGAGCCTGGCGCAAACCCTGCAGGACGACTTTACGGCAATCTGGGTCCGGCGAACACGCTATTCCATCAGCGCTTCACATCAGCGGTTCTTTGCGCTATAAACCACCTCAATCGGCTGGCGACGCTTGGCGAAAGAATGTTTGCGCCTTGTTTTTGCCGCCAAGGGAATGGTATAGGACCATTGGAATATCGATGGTGAATCGCCGGAATTGGCGAGTTTTTAAGGAGAAGACCACTGGTACAGGTCAGTGTTCGCGACAATAACGTCGATCAGGCGCTTCGCGCTCTGAAGAAGAAGTTGCAGCGTGAAGGCGTCTTTCGCGAAATGAAAATGCGGAAATATTTTGAAAAGCCGTCGGAGCGCCGGGCCCGTGAAAAAGCCGAGGCGGTACGGCGCTCGCGCAAACTGGCACGCAAACGGGCGCAGAAGGAAGGTTTGCTTTAACGCAATACCTGGCGCGATTTTCAATTAATTGAAGTCGCGAACGCGACGAAAGTGTTTGGTTCTATTGCTCCATTCTGATGGATCCGAGCGTATTTGAATCAAATGTGTTCTAGCCGCCGGCTTATTTGTCCAGCCGCGAAATTTGCTTCAGTTCTTGTATTCCTGTCGATGATTTGCCCTGTGGTGGTCGCAGCAGGTTTGCGTGCCTGCTCGAACAGGGTCCGGCAAAGCCGAAACCATTTGCTTCTGCCGGGGATCCTTTTACCCTTTGGCCAGAGAAGCAATCTGGCAATAAATTCTGGCGGCGGCCCGGCACTGTGACGGTAACAAACATCGCACCTTCACGCCCCGGCGTGCGGCGGATCATGGCGACGACCTTGTCGCGGCGGTCACATGCCCACGGTATCATGGTCCCGTCATGACAATCGCCGTGCAGGATCTGGATGCCGTGCCAGCGTTTCGCCGCTGGGCCATTTTATTCAGCGTTACCCTGGCGACGATGCAATATGCCATGGCTATTCTGGTGGTCTCGGTGCTGTTGCCACAGATGCAGGGGTCGCTGTCCGCCACCCAGGATGAAATTGCCTGGGTGATGATTTTCAACATTCTGGCGACGGCGGTCATAACCCCGATGACCGGCTGGCTCGAAGCGCAATTTGGCCGGCGACGGGTCATGCTGGGCAGCATGGCCGGGTTCTCCATAGCGACCGTGGCCTGCGGCCTGTCACCCAATCTGGCTATTTTAGTGCTGTTTCGCATTGCCCAGGGGACCTTTGGCGCACCTTTGATCCCACTGGGCCAAGCGATCATTTTGGATACCTTTCCCAAGCATCAGCACGGTCTGGCGACCGGGGTTTTCGGCATGGCGGTGGTGGTGGGGCCGGTGATCGGGCCCATGCTGGGAGGCATTCTGGCTGAGTCGTATGGCTGGCCCGCCGCCTTCTACATGTTCATTCCGTTCGGCATTGTCGCTTTGATCGGGATGTTTCTGTTTCTTACCGATAAAGGCGGGCGGCAGCGGTCCGGTTTGGACTGGACCGGTTTTTTGACCCTGTCAGCGGCGGTCATCGGGTTGCAATTACTGCTGTCGCGGGGGCAACGGCAGGATTGGTTTGAAAGTCCGGAGATCATTATCGAGGCGGTCCTGGCATTGATCGCCCTGCATCTGTTCGTGGTGCACACCTTGACGGCGGAACGGCCGTTTTTGAACCCACGCCTGTTTCTCAACCGCAACTTTGTCCTGGGCCTGGTGATCGTCGGCATCTACGGCATGTTGA
The DNA here is from genome assembly GCA_027623205.1 of Pseudomonadota bacterium. Lineage (GTDB taxonomy): Bacteria > Pseudomonadota > Alphaproteobacteria. The sequence continues at coordinate 30,251 of JAQBYC010000043.1, read as the reverse complement.
ATTTCACCCCCATGGTATTGTTGCCACCCATGTTGCAGGGCATTCTGGGTTTTCCCGATTCAATCATCGGTGTGCTGCTGGGTTTGCGCGGGGCTGGCGCCATTGTCGGTTTCTTCATGGCCATATTCATTTCCCGCATGGATCCCAGAATCGGAATAGCATTCGGTTTTCTGATCCAGGTCGTCTCTGGTCTGTACATGTCCAGCTTTGACGTCAACGTGACCATCGCCGATGTAGGCATCAACAGCATTTTGCAGGGGATAGCGGTGGGGGTTATCTGGGTGCCGTTGACCATGGCGACGTTTGCCACCCTGGATTCGCGCTACCTGGCCGAGGGTTCGTCGATCTATCATCTGCTGCGCAATTTAGGCAGCTCCATCTTTATCTCTTTGTCGGTAACGCTGGTGATCGTTTCCACCGCAACCAATTACGCCGGCATGTCCGAGCTGATCTCGGATTACAACAAGGCTTTGACGTTACCGTGGTTACTGGGCGCGTGGAGCGCGGACAGCACCCGGGGACTGGCTGCCTTGGGCAGCGAAATCGGCCGTCAGGCCGCCATGATCGGTTATATCAATGCCTTCAAAGCCTACGCCGTGGCGAGTGCCGCGGTGTTGCCCTTGATCATCCTGGTCAGGGTGCCCAAGCGGCAAAGAACCTAGCGCAGCCTCCAGGACTCATCAGAAAATGGCGGTTGACGGGACGGCCATGGGCATCGGGCGCCCCAGCAAGATTTTTTAAGCGACTTCAAATAGACCGGCGGCACCCATGCCGCCGCCGATACACATGGTGCAGACGACAAATTTGGCGCCCCGGCGCTTGCCCTCAATCAACGCGTGGCCAACCATGCGGGCGCCGCTCATGCCATAGGGGTGACCGATGGAAACGGCCCCCCCGTTGACGTTCAGAATTTCGTCCGGGATACCAAGGCGGTCCCGGCAATACAGCACCTGTACGGCGAAGGCTTCGTTCAATTCCCACAGACCGATATCGTCCACGGTCAAACCATTGCGCGCCAGCAGCTTCGGCACCGCAAAGACCGGGCCGATGCCCATTTCGTCTGGTTCGCAACCGGCCACGGCCAGGCCGCGATAAATGCCCAGGGGCTGGATGTTGCGCTGTTCGGCCAGCTTGCCGTCCATCACCACGGCAGCCGAGGCGCCGTCCGATAATTGCGAAGCATTGCCAGCGGTGATAGTACCGCCATCGAACACGGGCTTCAGGCCGACCAGCCCTTCCAAATTGGTCGAAGGCCGGTTGCCTTCATCGCGGTCCAAGGTCACGTCTTCATCGCTGACTTCGCCGGTTTCCCGGTTGGCAACCTTTTTGACGCTGCTCATCGGCACGATCTCATCGTCGAATTTGCCGGCCTGTTGCGCCGCCGCGGTACGCATCTGGCTTTGCAGGCCATAGGCGTCCATGTCATCGCGGCTTATGGAATAACGCTCCGCCACCACTTCCGCCGTGTTCAGCATGGCCATGTAAATATCCTTGGCATGGCTGGTCGCGGATTTGTTGGCATAGAAGTTCATCTTGTCGTTTTGCACCAACGAGACGGATTCAACGCCACCGCCAATGCAGATCGGCATGCCGTCATCCATCACCTGCTTGGCAGCGGTGGCAATCGCCATCATCCCGGACGAGCACTGCCGATCGAGGGTCATGCCCGAGACGCCGACAGGCAAGCCGGCGGCCAGCAGGCTCTGCCGCGCCGTATTGTTGCCCGTGGTGCCCTGTTGCAGGGCGCAGCCCAGGATCACGTCATCCACCTCCGCCGGATCAATGCCGGCCTTGGCAACCGCATGTTTAATAGCGTGGCCGGCCAGCGCCGGGCCTTCGGTATTGTTGAACGCGCCGCGATAGGCTTTGCCGATCGGCGTGCGGGCGGTGGAAACAATGACGGCTTCTTTCATTCGGGGATCTCCTGGCTTGCCAAAATGCGCAGTCCTAATTGCCACCGCAATATAGCCGTGCGAACCGGCCCGCGCCAGCCAGGAAAACGCCCCATCGGCGCCAGAGCATGCTTCTTCGAAACCTGCCCGGACTCCTAAGATATAGAGCAATTGAACCAATTACCTAAGTCGCGATCGCGACTCCGGCTAATTGAGAATTGCTCTAACTAGCCCAGCGCGGCGATGACCTCGGCACTGGACTGGACCCAACCGAATTTCATGGCGAAGTTCCGCAGGGTGGCGGCATGCAGTTCCGGATCGAACGAGGAGACGGCGTCCGCGACCACGGTGGTGGGAAAGCGGTGATGGAAAGCCTGACGCGCGGTTTCCTCCACACAAATCTGAGTGACGGTGCCCGTAACAGCCAGAGAGCCGACCCCCATGTCGCGCAGGGAGTCATTCAGATTGGTGCCGTGAAAAGCGCCGTAGCCGTATTTTTCGATAATCAGGTCGCCGTCATCGGGCCGTAGTTCATCGATCACCGCCGTGCAGTCCAATGCGGTGTCCAGGTCCGGGTAGTGCCGGCGATGGCCCGGCCAGCAGCATTTCGTGTGCGGCTCGCATTCCGGTGACCAGAGCCATCCCAGGCTGGGCGTCTTGGTCGAGAGGAATTTTGTGAAAATCACCGGTCGGCCGTGTTTGCGAAAGGCGGCGATCAGGGCCTGGTGGGCGGCAATGGTGCCAACGGCGTCGGGCACCTGCAGCGGCGCGTCCTGGCGAACAAAATCGTTCTGCATATCGACGATCAACAAAGCCGGATTTTCAAATGCATTCCGCTGAACGGCCACGGTTACCTCCTGCGCCATTGCTAATGCTGTTTCGAATCTTCGGCAGAATAGCGTTAAGATGCCGGCAAAGCCAACTGCATCGAGCAAACAGAACAGGGGGAAGGAAATGACGGAGTTCGATTATATCATTGTCGGCGCGGGTTCGGCGGGCTGCGTCCTGGCCAACCGGTTGACCGAGGCCCCGCTAACCCGCACCCTGCTGCTGGAAGCCGGTGGCAAAGACAGTAGTATCTGGATACATGTACCGGTCGGCTTTTCCAAGATGCTCAACAACCCGGCGATGAACTGGTGTTTCGAGACAGAGCCGGAGGCCGCAACCGACAACCGCAAAATCCCCATCCCGCGCGGCAAGGTGCTGGGTGGCTCGTCCTCCATCAACGGCATGTTGTATGTGCGCGGCCAGGCCCGGGACTATGACACCTGGGCGCAGATGGGCAATCTGGGCTGGTCCTATGACGATGTCCTGCCCCATTTCAAGAAAACGGAACGGTTCGAGCGCGGCGGCAGCGACCTGCGCGGCGGCAATGGCCTGATGAACGTCGCCGACATGCGGGAAAAGAACCCGCTGTTGGATGCCATGATCGAGGCGGGCGGCGCGGCCGGCTATGGCGTCAATCCAGACTATAACGGCGCCAAACAGGACGGCTTTGGCTATTATCAGGTAACCCAGCGCCGGGGTCGGCGGCACAGCGCCGCCCGTGCCTTTTTGGCCCCGGCCTCGCATCGCGCTAATTTGAAGATTGAAACCAACGCTATTGCCGCGCGCCTGATCATGGAGGGCAAGCGGGTGGTCGGCGTTGAATACACGGTTGACGGCCAAAAGCGGGACGCCCGCGCCCGGCGGGAAGTGATTGTCAGCGCCGGCGCCGTGCAATCGCCGCAACTGTTGGAACTATCGGGGATTGGCCAGCCAGAACGGCTCAAGGATCTCGGCATCGAGGTCCAACACGAACTGCCAGGGGTTGGCGAAAACCTGCGCGATCACTATACCGCCCGGATGAATTGGCGGGTCCGCAACGTCCGTACATTGAACGAACAAAGCCGAGGCTGGCGCCTTGGATTGGAGGTCTTGAAATACGGCATCGCCCGGCGCGGCATATTGACCTATACCGCAGGCATCGTGCATGGCTTTGTCCGAAGCCGGCCGGAACTGGAAACGCCGGATGTGCAGTTCCATGGCGCCCATGCCAGCTACGCGTCATCCGCCGACCGCGCGCTGGATACGAAACCGGGCATGACCATCGCGGTCTGTCAATTGCGCCCCGAAAGCCGGGGTTCTATCCACATTCGCGACAACCGGCCGGGCAGCGAGCCCGCCATCAGGCCCAACTTCCTGGCGGACGAGATTGACCGCGCCGCCCTTATCGGCGGCATGCGTATCGCCCGCGATGTGGTCGCCCAGCCGGCCCTGGCGCCTTATGTGGACCACGAGATGAACCCGGGCCCGGACGCGCAAAGCGACGACGAACTTTTGTCGTTTGCCCGGGCCACGGGGGCCACGGTTTTTCATCCCATCGGCACCTGCCGTATGGGCGCGGATCCCGCGGCGGTGGTCGACAGCCGTCTGCGGGTGCATGGTCTGGAAGGCCTCCGCGTCGTCGATGCCTCGATCATGCCTACCCTGGTGTCGGGCAACACCCACGCCCCGGTGGTCATGATCGCCGAAAAAGGCGCCGGCATGATCCTCGAAGACGCAGCCGGGCGGTAGACCTGGCGATGACAACACGGCGGGCGGCAATGGTTTTGGCCGCGAGACAATAACAGGAACGTCATATGAAACAGCATCTCGATAGCCGCGGTCACCGGCTGACGACATCCAGTACGGACGCGGCGGAGGCCTTCAATGCCGGCATGCACAGCTTTGTCTGCTGGCGTACCGATACCATGACCCATCTTGACGCCGCCATGGCGGCCGATCCGGATTTTGCCCTGGCCAAGCTGGCCAAGGGTTGGATTCTGCAGACCGCCCGCACCGCCGCCTTTCGGGCGCCGATAGAAAGTCTGCTGGCGGAGGCCGCCCCCCTGATGGCTGCCGCCGAAGGACGGGAGCGGGCCTATTTTGACGGCCTGACGGCCGCGGTCAGCGGACATGGCGTGGAAGCAGCGACCATCATGGAGGCGACGCTGGCCGAACATCCCACCGACCTGCTGGCCCACCGCCTGACACAGTTCGAGTTGTTCTGGAACGGCCGCGCGGCCTGGATGCGTGATATCGCAGAACGGGCCGCACCTGCCTGGCGTGATAACCTGGCCGATTATGGCTGCTTTCAATCGGTGCGGGCCTTTGCCAGCGAGGAGGCCGGCGATTACCGGCATGCCGAGCGCTGCGGCCGCAATGCGGTGGAAATAGACCGGACGGATTGCTGGGGAACCCATGCGGTGGCCCATGTACACGCCATGCAGGGCCGGGTCGATGACGGCGCCGCCTGGCTGGAAGGTCTGAGCGGCAACTGGGGCGAAGCCAACCAGATCAGCCATCATCTGTGGTGGCATCTATGCCTGATGTTGCTGGAACAGGGCGCCTATGACCGCGCCCTGGCCCTGGTCACCGCGCAGGTACGCAACCCGGAGTCACCGCTGGTCAAGGCCATGCCCGACGCCACCATCGATTTGCAGAACGTCGCCTCCCTATTGATGCGGTTGGAATTGCGCGGCGTGGATCTGGGCGGCCATTGGGGCATTCTGGCCGAAGTTTGTGCGGGCCGCATCGATGATCACGCCAATCCGTTCTCCGCCGCCCATGACATGTTGGTATTGACGGGAAGCGGACAGTACGATTTGGCGGCGCGGTTGCTGGACAGCATGCGCGCCTTTGCAGCCACCGGGAATGGCAGCCTGGCGACCGCCTACCGGGCCGCCGGCATTCCCCTCTGCGAAGCCATACTGGCCTACCGCAGGGGCGAGTTTGAACGGGCCGTCGGGTTGCTCTCGCCGGTGCGGCACGACCTGCATCTGATCGGCGGCAGCCACGCCCAGCGCGACCTGTTCTTCCAGATTTTGCTGGACGCGGCCCACCGCGCCGGGCGTCGGGAGCTGATCCCGCTTTATTTCGATGATATTCGCCGCCTCGGTTTCGACCGGGTGGAACAGCGCACGCTGTATCGCGATTTTGCCGCCGCCGCGGCTTAGAGTCTTTCCGTTTATAACGGAAAGACTCTAGATCAGGGACAGCACGGCCTCGGCAAAGTCGCCGGGCGCCTCTTGCGGCAGGTTATGGCCGACCAGGGGAACGACCTGGCGTCGGTACGGCCCGCTGAAGAAGCGCTCGTGTCCGGCGCATCCTGTTGGCGCCATGACGCCATCGCCGCCGCCGTCCAGGGCCACCGCGGGCGCCGCAATCAGAGGCCGTCCGGCCAGACGCGCCTCGATATCCTCCACGCCCGGGTCCCCTGTCGCCAGGCCATAGCGGTGGCGGTAGGAATGGATCACCACGTCGACAAAATCCGGGTTTTCGAATGACGCCGCCGTCGCATCATAGGTCGCATCGTCAAACTGCCAATTGGGCGACCAGAGCCGCCAAAGCAGTTTGCAGAATGCGTGGCGGTTGGCCGCCAGGCCGGCCTGCCCGCGGGCGCCGTGAAAATAATACTGGTACCACAGGCGGTGTTCCATATCGGGCGCCGCTGGCCGGGCGGCGCCGGCAACATTCTGGATATTGTAGCCGTTGCAGCTGACCAGTCCCCTCACCCGCCCTGGCCATAGGGCGGCAACGATACAAGCGGCCCGCCCGCCCCAGTCATAGCCGCCCAGAACAGCCTCCGGTATCTCCAGGGCATCCATCAGGGTCAGCAGATCATGGCCCAGCACCGCCTGCTGGCCGGAACGCAGGGTCTCCGCCGCCAGAAACCTGGTCGGGCCATAGCCGCGCAAATAAGGCGTGACGACCCGGCAACCCGCCGCCACAAGGCGCGGCGTCACCTCGTCATAGGCCCGGATATCGTAAGGAAACCCGTGCAGCAGGATCACTGGCTTGCCATTCGGCGCCCCGGCCTCTTCATAGGCGACATCCAGGACACCGGCGGATATGTTCTTCAGCACCATCATGGCTCCTGCAATTTTTCCCCATCGCGGCCGATCCAAACCTAGTGGCAATCGGGCCCTTGGGCAATTGCCTCAAATCGGGTTAGATAGGGGCCAACACCGGCCAGTTTGAAAAACGAGAGAGAAATCCAATGAAAAAGCGCGTCATGATCCAGTTGCCCATAACGGATGGCCTGAAATCCGTGTTTGACGGACGGGACGATATTGAAATCGAACACTTCACCGAATTGAGCGAAGACAATATTTTTCAGCATATCGGGAATTATGACGCGGTGATTTTGGGCATAGCCCCCCTGACACCACGTCTGATCGAAGCGGCGGGCCGTTTGAAAATAGCCTCCCGTTTCGGGGTTGGTTATGACGCCGTCAATGTGCCGGCGTTGACCAAGGCCGGCATCCCGTTGGCCATTGCGGGCATCGCCAATTCGGTGACCGTGGCCGAACATGCCCTGTTCTTCATGCTGGCCCTGGCCAAGCAGGCTTTGGCTTATGACCGGGAAACCCGCAAAGGCAATTGGGCCATACGCTTCGAGCAACCGGCCTTCGATCTCGCCGGCCGCACGGTGTTGATCCTTGGCTTTGGCAAGATCGGGCGGCGCCTGGTCAACCGTTGCGTGGCGATGGAGATGACGGTGCTGGTCCATGACCCCTATGTCGTTCAGGACGGCATCCGCACCGCCGGGGCGACCCCCGTGGCCGATTGGCGCGGCGTCCTGGGCGAGGTCGATTTCCTGTCGGTCAACTGCATGAAGAATGACGAGACCAATGGCATGGTCGGAGCCGCGGAACTGGCGGCGATGAAAAAAACCGCCTACGTGGTCAACACCGCCCGCGGCGGCATCGTGGACGAGGCCGCGCTTTACGAGGCCCTGAAGTCTCAAAGCATCGCTGCCGCCGGGATCGATCCTTTTGTCGTTGAGCCGGCCACGGCGGACAATCCCTTGTTCGCATTGGACAATATTCTGGTCAGTCCGCATTCGGCCGGGGTAACCAAGGAATCTGTTTTCCGCATGGGCCAGGTGGCGGCGCAGAATGTGGTCGATTGTTTCGACGGCCATCTGGATCCCGCCAATGTCATCAACACGGAAGTGCTGAAGTAGTGCGGCATCCCGCCGTGTAGGTGCGCCAATTCAATAGCAGTGTGCATAGGGGAGCCAGAGGTTCCATGCGCGACATATTTGCCGAGCCCGGAAGCTCCGGCGTGACAGCGGTGTTTTGAGCCGCATGGAGGCGCTGCCCGGCAAAGGCCGCGCCCGGGCCGGCCTTTTGATCGTTGGCCTGGGCACGATGATCGTGCCCCTCGATACCTCGGTCAACATCTCGTTTCCCGATATCACCACCGATTTTGCCATTCCGATCCCGGCCATCCAGTGGGTCGTGGTCTGTTATGTCCTGATCTACACCTCCCTGATGCTGGCGTTCGGCAAGCTGGGCGATCTGTTTGGCTACAAGCGCATTTTTCTATATGGCCTCGCGGTCTCGGCCTTGGCCTTTGTCTTGTGCGCCACGGCCCCGGCCTTTCACTGGCTGTTGCTGGCGCGGGTTATTCAGGGCATTGGCGCCGCGCTGGTGCTGAGTTGCGGCCCGGCCCTGGCGACGGCGCTGTTTCCCGAGAACCGGCGCGGCCGGGCCTTGGGCGCCTATACCATGATGTTCGGCATTGGCGCCGCCGCCGGCCCCTCCCTGGGCGGCCTGATGGTGCAGCTCTGGGGTTGGGAGGCGGTGTTCTGGTTCCGCCTGCCCATCACCCTCGCCGCCCTGGCCGCCCTGCCCTGGCTGCGGCCCCCCCAGGCGCAAAGACGCGCTGGGGGGTTCGATTTTCTGGGCGCACTGCTCTTGGCCTTTGGCCTGGGTGGTTTATTGCTGGCCCTGAACCAGCTGCAGGCGGAGACCCTGCGCGGTTTGGCCATCGCGGCATTGGGCGGCCTGGCATTGGCGGTTTTTGTCCGGCGCGAAATCCGGGCGCGGGAACCCATCATTCCCCTGGCGGTTTTTCGCCAGTTGGATTTCACCGTCCTGAGCGTCTTCAACGGCCTGGTTATGCTGGTGGGTTTCGCCCCCTTGCTTCTGGTGCCCTATTTCCTGGTGCGGGCGACGGATTATTCCCTGGCGGTCAGCGGCCTCATCCTGGCGGCCTCGCCCCTGGGGCAGGCCGTGGCCGGACCCCTGGGCGGCTGGTTGTTGAGTTGGCGGCCCTGGGCCAGCCGCGTGGCCCTGTTGGGCGCCGTGATGGTTGCCGTGGCCACCATTGCCATGGGCACCTGGGATGGCCGCGCCGATATCTGGCGCATGAGCCTGCCGCTGTTCGTGCAGGGCGTTGGCCTGGGATTGTTTCAGGTCTGCATTCTGGTCGTGGTCACCGGGCGTCTGGATGTCCGGGACCGCGGCGTCGCCGGCAGCCTGGCCCAGGTCAGCCGGACCATCGGTGTGGTGCTGGGCGCGACCTGCCTGTCCCTGACCTACGCCAGCCTGAACCGGGGCGCCCTGGCCGGCGGACAGGCGGCGTTCGAAGCGTTCCTCTCGGCCTTTCAATCGACCTTTATCTATGCCGGCGTGGGCCTGTTGCTCTGCTTGGCCGTCACTCTTTTGCGCCCGCGCCTATGGTTCAGCTAGCCGTTCGTCCGGGTGGCAGGGTTTCGGTGACCGGGTCGCGGACCGCTGCGTCCGCAGCTCGGCCCGATAGAGCAATTGATCCCTAATCAAGGGGTCGCAGGTTCGAGTCCTGCCGGGCGCACCACGTTTAATTTCAATTAGTTATGCGAAATTGCGGAGATGCAAATATTCGATTTACATTGCGTATAGCGGGACATGGGCGGGACGTTTTGGGCAAAACAAACCACGTATTGCCTGTACTACAAGCGCCGCTCCCTTCAGATTACCTGCCACGCCAAGGCCATCGGGCACCGTAATGCCGTCTTACGGGCTCTTGGCGGGGCGCGACAGATGGTTCTGCAAAACCGACACTTTCGTTACATTGTATGTCCATTTTGAAACTGAAACAAAGGGGACGCTACCCTTAAAAGTCATCGGTCTTCTTCGGCCGTCCCCGTGGTCGGTACCCTAACGCCTGCCCCGTCAGTTTCTCCAGCTTCCGGATAAAGCTCTCCGAGCCACAGGGCAGGCCTTTGTCCGCGTTGCGCCGCAAGACATCAAACTTGTCCGGCTCATTACCCTTCGCGAGCCAGGCGGACCAATCCCCCATAGCATCGAATTGCCGACGCCAGGTGGGCTTGTCGGTCCTCATCGTTACAGAACACGTCCTCGCGGTGATTGCCCCGCTGGGTGGTGTGATGCGGCATGCCGGGAAAAACTGTCCGGGCGCGGCGGGACACGCGGGCCGAAAAACCAAACTTCCGACATTCTCCTGGTGCGGGACGGAAATCTCGATTCAAAGGTTCCAGTTCACCCAGGCCCCGTGCCTGCCCTTGCGCTGACTGCGCAGGATCAGGTCTTCGATGTCGTAGCCGTTGACCTCGAGCCATTGCAGAGACGGCCCGGGCCACGCGACCGCCGGCAGGTCGACCCGGCCTTGGCGGTCGAGCCGCACGCCCTCGATCCGAAGGCGTCGCTTCTGCTCCGGATCGGGTCCGCCATGGCGCCGGACACTGATCCTGCCCTGGCTGTTGATTATTCGGTGCCAGGGCACATCGGAGCCCGCCGGCAGCATTGCCATGGCGCGCCCCACCCGCCGCGCCGAATTGGCCCCGGCGACCAGGGCGACCTGGCCATAGGTCGCCACCCGGCCAACCGGGATCTGCCGCGCCACCTGATAAATTCGCTCCACAAGCTCCCGTGACACCGTTTTTCCTGCTGTCGCTCCCGGCGTAGCCATAGTGGCGCTAGAACCTTTTTCCACTCATCCCGGTGCCCCCGCGCCTAGGGTACAATTAGCCGCTCGTCGGGGGGCAGGGTGTCGGTCACCAGGTCGCGGATCAGGCGTTTGTTGGGCAGGGGTTCGAGCAGCATCTCGCCGGGGCGCAGCGGCGTGGTGCAGGCATAGCCCGTGCGGCCGTCAATGCGCATGACGCATTCCTTGCAGGCGTTGGCGTTGATGCAGGAATAGCGCACCGCCAGGGAGGCATCCCGGTTGCCCCGGATCCAGCGCAAGGCGTCCAATACCGATTGCCCATCCTCGAAGGCGAAATTGAAATGCTCGTATTGTGCCGGTCCCTCTGGCCCACCACGGCGAATTTTCAGATTTGTCGATCGTTGTTCGCTCATAGGGCCAGCGCCTTTGGGGCAAGGCGGCGCACGTCGCCGCGGGACAATTGGATTTCGTCCCCCGCCAGGCGGATGACCTGATTGTGGGTCCAGGCCTCGTCCAGGCCGGGAAAATCTTCCCGCTGGTGGGCGCCGCGGCTTTCCGTGCGGGCCAGCGCGGCGGTGGCGATCGATTTCGCCACCAGCAACATGTTGCGCAAACCGAACCAGTCCGCCAATTGCTGGTTGAACGCGGCCGATGCGCCGGTGGGCATTTCAGGCAGCAGGGCGGCCAATTCCGCGATGCCATCCATGGCGCGTGTCAGGCCCGCCGCCGTGCGGAACGGCCCCACATCCTGTTGCAGTAAGGTCCGCAGGGTGGCAATGGCGGCGGTCGGGCTTGGCCCCGGGCCCGTGCGGCCCCGGGCGCCCTCGATTTCAGCCAGATAAGGCCCCGCAGCCTCGCGGATATCGGGTGTGGCGCCGCTGTCCGCAATGGCGGCGGCCGAGCGGCCAGCCAATTCGCCAAACACGAAGGCCTCGGTGATGGCGTTGCCCGACAGGCGGTTGGCCCCGTTGGCGCCGCCCACGGCCTCCCCCGCCGCGAACAGGTTCGCCACAGTGGTGGCCAGGCGATCATCCACCCGCAAGCCACCCATGTGGTAATGGGCGATCGGATAGACCTCGATCGCCCTTTTGGTCAGGTCGATGCCCGCATCGGCCAGGCGGTCGATCACCGGGCCAAAGGCGGCGCGCAGATCTTCATCGGCGATATGTTCGAAGGACAGCCAGGCCCCGCCGTGGGGCGAGCCGCGCCCCGCCGCCACTTCCCTGACGATGGCATAGGTCGCCGCATCCCTGGTGACGACATACCTGCCGTCCTCCGGCGCGCCGTAATTATGGGTGAATTCCTGCCTATTCCCGTTCAGCAGCCGTCCGCCCAGCTTGTAGCGGAAGGGGTCCCACATGATCGGGTCCATGCCAATCAGGCGCGGCGCCAGATGCCCAATGGGGAAGAATTGCACGAACTCCATATCGATCAGTTCGGCCCCCGCCCGCAGGCCCAGGGCGAAACCGTCGCCGCCCATATTGGCCGAGGCCGAATTGCGGTCGTACATGCTGGTCAGGCCGCCGGTCGCGATCACCGTGGCCCTGGCGGCGATGGTCACCGGCTGGCCGGATTCGAGATGCAGAGCCACGGCGCCCCCTGCCCGGCCATCCTGGAGCACCAGATCGGTAACGATCAGATCGGAAATGCGGCGGATCGTGTCGCGGCGGCGAACCTGATTGCGCAGGATGCGCGACGACGCCGGCCCGGTGTTGAGGAAATCCACATAGACACAGCGCTTGCGGTCATGGCCCGGTGCGTGGGCCTGGGCGATGTGGTTGCCCTTGCGGGCCCAGCCGACGCCCCATGCCTCCATCTGCCAGATCCGCTCCGGCCCGGTTTCGCAGAGAATCCGTGCCAGGGGTTCATTGACCAGGCCCCGGCCGGCGGCAATGGTATCTTTCAGATGAAAACGCCAATCATCGGGCTCTTCCTCGCCAATGGCGGCGGCCACGGTCATCTGCGCCATGACGGTAGCGCCGGAGCGCCCGATCAGGCTTTTATCCAGCAACAGCACCCGCACGCCTGCTTCCGCCGCCGCGATGGCGGCATACATCCCGGCGCCCCCCGCCCCGATGATCAGGACATCGGTCTCGAGATATTGTGCCATGAACCCCTACAACAGATCCGCGACGGCGGCACGGTAGCTTTCGATCCCGTTCCTATGATCCGCCAGGGAATGGCCCGAAATGCGCGTGTGGTGATCGCCGCGGCCATAGGAATTGTTGACCGTGATATGCGAGACGCCCGCCGCCTGCCAGAATTGAAACTCCCGGCGCCAGTCCTCCGGCCCGCCGGCCCCAACCGAGACCCAGACCTCTATCCCCATCTGCTGGGGATCACGGCCTGCCGCCTTGGTGTAATCGCGCAGTTTCGCGAATTCCGCCAGGGCGCTATCGCCCGGCGGGTGAGCCAGCATGATCCAGCCCTCGCCCCACTTGGCCGTACGCTGCAAGGTCACATCCTCGTGGCCGCCAAACCAAACGGGGATGCTGCCGCCAGCCGGCCGGGGATTGATGCCGGCATCATTGATCTTGTGCCATTTGCCGTCAAAACTGACATGCGGTTCGGCCCACAGCGCCTGCATGAACCGCACCTGTTCTTCGGAGCGCCGGCCCCGGTTGGAAAAATCCTCGTTCAAGGCAACGAACTCCTCCGGGTTCCAGCCCACCCCAACGCCCAGGCGAAAGCGCCCGCCACTCAGCACGTCGACACAGGCCGCCTGTTTCGCCACCAGGGCCGCCTGGCGCTGGGCCAGGATCAGGACCTGGGTGGAAAAGCCGATCTTTTTGGTGCAGGCACTTAGATAGCCGAACAGCACAAAGGGATCGTGGAACAGATCGGCCGAGGTATTGCGTTCGCCCCAATCAGGCCGGCTGGCGGCATTCACACCGATGACATGATCGGCCGCGCCAATGTAGTCATACCCCATGCCCTCCGCCGCCTGGGCGTAATCGCGCACCACATCAGGGTCGCCGCCAATGTCCCACATCGGAATATTCGCACCTAACAGCATGCCCTTTTCCTCTCTCTCATGGACCATTTTCGACACTGAAATGGTCAGTCAAGGCCGCGACGGCGGCCCGGCGTTTATACGCCGCCCCTGTGGAGCTGTGCGCCTTGGCGCACTGGCGGGAACCAAAAAAGCTAGTCCTGTTTCGATCAATATCGAAACGGGACTAGCGCGCTTTCCACACCGGGGCGCGTTTCTCCTTGAAGGCCAGGGGGCCTTCCTGGGCATCATCGCTCAAGTATACCTTTTCGTAGGCGGCATCGCCGGCCTTTAACGCTTCGCTCCAGCCGACCTCGGCCACGGCATAAACCATCTGCTTGCCGGCCCGCACCGACAGGGGCGCGTTCTGGGCAATGGTGGCGGCCATATCCCGGGCCGCCGCGGCCAGACCGGCCAGCGGTACGACCTGATTGATCAGGCCCACCTGATAGGCCCGCTCGGCTGAGATCGGCTTGGCCGTAAGCAGCAATTCCATGGCCACGCGGGGCGGGATCAGCCACGGCAGGGGCGCGGCCCAAGGCGCGCCGCGGCTCCATTTCGGCTCGGTAATGGCAAACTTGGCGGTCTCGGCGGCGATACATAGATCGCACATTTGCGCCAGATAGAAACCGCCGGCGTAGGCCAGGCCGTTGACGGCGGCGATCACCGGTTTGTTGGTGTGGATATTCTTGTTCAAGTAGGGCAGGAAATCGGGGGGCGGCACTTTCAGGGCCATGTCGGACATTTCCTTCAGGTCCGCGCCGGCGCAGAAGACCTTCTCGCCCGTTGCCGTCAGGATCGCCACCAGGGCCTCGTCCTCGTCCACGAAGCGGCGGAAGGCAGCCCACAAGCCCTCGCGCACCGCCGTATTGATGGCGTTCATGGCGTCGGGCCGATCAATGGTGATGGTCGCGATGCCGTCCGAAAGTTCGTAGCCAATGGGGTTCTCACTCATAGTCCATACCTCTCATAAGTCGCCTTAACCGGTGCCAGCCGTGAAACGATGCTGCAGGCCGCCATCAATGTGCAGCAGCATACCATTGATATAGCGCGCCTCGTCAGAGGCCAGAAACACGGCCGCGTTGGCCACGTCCCAGGCTTCGCCCATGCGGCCGGTGGGCGAAAGCGCATCGCGGGCGGCGATCATGGCATCCATCCCGCCGCTCCCATAATGAGCCTGCATGGCGTCCGCTACCATGGGCGTGTTGATCAGGCCGGGCACCAGGGCGTTGCAGCGGATATTGCGGCCGGCGAACTCCATGGCGATGTTGATGGTCAGGGCGTTCACCGCCCCTTTTGATGTGGCGTATGCCAGTTCGGGCCGGGCGGCCTTCACCGCGGACAGGGACGAGACGTTGACGATGGCGCCGCCGCCCTGTTCCAGGAACAGCGGCAGCACCGCCTGGCAGGTCAGAAACATCGAGGTGACGTTGACCCGCATCACCCGCTCCCACTGCGCCAAGGTGGTCTCGAGCGGCCCGCCCAGCGAGGCGATGCCGACATTATTGTGCAGAATATCAATCCGGCCATAGACGGCCCTGCAGGCCGCGACCATCGCAGCGACGGAGTTCTCGTCCGAGACATCGGCGGCATGGGCCGTGGCTTCGAAACCTTCGCCTTGGATTATGGCGGTGGTTTCCGCCGCCGCTTCCGGGTTCAAGTCCACGGCGAAGACCTTGGCGCCTTCGCGGGCGAATGAAACCGCCGTTGCCTTGCCGTTGCCCCAGCCGGGGCCAATCGAGCCGGCGCCGCAGACAAGCGCCACTTTGTCCTGCAATCGAGCGGTCATGCCGTGGTCTCCTCTTCCCTCGCCAATAGGCCCCGCAGTTCGGTTTTCGGCACCTTGCCATGGTTGTTCCTGGGCAGGGCGGCAATGAAGCGGCTGGCCCTGGGCCGCTTGACGCGGGCGATATGATCCAGGCACGGCAGTCCGCGCGGCGCAATGGCCAGGCGGGCCGCCAGTTCGCCATGGCTGAGCGGATCGTTCAGGCCGAATGTGACCGCCGGGCGGTTGGCGAAACTCAATGCCGCCTTGCGCAGCAATGACGCCTGATTCATCAGCCAAGCCACCTCCGAAATAATACCATGGGCACCATGATGGGTTGCTTATCGCCCATTCTGATTGTTTGCGCCAATCTCAAGATGCATCAAAAAAACAGCTGATGGTGAATATCACGGTAAGTCTTGATCGCGACCGCGCCGAAACAACAAAAAACAATGTGCCGCAGGCTGCCGGGCGCGGCCTGATAGATTTGCGCGGCGCCCAGTGCAATTCCTGTCGCGGCTCCCAGAGGATAGCCGAATATGCCGGTGGAAATGGCGGGAAAGGCAATTGAGCTCAGGCCCGCGGCGTCCGCCATTTGATAGCAGGCTTGATAGGCGCTGGCCAAAAGGGCGGCTTCATTCCGCCCGCCGCCGTGCCAAACGGGACCCACGGCGTGGATCACATGTCGCGCGGTCAGATTATAGCCGGCGGTGATACGGGCCTCGCCGGTTGGACAGCCGCCCAGCCGGCGGCATTCCTGCGCCAGATCCGGGCCGGCGGCGGCATGAATGGCGCCGCACACGCCGCCGCCCGGCAGCAACTGCTCATTCGCCGCATTGACGATGGCATCCACATCCAGGGTCGTGATGTCGGCCTCGACGATCTCCATGGATACGGTCATGGCGTGCGCGGACCCATGTCGGATTTGGGCACAATGCCCCGCCGGATCAACCACCACAACAGGGCCAGCCCCGGCAGCGCCGCGACCGTGGTGACCAGGAAAAAGCTTACCCAACTGGTGTTTTCCGCCAGCAGGCCCCCCGGCGCCGATAGCGCGGTGCGGGCCAGGGCCATCAACGACGAAAACAAGGCATACTGGGTCGCCGTGTAGGCCACGTTGCACAGCGAGGAGAGATAGGCGACGAAGGCTGCGGTGCCCATGCCGCCGGCCACGTTCTCGACCGCAATGGTCACCGCCAGCATGGATATGTCGTGGCCGACGATGGCCTGAACGGCGAACATCAGGTTGGAAAACATCTGCAACAGGCCGCACCACAACAGGCTTTGCATAATGCCCCGGCGGGCCACCAACAGGCCGCCGAGGAAACCGCCAACCAGGGTGGCGCCAAGGCCGAACAGCTTGGAGACAGAGGCAATCTCGGTCTTGGAAAAACCGATCTCCACGTAAAACGGATTAGCCATGATGCCAGCCAGACTATCGCCGAATTTGTAGAACACCACGAACAGCAGGATTAACAAAGCCGTTCGCCAGCCGCCGCGGCGCAGGAATTCGGCAAACGGTTCCGCCACCGCTTCGTACAACCACCGCACCGGATCGACGCGGCTCCCGGCCGCGGCGCCGTCGGTACCGCCGTCCGGCTCCGGGTTCAACAAGATGGTCAGAATGCCCACCGCCATCAGCCCAGCCATGGCCGCATAGACCCAGAACCAGCTTGCTGCCTCGGCCAGATACAGGGCGCCCGCACCGGAGGCCAGCATACCGAGGCGGTAGCCCGCCACGATCATCGCCGCACCGGCGCCGTATTGCCTTTCTTCCAGGATTTCCACCCGGTAGGCATCAATCACCACATCCTGGCTGGCCGACGCGAAGGTGACGAACAGGGCCCAGGCCGCCATCGCCCAGGCACCGTTGGCGGGATCGTTGCTGCCCAGGCCAATGATCCCGATCATCAGGGCAAGCTGTGTCAGAATGGCCCAGCCGCGCCGCCGGCCCAGCCAACGGGTCAACAGCGGCAGACGCAGGCGGTCGATCAACGGCGCCCAGATGAACTTCAGGGAGTAGGGCATGCCGACCAGCGCAAACAGGCCAATGGCGGTTTTCGAGATACCTTCCTCGGCCAGCCAGATCGACAGGGTGGAGAAGGTCAACAGCAGGGGCATGCCCGACGAGAAGCCCAAAAACAGAATGGCGACAACCCGGCGGTCCGTATAGACCTGCAAGGTGGCAAGCCAGCCCGGCCGATCCCCCGCCATTGCGTTGCCGCCGTTGGTTTTCACGGTCGGGCCAGAACGTCCGCCGCCGTGACATAATCCCGGCAACGCGCCCGGGCCGCATTGGAACGGGGCAAAACACCGGAGGCGTTTTCAGGCAACAGGATGGCGCGGACCTCACCTGACCTGCCTTCTTTTGCGAGACCTATCTTCATGGCGGACATTCACGCTCCATGGTCAGGACGCTGCCGACTTCAATGTGGGAATATCGGTCCACCGGGCGATCAGGCGCTGCAATTCCTCCGCCTCCACCGGCTTGGCGATGTAGTCATTCATGCCAGCGACCGCGCAGCGCTGCCTGTCCTCATCCATGGCCGAGGCAGTCATGGCAATGATCGGAATAACCGCCTTTTGCCCCTCCAGGGCACGGATCTCCCGGGTCGCCTGCAAGCCATCCATCAAAGGCATGTTGACGTCCATCAGAATCAGGGCGAAGTTGCCGTTTTTCACGGCTTCGACCGCCTGGTAGCCATTGGCGACACATTCCGTGTCCAGGCCCAGTCTTTCGAGCAACGCCTCGGCCAGCATCTGGTTGATACGATTGTCCTCGGCCAGCAGCACACGGATCGGGACGGCGGTTGCATCGACCCCAGGTTCGTCGAGGGCTTGCGGCAGACGGGAATCGACCCAGCCGCCCTCGTCGTTGTGCACACCGGTCAGGACCTGCACCAAGGTCCGCCGGCGGATCGGCCGCACCAGAAAAAACTCAAAGCCATTTTCACGATAGGGTTCCAGGCGCGAATGCTGGTCGACCCGCAACAACATCACCAGACGGCAATCCCCGCCCGCCGCGCTTTGCCGAAAATTCTCACCCAACTCGATGATGGTTTTTTCCGGCAACGCGCCATCGATCAGGGCGGCATCAAAGATTGTGCCGGCAATCTCGGCCTGGGCCAGCAATTGCCGGATTTGTTCGGGGCTCTCGCCATCGCTGACCTCGGCCCCCAACGCGGTCAGGCTGCGGCGAATAATCTCGCGCGAGCTGGCATTGCCGTCGCACAGCGCAATTTTCTGCCCTGCCAACGCGTCCGGGCCGACGCTTGGCTCGGGTGCCGCGGGGTCAAGGGCCATATCAACCATGAACCAGAACGTGCTGCCCTTGCCCAAGGTGCTATCCACCCCGATCTGTCCCTTCATGCGCTGTACGATGCGTTGTGAAATCGCCAGGCCCAGGCCGGTGCCGCCATGGCGGCGCGTGCTGCCGGAATCGACCTGGCTGAATTCTTCGAACAGCTTGCCCTGCACGGCGTCCGGAATGCCGATGCCCGTATCCGTGACCTCGAACAGCAAAACGACCCCCGCCGTATTTGCGTGGGTCACGGAAACGGCGATTATCACGCCGCCCCGATCCGTAAACTTGACGGCGTTGCCGCCCAGGTTCAGGACGATCTGGCGCAAGCGGCCGGCATCACCGTACAGATATTCCGGAACCTCCGGCGTGAAGGTGGTGCCAATGGCGATGTCGCGCTCCACCGCGCGGGCGGCCAACAGCTCGCAGGCCTGTTCCACCGTGGTGATCAAGTTGAAGGGCTGCTCCTGTAAGGTAAGTTTACCGGCCTCAATCTTTGAATAGTCCAGAATGTCGTTGATGATGGCCAGCAACGCCTCACCCGATTGCCGGACCGCACCGGCGTAGCCATGTTGCTGTTCCGTCAGATCGGTTTCCAGCAACAGACGCGTCATGCCCAGGATGCCATTCATCGGCGTGCGGATCTCATGGCTGACCGTGGCCAGAAAGCTGGATTTCGCGCGATTGGCCGCTTGGGCGTCGTCGCGGGCGCCCCTTAACTGCTCTTCCGCGAGCTTACGGGCGGTGACATCCCGGCCAATGGACTGGATTTCGCGAATTTCGCCACGTTCGTCGCGGATGGCGTAGTCGATCCAGGCGACCCAGCGCCAACCGTCGCGGGTCAGGACCCGCTGATCATATTGGATGCGGTAGGGAGGCATTGCCAATCCAGACGCCAGACTTTCTGCGATGCCGTGGTCTTCGGGGTGCACATCGGGGGTGAAATCGCTGCCCTCCAATTCCGCCGGCTCCATGCCGAATTGTTCACAGAACGCGCGGTTGACGAAGGTCAGCCGCCCATCGGCCGTACGCCGGACAATAAAGGCGTCCTGGGTTTCCACCAGCCCGCGATAACGCTCCTCCGACTGCAGCAAATCAGCATTGGCGTCATTCAATTTCTCGATCGCCATGGTCAGGCGGTCGGCCATTTCCGAAACCCGCTCGGATTGATTGTTCAGACGGGCGAATTTGCGGCGGGTGTCAACGAACAGCAAGGCCAACACCACCGCGATGGTCATGGCGATCACCGTCAGGGACCTGGGCCCGAGATTGTTACCCGGCTCGCCCATCAGGGTGTCGATATTGAACACCAATACGACGATGGCCATGCCTAGAGCCGCCAACAGCGGGCCGAAATATCTATTCTGAGCCAGAATTCGCAGCAGTTTCATTCGCATAACATGGCATTTTGCGGCCGCGACGGCAACGTCGCCCGGGCAGGGAGGGTAGCGCGGACGAAGCGGCCAGGCATGGCCGGATGGACGATCTCAACGCGGCCCCGATGCGCCTTGGCCCGGCGCAGAAGGCAAACAGGAAAACCCCCAACGGCTCCCGCACACCCAGCGGCGCCAGGCGTTCAGTTGGCGCAGCCGCCGGTCGCTGAGAGCGTGTCGCGGTGTACCGCCTTGCTGCTCTCCTGATCCGCCAGGGTGCGGGCGACAAGGGGAGCCCGGTGCTAGTCAGGGGCCGAAAGATGCGTGCGCTGGCTCCAAGGGCGACCGCATCCGTGACGTGCCCGGTGGTCACTTGCCAATGGCCCCATGCCGGGCTGCCAGCGGTTTGGATGTCGGCGGCAGCGCAAAATAATGGAATTCCTATGCATTGATGTATCGAATATGGACATTGAGTCTCCAAAAGAAAACGATCGAAAGAAATAAAACTGAAGTTGAATAGAACCATTCAATCATTAAATCGGATACATTTAGTACACGAATTATTTGCAAAATTACGCCTAAAACCAACGCTGCCACAAACATTTTTTAATTTAATGGTAAAGACAATGAAATATATCTGTTTAAGTATTCTACACCTTCATTACCGCCGTTTGTTCTGAAAGTTATATTTATACCAAATATAGTAATTAGAATAGATCCAGTAATTTCAAACATTATCATGTATATATTTCCAGGCGATTTTAAAATAGCCATGTAAAAACAAAATAATGTTAGAGTCGCTACAGCAATCAGGTACTTCTTAAAATCTTTTTGTTCTAGGCTACCGTTCTTTATGTTCTCAGCCAGAATCCTTGTTTTCCATAAATACATCTTCGGCCTCAATATTCATGCACAATCATGATGAGATGGAACCGCATAAAATGCGGAAACCTGTTGCAGCCCAAATAAGCCGGTTGGTGCCCATCCGGACCAGAACTTCGATTATCCCAGCCACTTCGGGACCACCCTTGGCGGCGGGGAGTCTCGATGGCAGGGGTGGAGTGAAGCACCAGGATCAGTTCATCGCAGCTCCATAGTGGCTTCCTGGGTGACTTCCGGGTGTCGTCGGGCATTGGCAGCGGTTCGGGTTGCATCGGGACGGCGTTCAGTTCGCGCTGCCCAGGCGCCGGTAGCTTAAGGCTTCGGCCACGTGGACACGGTGTACCAGTTCGCTGCTCTCCAGATCGGCCAGGGTGCGGGCCACGCGCAGGACCCGGTGATGGCCACGGGCCGAAAGACGCATGCGTTCGGTGGCCTGGCGCAACAGATCGCGGCCGTCCTGGTCGGGGGTGGCCACGGCCTCCAGCAGCTTGCCGTCGGCATGGGCGTTCAGGCGGACAATCGTTTCGGCTGGCCGCGCACCAGCCCGGCCGGCATAACGGTCGCGTTGCCGGGCGTGGGCGCGGGCTATGCGCGCCGCCACCTCCCGCGAGCCTTCAGCGGCGGGCGGCAGGTCCAGATCGGCGGCCGACACGGTCGGCACCTGAATATGCATATCGATGCGGTCCAGCAGGGGGCCGGATAACTTGCACTGATAATCCTCGGCGCATCGGGGGGCCCGGCTGCAGGCCAGGTCCGGGTCGGCCAAATGGCCGCAGCGGCAGGGGTTCATGGCCGAGATGAATTGAAAGCGGGCCGGATAGGTCACATGGGCGTTGGCGCGGGCGACCACGGCGCGGCCGGATTCAAGAGGTTGGCGCAGGCTTTCCAGTACCTGGCGGCTGCATTCGGGCAGTTCGTCCAGAAACAGCACCCCGCCATGGGCCAGGCTGACCTCCCCCGGCCGGGCCCGGCTGCCGCCGCCGATCATCGCCGCCATGGAGGATGAATGATGCGGATTGCGGAACGGGCGGCGCCGGCGCAGGCGGCCATCGCCCAACTGCCCGGCGATGGAGGCGATCATGGAAACTTCCAACGCCTCCCGCGCATCCAGAGGCGGCAGGATGCCCGGCAGGCGTTCCGCCAGCATGGACTTGCCGGCGCCGGGCGGGCCAATCAGCAACAGGTTGTGGCCGCCGGCGGCGGCCACTTCCAATGCCCGTTTGGCGCTTTCCTGGCCCTTGATGTCGGCCAGATCCAACTGCGCATCGGTTTCATCGGCCAATTCGGGCGCCGGTTGCGGCAGCACCTGGCTACCCTTGAAATGATTGATCAGTGCCAGCAGATTTCCCGGCGCCAGAACCCGCAGATCGCCGGCCCAAGCCGCCTCGCCGCCCTGTTCCAGGGGGCAGATCAGGCCCCGGCCCAGGGCTTGCGCCGCCACCGCCGCCGGCAGCACGCCCGCCACCCGGGTCAGCGCGCCATCAAGCGAGAGTTCACCAACCGCGTTATATTCCGCCAATTCCTCCCCCGGCAGCACATCCATGGCCAGCAACAGGCCAAGCGCGATGGGTAGGTCATAATGGCTGCCTTCCTTGGGCAGATCGGCCGGGGCCAGATTGACGGTGATGCGTTTCGGCGGCAGGGCCAAGCCAATGGCGCCCAGGGCCGCGCGCACCCGCTCGCGGCTTTCCGCCACCGCCTTGTCCGGCAGGCCAACGACGGTGAAGGCCGGCAGGCCAGAGGCCAGTTGCACCTGGACATCCACCCCTAGGGCCTCGATGCCCAGAAACGCCACCGTACCCACATGGGCCACCATGCCCCACACCCCCGCTCAACCCTTGTCCGGTCCTTCATCAGCCGGCCAATCCAGGTTGCAGAAAACTATGACAGAACGCCCCGGCGCCGTCGAGCAAAAAGAACAAAGCAAAAACAAACGAGTTTACTCAGGAAGACGGTCCGGATCGTCGTTGTCCAGACGGTTCTGGAAATTGCCGCCATAACGGATGGGGATACGTCATCAATTGTACCGCCCCGGCTGCATCCCGTATGGCCGCTTTTGCAGGGCAAAGCGGGCAATTGCGGGCAAATTCGCAACCCGGCTATGTCTTCAAATAGCCAGGTTCGTAAACAACATGCTTCATGCCGATGAATTTGGCGTGACGGTTGAGTTCCGCCGCCAGACTCCTCTGCCGCGCCAGGGTATTCCTGACCGTGGGTTCATGCCACAGACCCATGATATGCAGCGCCCCGGAATCTCGCCGCGCCTTCATATCGATGCGGCCGATCATCCGGTCTTTTTCCAATAGCGGAAAGACATAATAGCCATACCGGCGCTGGGCCTCCGGCACGAAGATTTCGATGCGATAGTCGAAATTGAACAATCTTTGCAAACGCTTGCGGTCCCTGATCAGGGGATCAAAGGGACTGAGCACACGCAGGCGATCGGGAGGCGTGGCCGGGTTGGCAATTTCCGCCAGCAGGTCGGGGCGGGCAAAGGCCGTTTTCGCCGAGCTGCCGTCGGCACTTTCCACCAACACCTCGATTAAGTCATCGCCAAGGTTCAGGCTGCACCACGTCCTCGCCTGGGCGGCGTTGATCGAACCCCAATAGGCCGCCAATTCACCTGATGTGGCAAAGCCCAGGCGGTCGAGGGCATTGCTGCAGGCCCAATCGATAAATTCGTCTTTCGGCTGTCCTCTACCGCACCGCGCATCACTCGGAATGACGCGGGCGGACAGGTCATAGACCTTTTGGAAGCCATCCCGCCGGCAGACAGACAGCTCCCCCGTGCGCCACAAAAACTCCAACGCGGTTTTTGAGGGATGCCATTGCCACCAGCCATTTTCTTTTTTTTGCCCGGCGCCACTTTCCGTCCGCAGCTCGCGCGCCAGGGTTGGGCCGCATTCCGTGACATGGCGCCGCACCTTGTCCATCATGTCTTCGAAGCTGATATTGCGTCCGCCGTCCGTCTCCGTTGGCCTGTTCCTGCGCCAGCGCTCTCTCAAATGCACTTCGGCAAGAGTGAACCGGTGCCGCCAATGGTGGTAGAATTCAGTCGGGATCAGGGCGGCGTCATGGGTCCAGTGTTCGAACAGGCGGCGGTCCTGCTCCACCAACTGGCGCAGGTGTTCTTGCCGGTAGTTTTGATTGCGTGCGAACAGGACCATGTGATGGGCCCGTTCCACCGTGCGGATACTGTCCATTTGCACGAAGCCCAATTGATGGATCAGCGCCTGCAGGTCATCTTTGCTTTGCGGCTTGTGCGGCGGCAGGCACAATCCCTGCCGCGCCATGAATATCCGCCGGGCCTGTCGATTGGATATGACGGATGGTGAAACAGTCATTCAGCCGCCATTCCAGGTTAACCGGATTCTAGAGCTTGTTTCTTCTAAACATGCCCGGACTCTTAAGAATAGAGCAATTGAACCAATCACTTGGATCGCAAAGAAGCGAATCCAATTGATTGAAAATTCCTCTAGGCTTGGGTATCCACATTGTGGCCACTGTTGGGCGCGTTGGGTTCGGCAGTCGCCTCGTCGGCCGGCTTGGCCGCGGGCGGGCCTTTGGCGACGCCGACCATGGCCGCACGAAGCAGGCGGTCATTGATCACATAGCCGGGCTGCATGACCTGAATGACCGTGCCATGGGGTGCCTCCAGATGTTCAATCTGCACCACGGCCTGATGCAGGTTGGGGTCCAGCTTTTCGCCCAGGGGATTGATTTCCTTGATGCCGTGTTTGTCGAAATGGCCCTGCAATTCCCGCTGGGTCAACTCCACCCCTTCCAGCAATTGGTCCATTTCGGGGCTGCTCTTTCGGGCTTCCTCGCCGACCGACGATAGGGCGCGCTGCAGATTGTCGGAAACCGCCAGCATGTCGCGGGCGAAATCGGCGATGGCGTATTTCCGCAACTCGGTCTTTTCCCGCTCGTTGCGGCGGCGCAGATTCTCGGTCTCGGCCATGGCGCGCAACAGCTTGTCCTTCAAGTCGGCGGCTTCGCCATAGGCCAACTCCAACGCATCCGGCTCGTCCGCCGGGTCTACGCAACCGTCTTGACCCTCAGAACCGCCGTCATCGTTGGCGGCTGCGGCTTCCTGGCCAACCTCTTCCGGATTCTCGATATTTTCGGCTTCGTCCATCTTGTCCTCGGTTACAGGCACTGATTATGGGATGTTACGCATTAATATAGGGGTTCCGGGCCGCGTTTTGAACCCATTCGCCGCCGGGGTCAACCGATCAGTCTGCCGATCACCCGCGCCGTGTAATCCACCATGGGGACGATTCGGGCATAATTCAGGTACATGGGCCCGACCACGCCGATCGCACCGATTATTTTCTGATTGCTGTTGGAATAGGGCGCCACAATCATGGAAGAGCCGGTCAAACTGAACAATTGGCTTTCCGAGCCGACAAAGACCCGCACGCCGGGGCCGTCGTTAGCCAACTCAAGCACCTCGATCAAGGCCTGTTTGCTATCCAGATCAGCGAATAAGTGCCGTACCCGTTCCAGATCCTCCGCCGCCGAGATATCTTCCAACAGATTGGCCCGGCCGCGCACGATCAATGTGGGCTTTTGTTCGCCACCGCCCCAAATCGCCAGGCCGCTTTCCACCACCCGCGCCGTCACCTCGTCCAGTTCGGCCCGATGCTCTTCAATTTCGGCCAGAATATCACGCCGGGCCTCGGCCAGGGTGGCGCCGCGCAGGCGGGCGTTCAAATAATTCGATGCCTCGACCAGGGCCGAGGGCGGCAGACCGGCGGGCACTTCAATAATGCGGTTTTCCACTGCGCCGGACTCGCCCACGATCACCACCAGGGCCCGGCCGTCGCCCAGTGAGATGAATTCCAGATGCTTCAAGGGGGCTTCCAACTTGGGCGCCATGACCAGCCCGGCCCAGCCCGACAGACCTGAAAGCATTTCCGAGGCATTGATCAGCATGTCCTCGAAACTGCGGCCGGCACCGGCGCAACGGGCCTCGATCTCGGCCCGTTCCTGCTCGCCCAGATCACCAATTTCCAACAAGCCATCGATGAACAGGCGCAGGCCCCGGTCGGTGGGCAGGCGCCCGGACGAGGTATGGGGGGCATGCAGCAGTCCCGCGTCCTCCAGATCCGCCATGATGTTGCGGATGGAGGCGGGCGAAAGACTGTTGTTCAGGCGGCGGGAAAGCGTGCGGGAGCCAACCGGGCTGCCGGTTTCCAGAAAAGATTCCACCACCTCGCGAAAAATTTCGCGGTTACGTTTGTCCAGGGCGCCGATTTCCGGCAAATGAGGTGGTCGGATGGTCACTGTCATGGGAATGTAGGGTCGGGGCCCTCGCGCGTCAACGCGGCCCTGGACACGCGGCCCTGGACGGCGACGCCCTGGCCAGCTAGATAAGGCGCTAGGTTTTGCCCCGGATATTTTAGGAGACCATGCCATGCGTCCATCGGGCCGCGCCGCCGATCAATTACGCGAAGTCACCCTGGAGCCAGGCTTTGCCAAGTATGCCGAGGGTTCATGCCTGGTCCGTTTTGGCGATACCCATGTGCTCTGCGCCGCCTCTTTGGATGACCGGGTGCCGCCCTTTTTGCGCAACAGCGGCCAAGGCTGGGTAACGGCTGAATATGGCATGTTGCCGCGCTCTACCCATACCCGCACCGACCGGGAGGCCGCGCGGGGCAAGCAATCGGGCCGGACCCAGGAAATTCAGCGTCTGATCGGCCGGTCCCTGCGCGCGGTCACCAACCTGAAAGCCATGGGCGAGCGGCAAATTCGCCTGGACTGTGACGTGTTGCAGGCGGATGGCGGCACCCGCACGGCCGCCATCACCGGGGCCTGGGTCGCGTTGCATATTGCACTAGCCGGGATGTTGAAACAGGGGTTAATCGAAACGATGCCGTTGAACGACCATGTCGCCGCCGTCAGCTGCGGCCTGTACAAGGACACGGCGGTACTGGACCTGGACTATGCCGAGGATTCCAACGCCCAGGCGGACGCCAACTTCGTCCTCACCGGCAATGGCGGCATCGTTGAAATCCAGGGCACGGCCGAAGAAGATCCCTTTACCAGGGCCCAGTTCGACAATCTGCTGATTTTGGCCGAACAGGGCATTGGCAATCTGGTCGGATTGCAAAAACAGGCGATTGCCGCGGTGTAAAACCATGGTTCGCCGCTTCACCGCCTCGCGCCTCGTGGTGGCCTCGCACAACGAGGGCAAGGTGCGGGAGATCGCCGATCTATTGGCGCCCTTTGCCATTGATATCGTTTCAGCCGCCCAATTGGATTTGCCGGAGCCGGAAGAAACCGGTGATACCTTTGTCGCCAACGCAGTACTGAAGGCGAACGTGGCGGCCCAGGCGTCCGGGTTGCCGGCCCTGGCGGATGACAGCGGCCTGGCGGTGGAGGCCCTCGGTGGCGCACCCGGACTTTATTCCGCCCGCTGGGCCGGACCGGATCGGGATTTCCAGATGGCCATGGCCCAGGTGCAGGAAAAGCTGGGGCAAACCGGCAATCGAAGAGCCTATTTCGTCTCCGCGCTGGCTCTAGCCTGGCCCGACGGGCATGTGGATTGTTTTGAAGGGCGGATCCATGGCAATCTGATCTGGCCGCCGCGGGGCAACGACGGCTTCGGCTATGACCCGATGTTCCTGCCCGATGGCTACAGGCAAACTTTTGGCGAAATGCCCTATGCGGAAAAGCAACAAATTTCCCACCGCGCCGTGGCCTTTCAGAAGTTGATCGATGGCTGCTTCGAGGGGCCATAAGAGAGGCGGAAGCCGGGCCACCGCGCTGGATTTTGCGATCTATCTGCACTGGCCCTTTTGTTTGGCCAAATGCCCCTATTGCGATTTCAACAGCCATGTGCGCGATCAGGTTGATCAGACGGCCTGGCGCCGTGCCCTATTGGACGAGGTGGACCAGGCTGCCGCACGGTTGCCGGGGCGCACCGTCACCAGCATCTTTTTCGGCGGCGGCACGCCGTCTTTGATGCCGCCAGAAACAGTCTCGGCCCTGCTGGACCGTATCGCCGGCCATTGGTCGATGGCGGGCGCCTTAGACGATAAGGGGGCCGGGGGCGTGGAAATCACCCTGGAAGCCAACCCCACGTCGGTAGAGGCTGGCCGTTTTCGCGCCTATGCCGCCGCCGGGGTCAACCGCTTGTCCCTGGGCGTGCAGGCTCTCAACGATGAAGATTTACGCCGCCTGGGCCGCAATCATGATGCCAAACAGGCCAGGGCCGCCCTGGAACTCGCGCGCGAAACCTATGCGCGCTGCAATTTCGACCTGATCTATGCCCGGCCCGGCCAGGATGTCGCAAAGTGGCAAACGGAACTGGCACAGGCCTTGGCTTTGGAGCCAAGCCATTTGTCGCTGTATCAATTGACCATCGAAAAAGGCACTGCCTTTGACGGCACGGTTCAGGCGGCGGATGGCGATCTGGCCGCCGATCTGTACGAAGCGACCCAGGACAGTTGCGTGGCGGCGGGTCTGCCGGCCTATGAAATCTCCAACCATGCCGCGTCGGGCCAGGAAAGCCGCCACAATCTGGCCTACTGGCGCTATGGCGAATATCTAGGTCTGGGGCCGGGCGCCCATGGCCGGTTGCTGATCGATGGGCAACGCCTGGCCACCAGCCAACGCACCTCGCCGGAGCGCTGGCTGGCCGGCGAGCGGCGGACGACGGAAACGGTTCTCTCGGTGCAGGAACGGGCAACGGAGATGTTGATGATGGGCATGCGTCTGACCCAGGGCGTCAATGGCCTGGAATTTATGGCGGAGGTCGGCGTGCCCCTGGCGGATTGGCTGGCCGGTCCCGGCCTGGAGCGTTTGCTGGATGCAGGCCTGCTGACCTGGCGCGAGGACCATTTGGCCGCCAGCGAAGGCGGCCGCCAGGTGCTGAACGCCCTGCTGGCTGAATTGTTGCCTTGACCCCGAGGCCGGGAGTGGGCAAGACCAGAAGATGACTACGTCAGATAGGCAAAGATCCGCCCTGATCACCGGTGCGGCGTTACGCGTCGGCGCTGCCATGGCGCAAGCCCTGGCCGCCGACGGGTGGCACGTTGCCATCCACTATCATCGCTCCGGCGGCGAGGCGGAGGCGCTGCTGGCGCAAATCCGGGCCGACGGCGGTCAGGGCCATCTGGTGCAGGCGGATCTGCGGGATGCGGCAGCGGTGGCCGGGTTGATGGCCGCGGCCGCCCGGGGCGCCCCGCCGCTGGCCTGCTTGATCAACAACGCCTCGTTGTTCGAAAACGACGCAGCCCTGACCATGACTCTGGAAAGCTGGGACGACCATCAGGCGGTCAACCTGCGGGCGCCCATTTTTCTGGCCCGCGACTTCGCCCGGATCCTTGGCGCCCGAAGCGTTGCTGACCAAGATCCCGATGCTGGGCCCGCGGGCGTGGTGATTAATCTGCTGGACAACAAGATGCGCGCGCTTAATCCGGATTTTTTTTCCTATACCATCGCAAAATACGGCCTGTTGGGCGCAACCAAGGTCCTGGCCATGGAACTGGCGCCACGGGTCAGGGTCTGCGGCATCGCCCCAGGCATCACCTTGCCCAGCACCAATCAGTCGGAGCAAGGGTTCCGAACGGCCCATGCCCTGAACCCCCTGGGCCGGGGCTGCACTCTGGAACAATTGGTGGCGGCCCTGCGCTTCATTCTGGCCGCCCCTGCCCTGACCGGCGAAGTCATTACCATTGATGGCGGCCAGTCCTTGCTGGGTCTGCCCCGCGACGTTGCCTTCCTGACGGAAGAATAAGCCATGCCCCTTACCGGTCATCGTATCAGATTCAGCCAGCTTTCCTTTCCCGTTTCCATCGGCGTCCTGCCCCACGAGCGGGAGGGGCCACAGCGGCTAACGATCGATCTGGAAATTGAACTGCGCCATGACCTGCCCGATCCCCAGGAAGACCTGTCCAAGGTTTTGAACTACGATTCCATCAGAACCCGGATCATAGAGTTGGCCCAGGCCCGGCACTACAATCTGCTGGAAGGCCTGGCGCGGGAGCTGCTGACGATTTTTGAAGATGATGCGGCCATAATCCGCGTGCGCCTATCGGTGCAAAAGCCCGATGTCTACGCCGATTGCGCCGCAGTCGGTTATGAAATCGATTACGCCTTTAAGCGATAGAGCGGGTAAGCGATAGAGCGGGTAAGCGATAGAGCGGGTAAGCGATAGAGCGGGTAAGCGATAGAGCGGGTCGTTAGGAAAGCCGAATTGACGCCGTTCAGCTTCATTGACAGTTCTACATCCAGGGTGCCGCAACCGCCAAGCGCAATTTTCAATGGTTCCGAGTCACACTACACGACTCTGTAGAATTTGAGGGTTTCTTTTCGTTTAGGCCAGGCTCTCTGCCAAGCC
>JAQBYC010000184.1 GCA_027623205.1 Pseudomonadota bacterium | reverse complement strand
ACGTATCAGATAATTTCCGCATCATATCACCCAAGGATTTTCGGGTTCTTAGGTGAGCGGGGTATATCTAGGAATTACAGTGCCCCTAACAACCCGATAACACCATTGGCGTGATGTCGGTGGAGACTTGATGATGGCTCATGCGGATACTGTCGAGGCGCGACAGGCCGGCCGTCGCTTCATAAAACGGGCGATGCAGGTCCCCCTGTTGGAGCGGGAACATGAACGCAAGCTGGCGATTCGCTGGCGCGACGGTCGCGACGAAGCCGCATTGCATGAATTGGTCAACGCCTATATTCGCTTGGTTGTTGCGGTCGCCGCGCGATTTCGTAAATACAATTTACCCATGGGTGACCTGGTGCAAGAAGGAACCGTCGGCCTGATGCAGGCGGCGGAACGTTTTGATCCGGATCGCGAGGTGCGCTTCTCGACCTATGCCAATTGGTGGATCAGGGCGGCGATCCAGGATTACATATTGCGCAATTGGTCAATCGTGCGGACGGGCACCACCACGGCGCAAAAAACCTTGTTCTTCAACATCAGGCGCTTGCGGGCCCAACTCAACGACCGCCCGGACGGCCCGTTGACAGTCGACGGTCGAACCAAGATCGCCGCGGCCTTGAAAGTCCGGGTATCGGATGTGCTGGCCATGGAGGGTCGCCTGTCGGGCGCCGACCGGTCTCTGAACGCCGAAATTGGCGGTGAAGGCGAAGGAGCCGGTGAATGGCAGGATTTACTGGTGGACGATCGCCCCGGGCCGGAGGAAGTTGTTCGCTGCCGGCGCGACGCAACCATCCGCGCCCAATGGCTAAACCATGCCCTGGCGCAACTGAACGACCGAGAGCAGATCATCATTCGTCAGCGCTGCTTGCGGGAAGATGGCATGACCTTGGAATCCCTCGGCCGCGAACTTGGCATTTCGAAGGAGCGGGTGCGTCAAATCGAATGCAAGGCTCTTGGCAAATTGCGCGTGTCATTATCGGAGCAGGGCGGTAATCACCGCGATTTTGGCTTTTTCTGTTAATTCAATTTCGAGATCGACATGGTCGACCACGACCACGACCACGACCACGGCCGCGAAGGCGGCGCGGCGGTTGCATGCTCACCCAAAAGTTTTGATGCCTCATGACGCACTGGCATGAACCAAAAGAGCCCGGCCCGATGCGACAAATATCCAACCCGTGCGGCGCCTATTGACCTAAATTCCGCCGCCGCAAATTGGCTCCAACGGACTGCCAAGGCCGCACGCGGCAAATGGCCGCGGCCAAAAACGGCCCATATATCTGTAGCCGATCAGTGTTTCCCATTGTCGGGCATGGAGGGGGGCGGCAATATAGGCGCCAGGTTCTTCCTCACGTCGCTTTCGGAGTGTGCCGTTTTAATGCCGAGACTGGGTTTTCCCTTCGCGGATAATTTTGCCGCCACCGCCTATGACATAACACGGGCCCAGGCTGTTTTGGCCGATCTGCGCCAGGCCGGTGATGCATTGGCTGAACCGGCGGATCGATCGGCATTGGACGCCTTGTGGCGGGATGGCTCGGCAGTTGATCTATTATTGGCGATTTTCGGCAACAGCCCGTTCCTTAGTCGGATGGCATTATCCGACGTTGCCTACCTGCCTCGTCTTTTCTCCGACGCGCCGGAGCAAAATCTGGCCGAATTGGTAGCGACCTTGGCGCGTGGACTGGCCGCAGCCGCGGAAATGGACGAAGCGATGATGCACCTTCGGGTGGCCCGCCGGCGGGCTGCGATCCTGGTCGCATTGGGTGATGTCGGCGGCATCTGGAATTTGGACCAGGTAACGAATGCCCTATCTCAATTCGCCGATGCGGCGATAGGTGGCGCTGTTTGCTGGCTACTACGGGATGCGGGCCGGCGCGGCGAATTAAGCTTGGTGGATGAAACCAGGCCGGGGTTCGGCAGCGGACTGATAATTTTGGGCATGGGCAAGTTGGGCGCCAACGAGCTGAACTATTCTTCCGACGTGGATTTGATCGCCCTGTATGACGACGAGGTGGTACCCTATATCGGCAAGCGGACGGCCCAGGATTGCTATATTCGCTTGATCCAGGCGCTGGTCAGGATGCTGCAGCAACCGACCCGGGACGGTTATGTCTTGCGCACCGATCTGCGTCTGCGCCCTGACCCGGGCGTCACGCCGGTGGCTGTCTCTGTCCAGGCGGCGGAACAGTATTACGAAAGCCTGGGGCAGAACTGGGAACGCGCCGCGATGATCAAGGCGCGTCCCGTGGCTGGTGATTTGACCGCGGGCGCCGCCTTTCTGGAACACCTCCAACCCTTTATCTGGCGCCGCAACTTGGACTATGCCGCAATCGCGGATATCCATTCCATCATGCGGAAGATCCATCACCATGCGGGTGATGGAGAAATCTCGGCCATGACTATTGAGGGCCATAACGTCAAACTAGGCCGTGGGGGCATTCGCGACATCGAGTTCTTCGCCCAGACTCAACAACTCATCGCGGGTGGCCGCGAACCGACATTGCGCGTGCCGGCAACGTGCGATGCGCTGGACGCACTGGCCCGAGGGGGCTGGATAGATGGCGCCGTGGCCGAGGAATTAACCCTTGCCTATGAATATCTCCGCCGCTTGGAGCACCGTTTGCAGATGGTTGGTGACGAACAAACCCAGACCATGCCGCGGACACCCGAGGGCGTGGCGCACCTGGGCTGTTTTATGGGCCAAGGCGGCGATGGCCATGAAGCCGGCCGGTTCCGGGCCGAACTGCTGCATCATCTGGATCGCGTACATCTTCACCATGGCATTCTGTTTGACACCGCGCCGGCCCTATTGGGCGATGACAATCTGATTTTCTCGGGCACGGACGAGGATACCGAGACATTGCAGAAACTGGCCGACATGGGCTTCGAGGGCGTGCGGGGCGCCGTTGACACCGTGCGGGGCTGGCATCACGGCCGCTATCGGGCGCTACGCTCGACCCGGGCCCGGGAATTGCTGACCACATTGTTGCCGTCACTGTTGAAGGCGATCGCCGACACGGCCAATCCAAACGCTACGTTGGGCCGTTTCGACCGCTTTCTTTCGAACCTGCCGGCCGGTGTGCAATTATTCTCAATGTTGACGGCGCGGCCGCAATTGCTGGAATTGCTGGCCGAGATCATGGGCAGCGCCCCGCGCCTGGCCAACTACCTGGCGGAAAATTCCAACGTCGTCGATGCCATGATCAGCGCGGAATTTCTTGCCGCACCGCCAACGCTGACCGCCTTGCAAGCGGCGTTCGCCGCTGAATTGAATAGCGCGGCGGATTTCCAAGATGTCCTCGATTTGACCCGGCGCCGGGTCAAGGAACGTAAGTTTCAGATCGGCGTGCAGATATTGGGCTCAACCATTGACGCTGATCGATCGGGCGGCGGCTACGCTGATCTGGCCCAGGCCGCCGTGGCGTCGCTATTGCCCTGGGTCAGGGATGCGTTTTCCGAAGCCGAACGACATGGCGGCATCGACCAGGGCGCCCTGGCGGTCTTGGCCATGGGCAAGCTCGGCAGCCGCGAAATGACGGGAGAATCCGATCTGGATTTGATCTTTGTCTATGACTATCCCGATGATGACAGCGTCTCTGACGGCGCCCGTCCTCTCTCGGCACAACAATACTTCAGCCGGCTTTGCCAGCGATTGATCAACGCCATGACGGTTCCCACTGCCGAAGGCAAGTTATACGAAGTCGACATGCGCCTGCGGCCGTCGGGTAACTCGGGGCCGGTGGCCACCCGATTTGACGGCTTTGGCGACTATCAACGAAACCAGGCATGGACCTGGGAGCATATGGCCTTGACCCGGGCGCGGGCTATCGCAGGGGATGCGTCGCTGGTTGATCGGGTGCGGGACACCATAAAAGAGGTGCTTTGTCGGCCGCGTGACCGCAAGGTAACGGCAACGGATGTGGTTGCCATGCGGCAACGGTTGGTCAAGCAAGGCGGGCGAAGCGGCACCGGGCCATGGGACCTGAAAATGGTTCGGGGGGGCTTGCTGGATATTGAATTCATCACCCAGTTTCTGCAATTGACCCATGCCGCGGAGGCGCCAGAGATGCTGCATCCAAATACCTGCAAGGCGCTATCGAATTTGGCCCAGGCGGACTTTTTGTCCCGCCGCCAGGCCGACGATCTTATCGCCGCGTCCGGCCTGTATCGCGATTTGATGGCATTGATCCGGGTAGCGGTGGTCGGTGAATTCGACCCCACGACGGCGCCACGCGGCACGGTAAACGCCGTACTGCGGATTGCCGAGACCGCCACCGTAACGCAATTGGAACGGCGATTGGCGGCAACCCAGGCCGGCGTTCTCGCCGCTTTCCAGAGTATCGTCGAAGAGGAAGCGGGTGGCGCGGCAATTCGATAATTATCAAGGACCATTGGTATTAGGGCGATTGCCGCGTCAGATGGCCCCGTCAACGAATTGTTCGGTTCCACTGTCAAGTATTTCACGCACTTTCTTCAGCAATACCGCACGTTGGTAGGGCTTTCCAAGCAGGGTCATCTTCGGATCATTTTGCGCTTTGCGCGAGATGGTGGTGTCGGCGTAACCAGAGGTAAAGAGGAGCCTGATGCCCGGCTGCAAGCGCTTTGCTTCCTCGGCGATCTCCAAACCGTTCATCGACCCGGGTAAAACGATATCGCTGAACAACAGATCGAATGTATGGCCACCTTTAAGAAGTTCGATGGCGGCATCGCCGCGGCTCGCCGTGACGATTTCGTAGCCTTCATCGCTCAACATTGCCACGACAATCTCCCGCAGGTCTGGATCGTCCTCGACCACAAGAATACGCTCTGTGCCACGTGGGACTGATTCCGGTCGGTCATCCGCCAATTTTTGATTGGCAACTTCGCGCGCGCGGGGCAAATAGAGACTGACGGCCGTGCCCTGGCCGAGCTTGCTGGCGACGGTGATACTCCCATTGGATTGTTTGACAAATCCGTAGACCATGCTCAGCCCCAAGCCACTGCCCTTGCCGACATTCTTCGTGGTAAAAAATGGCTCAAAGACCTTTTCCAAGGCGTCGGCCGGTATGCCGATCCCGGTATCGATCACCGTAACTTCGACATAATCTCCGGGCTGCAGCTCTTTATGCCGTTTTACATCGGCCTCATTGAAAGTGACGTTGGCGGTTCTAATGGTCAGTTCACCGCCCGCCGGCATGGCGTCCCGCGCATTGATGGACAGGTTCAGCAGGGCATTTTCAAACGCATGCGCGTCGACTGTAGCGTCCCAAAGGTTGGCGCCGTGAACCAACGTCAATTCAGTTGTTTCGCCGAGGGTTCGCCGAAGCATATCCTCCAGACTAGAGATCAGCGCCGGCAAATCAGTCGATGTGGAGTCCAACTCTTGCTCTCGTGAAAACGACAACAAACGGCGAGTCAGCGAGGCCCCGCGTTCGACGGCCCTGGATATTGCGTTAATTTCAGGCTGTGCGTCCTCATTCCCTGCCGTTTTGCGGCTCAACATATCGGCATTGCCACTAATCACGGCCAGCAGGTTGTTAAAATCATGCGCGATGCCGCCGGCCAACTGGCCTACGGCTTCCAGGCGCTGTGAGCGTCTGGCTTGCGCCTCCAATCCCTTGACCTCTGTCAAATCGGTAATAGAGCCAATAAACGATTTCTTGTTGCCAACCAATATTTCCCCGACACCCAGGCGCATCGAAAACTCTTCGCCGTTTCTACGACGCCCGGTGACCTCTCGACCCATGCCGATCGCTTTTTTTATCCCGCCTTCGAAAAAATCCCGAGGGTACCGGTCATGTCGCGTCTTATCCGGTCCCGGCATCAACAAACGGATATTTTGACCAACGGCTTCGTTCGCCAGGTAACCGAATATTTTTTCCGCGGCGCCGTTATAGAGTTCGATGGTGCCAGTATCGCTGATGACGATATTGGCCGTAGAATCACTATAAAATAAAGTACGAAATTGCTCATCGCTTAAAATCAACGAATTATTGGTGACAGTAAGTTCCTCGTTTGTTGCTTGCCTATCCGGTTGACTCCCATGCCCACTAGATCTAGCGTTGGGCATGGATGTCCTTGCCCGTG
>JAQBYC010000183.1 GCA_027623205.1 Pseudomonadota bacterium | reverse complement strand
TGACAACAAGAATCCTTTAAAATGAATTTGGCAAGGATTTTTCGCTTACTCAATGAGTCGGAGTATATCATGGGTTTCGTAATTCAGATATGATCCGGTCGTTACCGGTTTTGTGGTCACCTCCACGGCACGCCCCGCCGTGATGAACGCGGTTATTGTTGGGGTGTTTGCAACAGGCGTCCAGGTCTATTTGCGATTGTTGCAGGCTGCGGCGGCGCTTCCGCTGGAATGCCACCTGATAAAGCGCCCGCAATATGACCGTTGGTTCCTGCCGCGGAGACAGTCTGCCTTAGGCGTCTCGGGTGAATCCGAATGCGGTCGATTTCATTGACATTAGGGAAGAGCCGGCAGAAGGCAGGCTATTCCCGTGACGGACGGATTATGGTATTATTTTGGATATTCATATGGCGTTATGTAAAATTAGACGAGGAAATTGGGCCGCGTTTGTTCAGGAAACAGCGGCAGTATTGTTTGGGGTTGGCGGTGATGATGAGATTTATTGGCAGAATAACAGGGTTTATTTTTCTGGCGACACTCGCCTTCCAGGTACACGCCGCGCCAGGCGAAGTTGCCGTGGGCAACGCCAACAAGATCGTTGCCGCCGTTCGGGGGGTCCTGCCAACCAATAGCCGAACCCTTGTCATCAGTGACGCGGTCTACAGCAACGAAGTCATCAATACCGACGATGGCAGTGCCGCGAACCTGGTCTTTCGTGACAACACGGTGCTTTCCGTGGGCGCCAATTCCTCGGTGACCCTGGACAATTTCGTCTTTGACCCGGATGGCAAAAACTCTCTGGTGGCCTTGTCTTTAACCAAAGGCGTGATGCGTTTCGTCACGGGCAATTTGTCGAAAGACCGTTATTCCATCAAAACACCGTCCGCCGTGATCGGCATCAGAGGCACTGTTGTGAGGATTAGCATAAACAAGGATAAATCAACCGTCACATCGGTCTTCAAGGGCGCCGCGACGGTTCGCTCGGGGGGCCGGACAGCACGGGTGAGAGCAGGCTTCTCAAGCACCGCGAGGCAAGGCCAGGCACCCAGCCAACCGCAACGCACGCCGCCGACGCCTCCGGAAGTTAAGGTCATGCAGGCGTCCTTGGAGGCCACGGAAGACGTGGTGACCGATAACCAGGCCGCGGCCGGCGTCAACCTGGGCGCCACGCCAGCCGGAGAGGCCTTGCTGGACAAGATTCTTGCCGTGAAAGATTCGACCGAACTGCTCGCCGTTGTTGCGGACGCCATGAAGACCAATGCGGATCTGGCCGTCCTGATCACCGCCTCTGCCGCGTTCGAAGTGCCTGATGCGGCGGCGCAAGTGGCCGCATCGGTCGTCGCGACGTCGCCGGAACTGGCTTCCCAGATCGCCGCTTCCGCCGCGTCAGTCAAGCTCGAAGGGGCTGCCGAAATTGCCGGCGCCGTCACAAATGCCGTGCCCAATTCCGCCGCCGCCATCGCCTCGTCGGTGACCACGGTCGCGCCTGACTCCGCCGCCGCCATCGCCTCGTCGGTGACAACGGCCGCGCCTGAATCCGCTGCCGCCATTGCCTCATCGGTGACCACGGCGGCGCCCGCATCCGCTGCCGCCATAGCCTCGTCGGTGACGACGGCCGCGCCTGAATCCGCTGCCGCCATTGCCTCATCGGTGACCACGGCCGCGCCGGGTTCAGCCGCCGCCATCGCGTCGTCGGTGGCTACCGTCGTGCCTTCCGCGGGTGCGGCGATTGCCGCGTCCGTCGCGCAAGCGGCCCCGACTGCCGCAGCCTCGATCGCCGCGTCGGTTGCCGCGGCGGCACCTGAAGCGGCGGCTAATATTGCCTCGTCGGTCGCCCTGGCCGTGCCCTCGGCAGCCGCGGCCATTGCGGTGTCGGTGTCCGTGGTCGCGCCCACGTCGGCGAACGCCATCGCCGCCTCGGTTGCGACGGTCGTGCCCACTGCTTCCGGGTCGATTACAGCCGCCGTCACGCAGGCGACCGGGTCGAACGCTTCGGATGTGGTTGCCGCCGTCGCCACCGCGACCGGGCAGGATGCCACCACGGTACAGTCTTCCGCATCCGCCGCCGACGTCAAAACAATCGTTTCGAATGCAACCACAGATGCGGGAAATGCGGCAATTAACTCTACCCAGGCGCAAAAAAATTCGGAGCAGTCGACCGGCCAATTGGCGTCAAATTTAGGCCAAACTGCGCCGGCTGCGGGCCCCGGCCTAACACCCGTCGGGCCGGTTACTCCGGCGGTGCTTCCGGTCGTTCCTGCAGGTACCCCGGTCGTTGCCCCGGTCGTTGCCCCGGTCGTAACCCCGGTCGTAACCCCGGTTGCGATTGTAACTCCTGTCGTGCAGGTGAGACCGCCGGTTATTGTAACTCCTGTCGTGCGGGTGAGACCGCCGGTTATTGTTGTCCGACCGCCCGTTGCCAGCCCGTCTTGAAATCAGGCGAAGCTCCATGCCTCAAGCGTCTGGCAGAATGCTTTTGTTGGACGCCTCCAGCTGGTTCTTCAGTCACATAAGGCTGTACAGGTAGGCTGCCTGGGCTTGTATGCACCTGGGCGCCGAATATTTTGCGGTTTCGAGGCAGAATGCCGAAAAGCCTGTATGGGGATTTCTAGCTTATTGAACCAAAGACAAATGGATGTTGCCATTGCCGGATATGTCTTTGTCCGGCTGATTATCCATCGCTGGATTTTTCCGCCGGCGATGTGGCATTGACCAGAAACGATTTGAAATCCATATCCTCGTTGATGACATCGTCCATCAGGAAAAATATCAGCTCCTTTTTCAATTCATCCCGCGCCGCCGCGCTTTCGACCACGCGTTCGGCCAGGGCGAGCATGGTGTTCATTTTGTCCTCGAGAGAGGCATGGTGTTTGCGGTGTTTTTCGACTCCGGGATAGCCGTTTTTTGCCAACAATGCTTCTTCCCGCGCGAAATGCCGTTTGGCGAGAGCGACAAAATCAGGCACCAATCGGGCGCATTCCGCCTCGCGCTTGTCGTCAATGGCCTGGGTTATTTCATTGATAATATCAAGCAGCCGACGATGATCGGAATCGATCATCTCGACCTCTATCTCGAATGACCGTGTTATTTCCATCATTCCAACGTCTCCGATGGCATCGTTACTCTTGAGGATAGTGGAAAACATGCCGCGGGTCCACGTGGGCCCAGATTTGACCCTTCTCGGTCAAATCGAATGCACCGGGGATACGAACCTGGAATTCCGCGCCGCGATTGGCGCCTTCGCGGACCTGGAAACGCACCATGGAACTGTCGCCCAGCAAATGGGCCGAGAGGATATCGACCGGCGTGCCGCCCTCATGGCCGTCTCCGTTGCTCAGAATTAAGCCTTCGGGACGAATTAAAACCCGAACCGCGTGCCCGTCCGCGACACCTGTCGCCGTCAGGGCGCCAAAGGAGGATTTAAGTTCGCCCTTATCAACAACCCCGTCGAACATGTTAATGGGTCCGAACAGCCGCGCAACGTATTCGCTTGCCGGCCTGTAATAGATGTCCGCGGGCCGTCCAGCCTGTAGAATTCGGCCATTTTCGCCCATGACCTTTATGCGGTCAGCCATGAACATGGCTTCTTCCGGGTCATGCGTGACCATCAGCGTCGCGACGTTGGTTTGTTTCAGTACAGATAGGGTTTCCTCGCGAATTCTGGCGCGCATTTCGGTATCAAGCCCGGAAAAAGGCTCGTCCAACAACACCAGCCGGGGCTTTGGCGCCAAGGCGCGGGCCAGGGCCACCCTTTGTTGTTGGCCGCCTGAAAGCATATGCGGGTGTTGGTCGGCGTATCGCGCCATGCCGACTTGGCCGAGAATTTCCATGGCCCGTTCACGGGCTGCCGCCTTGGCCTCGCGAAACAGCCCGAAGGTAACGTTGTCAAGCACCGACAAATGCGGAAACAGCGCATAGTCCTGGAACATAAAGCCAATCCGGCGATCTTCGGGGGGCAACTGCGATTTCCGGTCTGCGACAATTGTTTCATTGATGGTCACGCTGCCCGCCTGCAGCCTTTCCAAGCCGGCCGCAACACGCAGAAGCGTCGTCTTGCCGCAACCGGATGGACCCAGCAGGCACACCAATTCACCGGCCGGAACGGTCAAGGAGATATTATTGAGGACCGGCGTCGAACCATAGGCATGGGATACGCCAACCATGTGGAGTCCTTGCAATGTGCTAGTCTCCTTGGCGGTGGCCGGGGCGCGATTTCGCGATGGTGAGGCTGAGCAGAATAACAGGCACGACGCCGACAGCAACAATTGAAAGCGCTGCCAATGCGGCATCGCCCAGTTGCTCATCCGAGGCGTATTGATGCACGAATGTGGCGAGGGTCTGAAAATTGAATGGCCGTAGTATCACGGTCATTGGCAATTCCTTCATGCAATCGACGAATACCAGCATGATGGCGGTCAGGACACTGGCTCTGATCAGCGGCAGATGAACATGGCGCATGGTGGCGAAAGCCCCCCGTCCCAGGCTACGCGAGGCCCCGTCTATGTTCGGCGTGATCTTACCCAGGCTGGCCTCGACGGCGCCGAGGGCAAGGGCTAGAAAACGCACCAGATAGCCGAAGGTGACGGCGGCGATGGTGCCGGAGAATATAAGGCCGGTGGAAAGTCCGAAGTTGCGTCGGGCGAAGGCGTCAATACCATTATCCAAATTCCCGAGTACAATCATCACGCCAACCGCCAGGACGGCCCCGGGAACGGCGTATCCCATGGCGGCGGCGCGGCTCGCGGCCAATAACACGCGGCCGCCCTTGATGCGGGCGCTGTAGGCCATGATGATTGCGATCAGCACCGCGATGGTGCCGGCCATGACCGATAGCTTGACGCTGTTGAGGGCATGCTTCAGGATTTCCCGTGTTAGCTCCGGGTCAAAATGCTGTTGTGTGTAGCGCAGCAAAACCAAGGTCGGCAGGACAAAGCCCAGCAGTACCGGAGTCAGGCAACCGGCGGTGGCGAATAGTCCCAACCCGCCCGTAAGCTGAAAGTTGGGCAACGCCTGATATTTACTTGAGGCGTGGTAAAAGCGTTGCCTGCGCCGGGCGTAGCGTTCGGAAAATATCAAAAACGCCACAAACAGCAGCATCACCGAGGCCAGTTGCGCGGCGCCGGATACGTTGTTCATGTTCATCCAAACGTCAAAAATACCGAGCGAGAAGGTGTTGACGGCAAAAAAATCAACCGTTCCGAAATCATTCAAC
This sequence comes from Pseudomonadota bacterium, assembly GCA_027623205.1. Classification (GTDB taxonomy): domain Bacteria; phylum Pseudomonadota; class Alphaproteobacteria. The sequence continues at coordinate 870 of JAQBYC010000183.1, read as the reverse complement.
GTTTCCATCAACACCAAAGACAGGCCAATCACGATGCCCGGCCGGGCCAGTGGCAGCGCGACCGTAAAGAAGCTGCGCCATGGACCCCGGCCCAAGGACCGGCTGGCCTCGAACACGCCGACCGATTGCTCCAAAAATGCGGCTCGGGCCAGCAGATAGACATAAGGGTAAAGCACCAGCGTCATCATGGCGATGGCGCCGCCAACGGAACGAATTTCTGGAAACCAGTAATCCTGTTTGCCGCTCCAGCCAAACAGCGCGCGCAGCAACTTCTGCAGGGGGCCGGCAAATTCCAAAATATCCGTATAGACATAAGCGATGATATACGCCGGCATCGCCATGGGCAGCAGCATGCCCCATTCGAATATCCGACGGCCTGGAAACCGGCACATGGTGACCAGCCATGCCGTGCTCACGCCGATCACTAATGTGCCGATACCGACCCCAAGCATCAATATCAGCGTTGTCGCAAAATAGCCGGGCAGCACGGTCGCGACCAAATGGGGCCAAATGTTTTCCGTCGGCGTAAATGCCAGATAGACGACCGCAAGGATTGGCACGGCGGCAAGGACGGCCATGAGTATCGTGCCGACGGTCCAGCCGTCCAACCACTGCCATGGCCGCCGCCCTGACCACGGCCCGTTTATCGATGCAGGTTGAGATACCACCGTAGTTGCCGTGCCTAACTCGTACCTTCTGTTGCCGGACATGACGGATAGTGAACCGGCGCGCGAAATCGATCGGTCTCCCAACGCGTGAGTTTCGGCGCTCATTATGCCGTGGATTGCCTATTTATTAAAGGCGACTTGATCCAACAGTTTGGTCGCCGTGTTGCGCTGGTTGGCGATCTTCGACAAATAGGCGGTATCG
>JAQBYC010000042.1 GCA_027623205.1 Pseudomonadota bacterium | reverse complement strand
ACCGTCGCCAGGCCGGCGCCGCGGCCGCGGGCAACCAGTGACGGCGGCGGCTACCGCCTGGGTGTCGACGTGGGGGGGACCTTTACTGATTTGCTGTTGATCGATGAAGGCAGCAGCCATGCCTATACCGCCAAGGTCCCCTCGACGCCCGAAGATTCCGCCCAGGGCGTGTTGAACGGGATCAACAAGATCTGCCTGGAAGCCGGTATAGACCCTGCCGCCATCGGTCGTGTCATGCACGGCACGACCGTGGCCACCAACACGGTGTTGACGGGCAGCGGCGCCCTGGTCGGCCTGATCACCACCAAGGGCTTCAAACAGGTGCTGCAGATCGCGCGCTCCTATGTACCGGGTGGTCTGGGCGGCTGGGTCATCTTCAACAAGCGCGATCCCCTGGCCCCGCTGGAGCTGACCATCGAAGCCAACGAACGCATGAGCGCTCTGGGCGAGGTGGTGGAAGCCCTGGACGAAGCGGCCATGGAGAAAAGCATTTCCAGCCTGAAAGGCAGCGGGGTCGAGGCGCTGACCGTTTCCCTGATCAACGCCTATGCCAATGGCGAGCATGAACGGCGGATCCGCACCATTGCCGAACGCGTAATGCCCGGCATTCCGGTCTCGATCTCGTCGGAAGTGATACCGGAGATGTATGAATACGAACGGGCCGAAACCACGGTGGTCAATTCCTATATCCGGCCCGTGGTTTCAAAGTATATCGAGAGCCTGGAAGCCGAATTGAACCGGCGCATGAACGGGGTACAGTTGCACATCCTGCGTTCGGACGGCGGCCTGGCCTCGGCCGAGGCGGCAAAATCGGCGCCGGTCAATTTGTTGATGAGCGGACCGGCGGGGGGCGTCACGGGCGCCATCTGGATCGCCAAACAGGCCGGTTACGAAAACCTTTTGACTTTCGATATGGGCGGCACGTCAACGGATGTGGCGCTGATTGAAGGCGGCGTGGCGCGGACCCGGCGGGAAACCCGGGTCGCCGATGTGACCGTGCGCGCATCTTCCATCGACGTCCGTACGGTGGGCGCGGGCGGCGGTTCCATCGCCTATGTGCCGGAATTGACAAAAGCCCTGCGCGTGGGTCCGCAAAGCGCGGGCGCCGAACCGGGCCCGGCGGCCTATGGCAAGGGCGGGGTTGAACCCACCGTGACCGACGCCAACGTGGTGCTGGGCTATCTGCCGTCCGGGGCCCGCCTGGGCGGCGATATGCAATTGGATTACGACGCCGCCGAACGGGCCATGCAAAAGGTAGCCAGCGGCATGGGACTGGGGCTCAAGGAAGCCGCGGAAGGCATCATCAATATTGTCAACGAGAACATGTTCGGCGCCCTGCGGCTGGTCTCGGTCGAACAGGGCTATGACCCCCGAGATTTCGCTCTGGTCGGCTTCGGCGGGGCGGGGCCGCTGCACGCCAATGCCCTGGGCAGGTTGATGAACAGTTGGCCGGTGTTGATCCCGCCCGGCCCGGGAGTCCTGTGCGCCTATGGTGATGCCACCACGCGGGTGCGGGATGAAGCCTCGCGCACCTTTGTCCGCCGTTTTGAAGACACCTCCGACGGGGAAGTACGCGGTATCCTGGAGGAACTGGCCGAGATTGCGGCCCGCACGCTGGACAACGAAGGCGTGGCGCGGTCGGAGCAATCCGCGGTGTACCAGATCGATCTGCGGTATGCGGGCCAGGCCATGCAATTGACGGTGGACATGACGCCAGAGGAATACGGCCGCGGCGGCCTGGCGGCCGCCGGCAAACAGTTCAATGCCATGCACGAGCAGATGTTCACCTTTGCTTTGAAAACCGGGCACGAGCTGTATAACCTGCGCGCCCTGGTGCAGGGCCGGGAAAGCACGGCCAAGGCGGAGGTCTTGCCGACGGGCGGCAGCGATGCCTCCGCCGCCGCCTATCTGGATACCAGCGTCTATGTGGCGGGCCAGGACCGATCGGCCAAAATCTATGATCGCAGCCTTTTGCAGGCCGGCAACCGCATCGCCGGCCCGGCGATCGTTACCGAGATGGACTCCACTACCCTGATCCTGCCCGACCATGACGGCGAAGTCGACGCGGTGGGCAACATATTGATACGGCCAAGGGGGTAGGACGATGCCAGCCAAGATTATCGAGAGCAACAAAACGCCGTTTCGGAAAATCGACCTGGACCCGATCACCCTGGATATTGTCGAGAACGCCTTGCGCAATGCGCGTGATGAAATGGACGCCGTGTTGTTCCGCACGGCCATGTCGCCGGGCATCCGCGAACAGCATGACGCCTTCCCCATGATCGCCAATCATCAGGGCAAGATGGTGGTGGGGCAATTCGGCTCGTTCTTTCACGGTTTCCAGGAAGGCTACGACGGAGACATTGAAGAGGGCGATGTCTTCCTGACCAACGATCCCTATTTTTGCAACGGCGCGATCAGCCATCTGAACGACTGGCTGACCATGATGCCTATTTATATCGACGGGCGGATCGTCGCCTGGGGCGCCATGTTCGGCCATATGACCGACATTGGCGGCAAGGTGCCGGGCAGCCTGCCCACGGATGCGGCGCAATTGTTCGAGGAAGGGGTGCAGATCCCGCCCATCAAGATCTACCGAAAGGGCGTCCTGAACCAGGAAATTCTGGAGTTGATCCTGCGCAACTGCCGCCTGCCGGAATGGAACCGATCCGATTTCAACGCCATCATTGCCGCGTTGCGCCTGGCCGAACGGCGGGTGGTGGAAAGTTGCGAGCGTTTCGGTGTTGATGAATTCATCACCGCCATGGACGAGATGCTGGAGCGCAACAAGCGCGCCATGGGCACCATCCTGAAACAGGTGATCCCCGAGACGAAACAATATTTCGAGGATTATATTGACGACGATGGCGTTGGCATGGGCCCCTACAAAATCGCCTGTACCCTGTGGCGCGAGGGGGACAAGGCGATCTTCGATTTTGAAGGCACGGACCCGCAATCCATCAGTTCGGTCAATTTTCTGTTGAATGAAGAGATGTTCAAGATGTTTCTGGGCGCCTTCTTCATCAATATGTTCGACCCGCAGATCCTGTTCAACGATGGTTTCTATGATCTGGTGGAAGTGCGCATTCCGCGCGGCACCATATTGAAGCCGATCCGCCCGGCGGCGTTGAGCTGCCGGACCCATCTGCTGGGCCGCATCTTTGATATCATGAGCGGATTGTTGGGCCAGGGCTCGCCGGACGCCTTGTGCGCCGCCGGTTTTTCCGACAGCCCCCATTTCATGTATTCGGGCTATGACAAGAACGGCGAGTGGTACCAGCTCTACCAGATCGGTTTTGGCGGTATTCCGGGCCGACCGGCCGGCGATGGCGCCGATGGCCATTCCCTGTGGCCGGCCTTTACCAACGTGCCGAACGAATTTCTGGAAGCCTATTTCCCCCTGCGCATCGTGCAGTACGAAACCATTGCCGACAGCGGCGGGCCAGGCCTGCACCGGGGCGGCAACGGTCTGTCAATGGGTTATCAATTCCTGGAGCCGGGCAACATTTCCATCCATGACGACCGCTGGCTGACCCACCCCTGGGGCGTCAATGGCGGCCTGCCGGGCGCGCGCAGCAACAAGTTGATGGTGCGGGCGGACGGCAGTCAGGAATGGATGGCATCGAAATGCGACCGGATCAAGGTCGATACCGGCGATATCCTGTATTTCAATACCTGGGGCGGCGGCGGCTGGGGCGACCGGCTAAAACGCGACCCCGGCATCGTCGCGCTTGACGCACGGCGTGGTCTGATCACCATCGAAGGAGCGAAACGCTATGGCGTTGTCCTGGGCCCCGATTACGGCGTGGATCAGCGCGGCACCGAGGATCTGCGCCGCCGCATGGCGGCCGAGCGGGGCGACGTCCCGCTGTTCGATTTCGGCGGCACCGTGGAAGAGTTGAAGGCCCGTTGCAAGGCCGATACCACCCTGGATCCACCCGAGACCCCCGTCTTCCAGAAATGGATGGGCCGCGCGCCCGATCCGAAACTGGCGGACGCGGCGGAGTAAGGACGGGGTAACGCAGAAAACGGTCCGGTCCTCGATGGAAGAAAACCCGCGGCTTTGGGAAATTTTCCTGGACGTGCAGCGCGGTTTGCCACGGCAGGGACCGGGTTGCGATGACGCCACGCGAAAAGCGCTCTCCCTATGCAGCGGTTTGCCTGACAAGCCCAGGGTTCTTGATATTGGCTGTGGTCCGGGCATGCAGACGGTGGTTCTGGCCCAGGAAGTTCATGGTCATATAACAGCCGTCGACATTTGTGAGGAGTACCTGGACCAGTTGAAGGCGCGCGTCGAAAAGGCGGGGGCCACGGACCGGGTTGAGGTCTTGGCGCTGGATATGAACGAACTGGCTTTTCCGGAACATCACTTCGATCTGATCTGGGCCGAGGGCTCGGCATATATCATGGGCTTCGCGCACGCGCTTGACGCCTGGAGGCCGCTTTTAAAACCGGGCGGCTATCTTGCGGTCACGGAACTGGTGTGGTTGGCACCCGAACGTCCCGCCAAGGCGGCTACCTTTTTTGCCGACGCGTACCCGGCGATGACGGATGTGACAAGTGTCGCGGATATGTTCCGCATGCAAGGCTATGAATTGGTAGGGCATTTTACGCTGCCCGACGCGGCCTGGTGGGAAGATTACTATACGCCGCTAAGCGAAAAACTGCCGAAACTGCGCGAGAAATACAGAGATGACCATGAAGCACTTCGTGTCGTGGAGACGACGCGGCAAGAAATCGAAACTCGAAGACTGTTCGGCGACAGCTTTGGTTATGAATTTTTTGTTGGCCAACCGGGCAGGTAACGGCCGGTCCACGGGCGATCAACTCCTGACCCGGTGCCATTTCTAGATAGGAGCCGCCCATGAACGATCAGGTACCGCAGTTCGCCTGGGGCCACATCAATATCAATGTCAGCAATCTGGAACGGTCAGTCGCTTTCTATGAGAAGCTGGGCTTTGAAGGTTACCGGCCCGGCATACCCTATCTGGGCCTAGACTCTGAGGCCGGCGTCGCGGAAATGCCGGAAGCCTGTGCCCGCGCCCTGGGCCTTGCGGCGACGGCCAGGGCCAGAGCCTGCATCATGCAACTGGGCCGTGGCTTCCCCAAACTGGATCTGATCGAATTCGCAGACCAGACGCCGGCAGAGCCCCTGTCCAACGCCGACCTTGGGATCGTTCGGCTTTGTCTTGCCGCAAGCGATTTGCGGGAAGCCTACTTGCGCCTGAGAGAGCAAGGCGTCGCGTTCATATCCGAGCCACAGCTTTGTCAAGACGGCATGGCCGACATCGCGATCTGTATGGATCCAGACGGCACGCTCATCGAACTCATACAACCTCATCCCGATAAATGGCCATCCCCGGCATCCCGCGAATAACCGCGCGAGACACGGGGTCTACCATTGGTTTTTACGGAAAGTTTCTACCATTGGATTTTAGGTGGGGCATCGCCCGCAAAACGGGGACACCAAATTGTTTACCAGCAAGACAGAGCTTCTCGCGTTGCGGCCTCGTATGATGTCCCCGTTTTACGTCAGGCTCCGGGCCAATCTAGAAGGGCTCGGAGTCAGATTGGGCTGACCCGGCTTTCATGCGCCCCAGGCCGAATAGCACTGGCTGAACGGCCTCGGTCCAGGATACAGTCGGGCCAACAATTCTTGATATTGGGAGGAGTACACGATGAAAGCGAAAGCCGCGGTAATGCGGGAGGCCCATGCGCCCCTGACCATCGAGGAAATCGAGATCGACAAACCGGCGCGGCGCGAGGTTCTGGTGCGCACGGTTTTCGCCGGTGTCTGCCATAGCGATCTGCATTTCATCGAAGGGCTGTATCCCATCCCCTGCCCCTGTGTCCTGGGCCATGAAAGCGCCGGCGTTATCGAGGCGGTGGGCGAGGACGTGACCTATGTGAAGCCGGGCGATCATGTGATCACCTGCCTCTCCACCTTCTGCGGCGAATGCGAATTCTGCCTGACCGGGCGCATGTCGCTCTGCCTAAGCCCCATGGTACAGCGGGCCAAGGACGGCCAGCAACGCCTGACCCAGAACGGCGAAGTGGTGGGTCAGTTCGCCAATCTATCCTCCTATGCGGAATACATCCTGACCCATGAACATTCCGTGGTGAAGGTGCGCGCGGATATGCCCCTGGACCGCGCCGCCCTGATCGGTTGCGGCGTGATGACCGGGGTCGGCGCGGTATTCCATACGGCCAAGGTCGAGCCGGGCTCCAGCGTCGCCGTCTTTGGCTGTGGCGGCATTGGCCTCTCGGCCATCAACGGCGCCGCAATTGCCGGTGCGGGGCAGATCATCGCGATCGATATGCTCGGCTCCAAATTGAACCTGGCCAAGGAATTCGGCGCCACGGACGTGGTCAACCCCGCCGACGGCGACGTGGTCAAGCAGATCCGCGCCTTGACCGATGGCGGCGTGCATTATTCATTCGAGGCCGTGGGCCTGAAAGTTACCGCCGAGCAGTCCTTCCGCGCCCTGCGGCGCGGCGGCACGGCCACCATCATCGGCATGGTCCCCGTGGGCACCAATATCGAATTGCATGGGCCGGAGTTCCTGCAGGAGAAGAAAATCCAGGGTTCCGCCATGGGCTCCAACCGCTTTCGGGTCGATATGCCCCGTCTGGTGGAATTCTATCTGCGCGGCGATCTGAAACTGGACCAGATGATCTCCGGCCGCATCAAGCTGGAAGATATCAACGACGCCATGGCCCAGCTAAAAACCGGCGAAGTGGCGCGCAACGTCATCGCGTTCTGAGAATTTTGCTCAATTGGGGCCAGGCATCAGCTTGGCTCCAACTGGTAATCCCACAGACTAAAATTCAAGCTCTGGCGGGGATCAGCCGTTGCGCCCCAGATCTCCGTGGCCTGAAAGCGGATCGTATAGACGTGCTGCAAGGCATCCGTCTTGTTGTGGCCGTGGCTATCGGGGAAGACGCGGGCGCCGTGGTCGCGCGCCACCGCGCCCGTGACGCCGCGAATGTAATGCGGCAAATGACTATGGCCCAATAGTTCGATATCCAGCACCTTGGCCCGGTCACCGGCCTTGAAGCGGGGGCCGGCCGCCTCCACCTTGGCGATCGCCGCGATCCGGGCCGCCAATGCCTCCGCACTGACCATCCCTTTGACGTCCAGCAGCTTTTCCAGGCCGGCCAGCCAGTAGTGGTAATAGTTTTCGCCGTCGGCCTCGCAGGCGGACAGGAATTGATTGTAGTTGGCGCGGTCGTTATCGGGCGGTTCGGCTGCCGCCGGGGCGGCGCCGCCAAAATGGTCCGGCGACTGGATCTCATGGCCCAGATAATCATCCCAATCGGGCCAGGTGTAGTGGCCGTTTTCATACAGGGTCATGACGATGGCGAAGGCGTGGGCCTGCCAGGGTTGCTGAAAGACCGGGCCTTGCGGATCGCCGGGCTGGGCCGCGCCGCCCTGCCGTGGCGGCATGCCCAGGTCCGGCACGGCCAACAGCTTACGCATCAGGCGCCTGCATCAAGCGTCTGCATCATGTGGTTCCAGATAATCGTCCCACAGGTCGATATACAGGCTGTCCCGGGCCGGCGCGCCGGCACCCCATAATTCCTGCGCCGTGAAGCGAACGGAATAGAGATGCTGGGGCTGTTTGCCGCCGCCATGGGCCAGGCTGTCGGCGAATTGGAAAACCCCATGATCCTTGGCGATTTGTCCCTGTTTGCCGCGGATATAGCGGGGCAGACGGGTGTGGCCCGTGGGATTGATATTGCGGGCCCGGATGCCGTCCCCGGCCTTGAAGGAGGCGGCGATATCGGCATCGACCCGCGCCGTGCCGGTGCGCTTGTACAGGCCTTGCACGACCTTTCGGGTTATGACGCGCGTCATGACCCCGCCTCCGCCAACGCGGTCAGGCGGGCGGTGAACTCGTCGGCGCTGATCACGCCCTTTTCCGCCAACAGGGCAATGGCGCCTTCCAGCCAGCGTTCGTAATAGCTGATGGAGAGATATTGCACCGGCGGCATACGCTCCATCACGTGGCGAAACTCATCCAGATTGAAAAGCCCGCCCGCCAGGGCGATGCGGGCCAGGGCCAGGGCCTTGCCCTCCCATTCGTGGTGAAAGACCGGCTCGTCCGCTTCCCGCACGATGGGCCCGAAACCATGCATGCCACCCATATCGTGAATACCGTTCATGGCGCCAACGCCCGGGTAACGCCGATCATGGAATCCCGCGTTACCAGGGCCAGCAATTCATCCTCGCCCATGGCATCGGTGCCGGCGGGCCGTTCGGGCAGCACCATGTAACGCAGTTCGGCATTGCTGTCCCAGACCCGCACCTCCGCCTCGTCGGCGACCGCGGTGCCGAATTCCAGCAGCACGCCCCGCGGGTCCGAGGCCGCGCGGGAGCGATAGGGGGCGGATTTATACCAGACCGGCGGCAGGCCCAAAGTCGCCCATGGAAAGCAGGAACACAGCGTGCAGACCACCAGATTGTGGACCCGTGGGGTATTCTCCACCACCACCATATCCTCGCCCTGCACCGCCTCGTAGCCCATTTCGACAATGGCATCGGTGGCATTGGCCAGCAGCCGGGCCTTGAATTCCGGGTCGCTCCAGGCCCGGGCCACAACCCTGGCGCCATTTTGCGGGCCCAGGCGGTTTTCGAACAGATCGATGATCTCGTCGATCGCCGGACTTTCCACCAGGCCTTTTTCCAATAACAGAGATTCCAGCGCCCTGACCCGCAGGGCGACGTCCGCATCCCCATGTGCATCCGCGGTCATCTTATCTCCTCCACCCAAAAAGCTGTCTCCAGACTAACCATCGATCTTGCATTTGTCACGGTCATGCCTGCCAGGCCGGATCATCCAGAAACGCCTGCCGCAGGGCAATTTTACGGCCCGCCGCCTGCCATGAAGCGTCGATGCCGTTCAGGATCAGGGCGCGAATCTCGTCCCGGTCAAAACCAAAGACTTCGTGCAACGCCATGAACTCACCTACCATGGAGTTATGGAACATGCCCGGATCATCCGTATTGACGGTCAGCATCAGGCCCGCCTGCCAGAATTCCCGCACCGGATGATCACTGATCGCGGCGATGGAGCCGGTGGCCACATTGGACAAAGGGCACAGTTCCAAAGGTATCTGCCGTTCCGCCAAGAGGGCCATGACGGCTGCGTCCTGACGGGCGGCAATACCATGCCCGATACGATCGACGGCCAAGGCCTCCACCGCGCCGCGAATACTCTCCGGCCCCGCAGCTTCACCCGCGTGCGCCGAGGTACGGAGGCCAAGACGGCGCGCCGTTTCATAGACCGGGGCGAAGGGCTCGGGGGGATACAGATGCTCCGAGCCGCCAATACCAATCCCGATGATACCGCAATCCATCACCTCGCGTATCTGGGCCAGGGTTTGCCGCGCCTGTTCCGGGCCATGATCACGGACCAGATCGGCAATCAACCAGACTTCCGCCTCCGGCACCCGATCCAGTCCCTTTCGGATAGCCTGCGCCAGGCCCTGCGGCTCCAAGCCCTGATCGAGAAAACGGGTGGGGGAGAAAAACACCTCCGCATAGCGGATATTCTGTCGTGCCAAGTCCCGGGCCACCGCCTCGGCAATGAATGAAAAATCTTCGTAAGAGCGGATAAAGCCGTTCTTCCAGATCCAGGCCGCAATGAAGTCGGGAAAATCCCGATAGGTGAGGCGCTGGCGCAAATCCGCCTCGCTGGGCACACCAGGGTCGCCACCATATTTCTGCATCAACCGCCACAAGGCCGAAAGGGGAATGGCGCCTTCAAGATGCAGATGCAATTCCACTTTCGGCAGCGCCTGCAACCAGGCACGAAGATCGTCCGCCATATCCGCCGCCCTATCGATTTTGCCTTGGCTTGGTGATTTGCTATTCTTTCCCGCAAGCGATCCGGCACGCAGCGGGACGCAATCCGCAGCCCGCCTTTACGATTGAGAGATTAGTTATATGAAATTCGGTGTCTTTTATGAACTGCAATTACCCCGCCCCTGGAAAGAAGGTGACGAGCATCGCCTGTTTCAGGAGGCGCTGGAGCAAATTGTACTGGCCGACAGGCTGGGTATCGACCATGCCTGGGCAGTGGAGCATCACTTCCTGGATGAATATTCCCATTGCTCCTCGCCGGAAGTCTTTCTGGCCGCCGCCGCCGGGCAGACCAAAAATATCCGTCTGGGCCACGGCATCCGCCAGGTGATCCCGAACTACAATCATCCCGCCCGCACGGCCGAGGGCCTGAGCACCCTTGATCTGATCTCCAACGGCCGGGTCGATTTCGGTATTGGCGAGGGCGCGACCCGGCTGGAACTGGGTGGTTTTGATATCCCTGCCAGGCAAAAGCGCGCCATGGCCATCGAGGCGGCGGAGCAGATCGCGAATATGATGGTGATGACGCCCTATCCCGGCTTTCAGGGCGAACATTTTGCCATGCCCTGCCGGAATGTTCTGCCCAAACCATTGCAGAAACCGCATCCACCCATGTGGATGGCCTGCACCAACCGCGATACCATCAAGATCGCGGCATCTCTGGGTGTTGGCGCCCTGGCGTTCTCGTTCCTGGACCGGGAGGAAGCGAAAACCTGGGCCGATATTTATTACGGCATCATCAAAAGCGAAGACTGCGTCCCCGTGGGCCACGCCGTGAACGCCAACATCGCCATCGTTTCGAATTTTTCCCTGCACAAGGACCGGGAGGAGGCCATTCGCCGGGGCCAGGTGAATTTTGAATTTTTCGGCTATGCCATGAATGCATTGGTCGCCCACGATACGGTGCCGGGCCGGACAAACTTATGGGAAGAATATCTGGCCCAGCACGGCTCCAAGACCGAGGATTTGATCGCCTCCGTCAAACGGGCCCGCACCCATAACTCGGGCATCGGCACGCCCGGCGATCTGGCGGGACATGTCGCCGAGTTTGAAGAGGCCGGGGTTGATCAGATCATTTTTTTGCAACAGGCCGGGCGCAATCTTCACAGCGATATATGCGAGTCCCTGGAATTGTTCGCAGCGGATGTGCTACCCGCGTTCAAGGCGAAACAAACAGCGAAGGCGGCGGCGAAGGCGACCGAACTGGCCCCCTATATCGAGGCCGCACTGGCCCGCAAGACTTTCATGCAACCTTTGGCCGACGACGAAATCCCGGTGGTCAGGGCTTCGGTCAAAGCGGCCCAGATCGCCGGTACATAGGCGTTCGGTGATCGCGGTTTTTAGGGGACTGATCAGGCGGCGCAACCATGAAAATCACCATACTTGATGACTATCACGACACCCTGCGGGCCTTGCCCAGCTTCGCCAAGCTGGATGGTTACGAAGTCACGATCTGGAATGATCACGTCCAGGAGGTTGATGCCCTTACCGCGCGACTGGCCGAGACCGAAGCCCTGGTCTTAATCCGGGAGCGGACGAAAATACGCGCGCCTTTGCTGGCGCGTCTGCCGAAGCTGAAATTGATCAGCCAGCGGAGCGTCTATCCGCACATTGATGTGGACGCCTGCACCCGCCTGGGCATTGTCGTTTCGTCCAACCAGCACGCGGACACGCCATCCTACGCCACCGCGGAATTGACCTGGGGCCTGATCCTGGCCGCCATGCGGCAAATTCCCCAGCAAATGGCCGCGCTGAAGGCCGGCACCTGGCAGGTGGGCGTTGGCAACAGTTTGGGGGGGCGCACGCTGGGCATTTACGGCTATGGCCGTATTGGCCGCGTCGTTGCCGGCTATGGCAGGGCGTTCGGCATGCACATCCTGATCTGGGCCCGCCCTGAATCACGCGCCAGGGCAAAGGCGGATGGCTATGCGGTCGCGGACGGCAAGGCGGCGTTCTTTGCCGCATGCGATGTTCTGTCGCTGCATATGCGCCTCTATGAAGCGACCCGCGGCATTGTCACCGCCGCCGACCTGGCTGAAATGAAATCGACGGCCTTGCTGGTCAACACCAGCCGCGCGCCGTTGATCGAGCCGGGCGCCCTGGTGGCGGCCCTGGGCGCGGGGCGGCCCGGCATGGCGGCGGTGGATGTTTATGAAGACGAGCCGTTGCTGGATCCCTCCCACCCCTTGCTGAACATGGAGAACGTGGTCTGTACGCCGCACATCGGCTACGTCACCGCCGAGGAATACGAGCTCCAGTTCTCGGATATCTTTGACCAGATTACGGCCTACGCCGCCGGATCACCCATCAATGTCATTAATCCAGAGGTCTTGGGACGATGAGCCCGACGGACGATAATGCGCCGGCACGGTCATCTGCAAGACCTATGGAGGGTGTTCGCGTACTGGATCTGGCAACCTTTATCGCCGCGCCGTTCGCCGCGACTATTCTGGCCGAATTCGGCGCCGAGGTCATCAAAGTAGAGCAACCGGGCGGCGGCGACCCCCTGCGGCAATTCGGCACCGCGACCGAAATATCCGACAGCAGTCTGGCCTGGCTTAGCGAGGCGCGTAACAAACATTCCATCACTTTGAACCTGAAAGCGCCCGAGGGCGCCGCATTGTTCAAGCGCCTGGTACGGCAGGCGGATGTGGTTTGCGAGAATTTCCGTCCCGGCACATTGGCGAAATGGGGCCTGGGTTATGATGTTTTACAGGCCATCAATCCAAAGTTGATCATGTTGCAGGTCAGCGGCTATGGCCAGGATGGCCCTTATCGCGACCGCCCGGGTTTCGCCCGTATTGCGCATGCGGTCGGCGGCCTGACCTATCTGGCGGGCATGCCCGGGGAAGCACCGGTAACGCCAGGTTCGACTTCATTGGCCGACTATATCTCCGGCCTGTTCGGCGCCATCGGTGTGTTGATGGCGTTGCGTGCGGTGGACAAAACCGGCCTGGGCCAGGTCGTTGACGTGGCCTTGTTCGAAAGCATATTCCGGGTGCTGGACGAACTGGCCCCGGCCTATGCCCGGCATGGCACGGTGCGGGAGCGGGAAGGTTTGGGCACCCGAAATGTCTGCCCGCATGGTCATTTCGCCACCAGGGACGGCGGCTGGGTGGCCATCGCGTGCACGTCCGACAAGATCTGGCAACGCATGGCCTGCAACGTGCTGGATCGGCCCGATCTGGCCCATAGCCATCCCACCACCGCCGACCGTGTCCAGGCCCGCGCCCTCATCGACGGCGTGGTGACCAGCTTTACCACTGCCAGGCCCACGGCCGAGGTCGTGGCGGTCTGTGCGAAAGGCGATGTTCCCTGTGCCGCCATCAATTCCATTGCCGATATCTTCGCCGACCCACAGTTCGAGGCACGCGGCACCCTGCATCGTATGCAGCACGCGCTGTTGGGCGAAGTGGTCGTCCCCGATGTGCTGCCGAGGCTATCCGCCTCGCCTGGCGGAATTGATACCCTTGGACCCAGGCTGGGCGACTGGAACGACAAAATCTATCGCGAACGCCTCGGCCTCAGCTCGTCGCAATTGGAAAATTTCAAAAAAAACAATGTCATCTAAGCGGTGTTTTCCAGCTCGGGCGCCGGGAAGCGCCGTCGCTGCTTGCCAGGACCGGGTGGCTATGCTACGAAACGCCGCGCCTTACGATGAGACTGTGATAGAGAACGGATTGTCGTAAGTTTCTGCGCATGAATTCAGGGGCTTAAGCCCGGTTAGCTGTATAATTTAATTCCGCGACGAGGACCCCACGAACGTGTCAGCCGAAGCAAGCGTCGTATCCGGCATCGCAGGACGGTACGCCACCGCCCTGTTTGAAATCGCGCGCGATAGTGGTGCGCTGGATGAAGTGGCCGCTGATGTCGCCGATCTCGGCGGCATGATTGAACAATCGGACGATTTGGATCGGTTGTTGCGCAGCCCGGTGATCGCCGCCGAGGATCAGAGCCGGGGCATGGCCGCGCTGTTGGAAAAGGCCGGCGCATCAAAAGTGGTGTGTAATTTCGTCGCCGTCGTGGCGCAGAACCGCCGGCTTTTCGCGCTGCGTGATATGATCCGGGCGTTCCGCGCCATGTTGGCCGCTCACCGTGGCGAAGTGGTGGCCGAGGTGACCTCGGCCCACAGCCTGAACGATGGGCAACTGGCCAAGATCAAGGCTGAATTGGCGGCGGCCATGAAAACCGAAGTGCAAGTTGAAACGGCGGTAAATGAAAGCATTCTGGGGGGCATGATCGTCAAGATCGGCTCCCGCATGGTCGATTCATCGCTGCGAACGAAAATTCAAAATCTCAGATTTGCCATGAGAGGAGTTGAGTAATGGATCTGCGGGCTGCAGAAATATCTGCCATCCTGAAGGAGCAGATCGCCAACTTTGGTACCGAGGCAGAAGTCTCGGAAGTCGGCCAAGTGTTGTCGGTGGGTGATGGTATCGCCCGTGTTTATGGTCTGGATCAAGTTCAGGCCGGCGAAATGGTCGAATTCCCTGGCGGTATCAAGGGCATGGCCTTGAACCTGGAAAGCGACAACGTCGGCGTCGTGATTTTCGGCAACGACAGCGCCATTAAGGAAGGCGACATTGTAAAACGTACCGGCGATATCGTCGACGTGCCGGTGGGCAAGGGCCTGCTAGGCCGCGTGGTCGACGCCCTGGGCAATCCGATTGATGGCAAAGGCCCCATTGAAAGCGAGGAACGCCGGCTGGTCGACGTCAAGGCGCCGGGCATTATCCCCCGCAAGTCGGTGCATGAACCGATGCAGACCGGCCTGAAGGCGCTCGACTCCCTGGTCCCCGTGGGCCGTGGCCAGCGCGAGTTGATCATTGGTGACCGCCAGACCGGCAAGACGGCCGTGGCGATCGATACCTTCATCAACCAGAAATCCATTAATCAGGGCGACGACGAATCGAAAAAGCTGTACTGCATTTATGTCGCCATCGGCCAGAAACGTTCCTCCGTTGCCCAGATCGTCAAGACCCTGGAAGACAATGGCGCGATGGAATATTCCATCGTCGTCGCGGCCACCGCCTCGGAACCGGCACCCTTGCAGTTCCTGGCCCCCTATGCCGGCTGCACCATGGGGGAGTATTTTCGCGACAACGGAATGCACGCGGTTATCGTCTATGATGATTTGACCAAACAGGCCGTGGCCTACCGTCAAATGTCCCTGTTGCTGCGCCGCCCGCCAGGGCGCGAGGCCTATCCGGGCGATGTTTTCTATCTGCATTCGCGTCTTTTGGAACGTTCCGCCAAGATGAACGAAGCGAATGGCCTGGGTTCGCTTACAGCCCTGCCCGTCATCGAGACCCAGGCGAATGACGTCTCGGCCTATATTCCGACCAACGTGATTTCCATCACCGATGGCCAGATTTTCCTTGAGTCTGACCTCTTCTATCGTGGTATCCGCCCCGCCATTAACGTCGGCCTGTCGGTCTCGCGCGTGGGTTCGGCGGCCCAGGTGAAGGCCATGAAAAAGGTGGCCGGTACCATCAAGCTTGAATTGGCCCAATATCGCGAGATGGAGGCCTTTGCCCAGTTCGGCTCTGATCTGGATGCCTCCACGCAACAGCTTTTAAATCGCGGCGTGCGCCTTACCGAATTGCTAAAACAGGACCAGTACGTGCCCATGGCGGTCGAGGAACAGGTGGTTTCCATCTTTACCGGCGTACGAGGATATCTTGATCGGATCGCGGTCAGCGAAATTGGCCGCTTCGAGCAGGAATTTCTGAATGAAATTCGCGAAAAAAAGCCGGAAATACTTGCCGCCATTCGCGACAGCGGTGACCTTTCCGACGACGTGGACAAGCAACTGCGCGAATTTCTGGAAGACTTTACGAAAAAGTTCGCTTGACCGGCGGCCAGCAAAACCGAACGCGGTCACTGTAGCCAGCATGTTTAATCTGCCGGAGAGTTGAAGGCGCCGACCCATGGCAAACCTGAAAGAACTAAAGAACCGGATCACCTCCGTCACCTCGACGCAGAAGATCACCAAGGCCATGCAAATGGTGGCCGCGGCCAAGCTGCGCCGGGCTCAGGAGGCCGCCGAGCAATCACGTCCATATGCCGAGCGCATGGAACGGATGATCGCCTCGGTCGCGTCCAATCTGCCCAGCCTGGATACCGCTCCGCCCATGGTCGTGGGCAGCGGCAAGGATGATGTCCACCTGCTGGTGGTTGTCACGGCGGAACGCGGGCTATGCGGCGCATTTAACAGCAACATCGTCCGGGCGGTACGTCGGCGCGTCATCGAATTGCGGAATTCCGGCAAGACCGTCAAATTGTATTGTGTCGGCCGCAAGGGCCAGGAAAGCCTGCGCCGGGATCTGGCTGACCTGATTGTCGAATACGTCACCTTGCGCGAGGTTCGCCAGCTTTCCTTTGCCAATGCGCGGCCGATCGCCGAACAAATCGCGCAAATGTTCGCGGACGACGAGTTTGATGTTTGCACCGTCTATTACAACGCCTTTAAGTCGGTGATAAGCCAGGTCGTCACCAACCAACAGCTGATCCCCGTTAAATTGCCGGACCCGGAAGCAATCGCAGCAGCTGACAGCGAAGTGGATCTGGGCGGCGCCATCTATGAATACGAGCCGGAAGAAAACGATCTGCTGGGCGTTCTGGTGCCCCGCAACATGGCGGTACAGATCTATCGCGCGTTGCTGGAAAGCGGTGCGGCGGAACATGCGGCGCGCATGACCTCGATGGACAGTGCCACGCGCAACGCCGGCGATATGATTGAGGGCCTGACCCTGACCTACAACCGCACCCGTCAGGCCATCATCACCAAGGAATTGATTGAAATTGTTTCCGGTGCCGAAGCGCTATAGCGCGAGCAGCGGAATTTACCACGTTACGGATAGTCCAAGGGAAGTTTGAATATGACCAGCCAACTTGTGGGACGGGTTCACCAGGTCATCGGCGCCGTTGTCGATGTACAGTTCGAGGGAGAATTACCGGCGATCCTTTCTGCCCTGGAAATTAAACAGAAGGACCGCACCCTGGTCCTGGAGGTCGCCCAGCATCTGGGCCAATCCGCGGTGCGAACCATCGCCATGGACACCACGGAAGGTCTGGTCCGCGGCCAGGAAGTCACCGCCACGGGCCAGGCGATCACGGTACCGGTCGGCGCGGCAACCCTGGGCCGGATCATGAACGTGGTGGGCGAACCGGTCGACGAACGCGGCCCCATCAGCCGCGAGATGACCCGCGGCATCCATCAGGAAGCCCCCGCATTCATCGAGCAATCGACCGAGACCGAGATGCTGGCCACCGGCATCAAGGTCGTCGATTTGCTGGCCCCGTACGTAAAGGGTGGCAAGATCGGCCTGTTCGGCGGCGCCGGCGTGGGCAAGACCGTGATTATCATGGAATTGATCAACAACATCGCCAACGCCCATGGCGGCTATTCGGTTTTCGCCGGTGTGGGCGAGCGGACCCGCGAAGGCAATGACCTGTATCATGAAATGATCGAATCAGGCGTTATCAACCTGGACGGCGAAGGTTCGAAAGCCTCCCTGGTGTATGGACAGATGAACGAACCGCCTGGCGCTCGCCTCCGGGTCGGTCTGGCCGGCCTGACAGTGGCGGAACAGTTCCGCGACGAAGGCCGCGACGTTTTGTTTTTCGTTGATAACATCTTTCGTTTTACCCAGGCCGGTTCGGAAGTCTCGGCGTTGTTGGGCCGCATTCCCTCGGCCGTGGGCTATCAGCCCACCCTGGCGACGGACATGGGCACTTTGCAGGAGCGGATCACGACCACCACCAAGGGCTCCATCACCTCGGTCCAGGCGATTTATGTGCCAGCCGATGATTTGACCGATCCGGCGCCCGCGACATCGTTCGCCCATCTGGATGCCACGACGGTGCTGTCCCGGCAGATTGCCGAACTGGGCATTTATCCGGCGGTGGATCCCCTGGATTCGACATCACGTATTCTGGACGCCCGCGTCCTGGGTCAGGAGCATTACGACACCGCCCGCGAAGTGCAGCGCATCCTGCAACAATACAAGGCCCTGCAGGACATCATTGCTATTCTGGGCATGGATGAATTGTCGGAAGAGGATCGACTGACCGTGGCCCGGGCCCGGAAAATTCAACGCTTCCTCTCCCAGCCCTTCCATGTGGCGGAAATCTTCACCGGCACGCCAGGCACCTTTGTCCAGGTCGAAGACACCGTCAAGGGTTTCAAGGAAATCTGCGCCGGTCTGCATGATGAATTGCCGGAACAGGCCTTCTACATGGTCGGCACCATCGAAGAAGCGACTGAAAAAGCCAAAAAAATGGCGGCGGAAGCGGCCTGATAAAGTAGCGAGAGGCACGGATAGGATGGCCGACAAGGTCGCATTCGAATTGGTATCACCCGACCGGCTGTTAATGTCGGTGGAAGCGGACGCCGTGGCCATGCCGGGGATGGAGGGCGATTTTGGCGTCCTGCCGGGACATGCGCCACTCATTTCGGCTCTTCGAGCCGGAATTATCGAGGTTGAAGGCGCCGGTGACAACCCCGACCGGATCTATATTGCCGGCGGTTTTGCCGAAGTCGCCGCCGACCGCTTGGTCGTGCTGGCGGAGGAAGCCGTACCGGTCGCCGATATGGACCGGGCAAACCTGGAACAACGCATTCAGGCGGCCAGCGACGAAGTGGCTGCGGCGGAAGAAGGCGAGCAACGGCGTCTGGCGGATGGTAAAATAGCCGTCTTGCAGGAAATGTTGAGCGCCGCCCGTTAGCGACAGGGTCAAGGTTGTGGATTGCAAGCCCGCCCCAATTGCCATGGCGGGCTTTTCCTTTTGTTGAGTACGGATTTTTGAATTAGGGCCCCAGAGCATGTTTCCTTCAAACATGCTCAGACGCTTTAACAATAGAGAAATTAAGCCAATTACCTAAGTCGCGAGAGCGACTCCGTCTAATTGAAAATTGCTCGAGAGAAAGATAAAGGACGCGATCATGACCGTACGGCGGGGACGCAATTTTCTTCAAACCCCAGGCCCCACTAATATCCCGGAGCGGGTCCTGCGGGCGATGCACCAGCCGGCCTGGGAATATTCCGGTCCCGACTTCATCGCGCTGGCGCGGCAATGCCTGTATGATATTCGCCCCATCTTCAAGACCGAAGGGGAGGTGTTCATCTACGCCTCCAACGGTCATGGGGCCTGGGAAGCCGCCCTGTCAAATATACTTTCGCCTGGCGACAAGGTCTTGGTGCCTGAAACCGGCCTGTTTTCTTTCGCCTGGGGAGCCGTGGCGAAACAATTGGGCGTCACGATCGACACTATTGACAATGATTGGCGGCATGCCATTGACCCAAACCAGGTCGAAGACCGTTTGCGGGCCGATACGGCCGGCGCATACCGCGCGATCCTGATGGTGCATACGGAAACCGCCAGTGGCATCACCTCGGATATACAGGCGGTCCGCCAGGCCATCGACGCGGCGGGTCATGGCGCCCTGCTTGTCGTTGATGTTATTGCATCACTCGCCTGCACCGATTTCCGCATGGACGAATGGGGCGTCGATGTCGCCATCGGCGGTTCGCAAAAAGGTTTGATGTGCCCGCCTGGACTCGGCTTCAACGCGGTGAACGGGAAAGCCCGGGCGGTGGGCAACCAGGGCGGCAGCCCCCGCAGCTATTGGGATTGGCGCAGCCGCGACATGGATAAGAATCCCGAGGCCTACAGGTGGTTCGCCGGCACCGCGCCGGAACATATGATCTTTGCCCTTTGCGAGGCTTTGGTCATGCTGGAGGAAGAGGGCCTGGAGGCCGCCTTTGCCCGGCATCGGCGTCTGGGCAATTGCACAAGGGCAGCGGTGGAAGCCTGGGCGACGGCCGGGGCGATGGAACTTAACGCCCTGGTGCCCGAACAGCGGGCCGAATCCATTACCACCATACGGATGGCCGAAGGCTTCGATGCCAAGGCCTTTCAAAGCCTGCTGCGCGACCGTTTCAACGTTGCCGTGGGCGGCGGGTTGGGACAGCTGGATGGCAAGGCCTTCCGCATCGGCCATATGGGCGATATTAACGAACCCATGATCCTGGGCACCCTGGCCAGTATCGAAGCGGTCTTCCAAATTCTCGGCATCCCCTATGGCGAGGGTGCCCTTCCCGCCGCCATCGCCTCCCTGGCCCGGGCGCACGGGAAATAGCAGCAAGCTATTGCGCCTTTAGGAAACCCAGCAACGCCCGGCTGAACGCTTCCGCCTGTTCGACGTTGGCCAGGTGGGCGGCCTGGGGCAGGATTGTCAGTTGTGAATTAGCGATGCGGGCGTGCATGGCCTTGGATGCAGCGACCGGGGTGCCGGTATCCTCGGCACCGACGATGATCATGGTTGGCAGATCAATGGTGTGCAACTGATCCAGATAATCCAGCTGCTTCAGGGCATGACAACAGCCGATAAAACCGGCCGGTGGCGTTGCCAAGAATTGCGCTTTGATGGAGTCTACCGCCGATGGCTTGCCGGCCCTATAGGGCGCCGTGAACCAGCGTTCCATGGTGGGACCCGCCAGGGGGGCCATCCCGCCAGCCGTGGCCAAGGCTATGCGTTCATCCCAGGTGGCGCGCGCCGCTTCCGGAATTTGCGACGAGGTATCACATAGGGTCAGGCTTTTGAAGCGGCCGTTCTGACGCAAGGCCAGGTTCTGGCCAATCATCCCGCCCATGGACAGGCCGACCCAGTGCACCTGGGGCAGATCCATGCCATCCAACAGCGACAGGGCGTCGTTCCCCAGTTGATCCAGGCTATAGGGCCCCTCGGGCGCCGATGTACCGCCATGGCCGCGGGTGTCATAGCACAGTACCCTGAATTTTTCCGTCAAATCGGGCAGCTGCGGCGCCCACATGATCGAGGACGAGCCAAGCGAATGACTCAAAACCACCACGGGAGCGCCTTCCGGCCCGAAAAACTCATACTCGATGGTTATGCCGTTGCCCAGGAATTTCATGCTCTATCCTCTGTCCGTTTTGGTCTTTGGGCCTTGAGCGCACTTGATCCAAGTGCGCTCAGATTTTTAAGAATAAATAAATTAAATCAATTAGTTAAGTTCCTCTTGCGACACAGACTAATCGAAAATTTCTCTAACCGTTTGCAATGGGATGGGCCTTCAACTCAACCTCGATGAAGACCAGTTCCGCCGCGCCGGCGTTGATGACGTTATGGTCCACGCCGGCCTGGCGATAGTAAGACATTCCTTTGGTCAAATGCGCCTGGCTCTCGGCCCCATCAGGCGCAATGACGAGCAATTCCCCATCAGTTAACGGCACCACCACATAATCCCATTGATGTACATGCGGTGTCGTCTCGGCCCCTGGTGCAAAGCGGTATTCGGTTACCCGAACCCGTTCGTTATCTACCTGTACCGCGCCAACGGCCACCACGCGCTGTGGTTTATCCGGCATCATGTCGCCTCCCTGTCGTTCTGAATCTAGCACGAAATGCGATGCCCCCGCAGCCCCGCGCCGCACACTTGTAGCATTGCCCGCCATCAGGCACATTCGGGCCATGAATGATGTGACAGAACAGATCGTAACGGGCGGCGACGTCCTGGTCGATACCTTGATCGCCCATGGCGTCGATACCGCCTTTACCGTTTCGGGCGAAAGTTTCCTGGCGATTCTGGAAGCCCTGCGCCGCAAACGCAATCAGATCAAGCTGGTCACGGCGCGGCAGGAAGGCGGCGGCGCCTTTGCCGCGGAAGCCTTTGGCAAACTGACGGGACGGCCAGCTGCACTGTTCGTCTCTCGCGGCCCCGGCGCCACCAACGCCGCCATTGGTATACATACGGCCAAACAGGACAGCACGCCCCTGCTGTTGTTCATCGGCCACGTACCCAGCGCCTCGCAAGGACGAGAGGCATTTCAGGAAATCGATCTGGCCGCCATGTTCGCCCCCATCGCCAAGGCGGTCCTGCAACCCAATACTGCGGATCAGGTTGCCATCGTTACCGCGCGGGCGGTGGCCCTGTCCATTGCCGGAAGGCCGGGGCCGGTGGTGCTGATTTTGCCCCGTGATCTGACCGATGGCGCGGTCAGCCAGCCTGCCATACCCCGCCCCGGCAAGCGGCAGGCGGTGGCGCCCGCCGACGAAGCCCTGGGTGAGGCGGCGCGAATGATCATCGCCGCCCGGCGGCCCTTGTTGTTATCGGGCGAGATTGTCGCCATTCAAGATGCCGGTGCCGCCTTGCTGGCCCTGGCGGAGGCCACCGGCGCACCCGTCATGACGGCCTATCGGCGCCAGGATACCTTTCCCAACGATCACCGCGCCTATGCCGGACATCTGGAGATTAACCGCCTGCCCTACCAGCGCCAGGCCCTGGAGGACGCGGATCTGTTAATCGCCGTGGGTAGCCGCATGGATGGCATCAGCGCCGAGGACGGCGCCCTGCCCCGGCCACGCCAGAATATGCTGCAGATCTATCCCGACGGGGAGGTCTTGGCCCGCTGCCAGGCCACCCTGCCCCTGCTGTCGGACCCGGCCGCCGCCTGCCTGGCATTGGCGCAAAAGCTGACCGCGCCGGGCGCGTTGGACATCGCGGAAGTTTCGGCATGGCGCGACGAATTGCACCAGGCCTATTTGCATAGCAGCGAACCCGGCGCCGTCGTGGTGCATGGTGCAGTGGATCTATCCCTGATCGCAGAGGAAGTGCAGCGTCAGGCACCGCCCGAAACCGTGATCTTGACCGATGGCGGCAGCTTCGCCCGGTGGATCCATCGCTTCTATCGCTTTCGCCAAGCCCATAGCCAGGCTGGCCCGGTCTCCGGTGCCATGGGTTATGGCGTGCCCGGCGCCATTGGCGCGCGCCTGGCCCGGCCCGACCGCCCGGCAATCGCCTTTGTCGGGGATGGCGGTTTCATGATGACGGGCCAGGAATTGGTCACGGCGGTGGAACAGAACATCGATTTGGTCGTCGTGGTTTGTGACAACGGCGTGCACGGTTCTATTCTGGAGGGGCAGCGGCAGCGTTTTGGGCCGGAATATGTCTACGGCACCCGCCTTTCCAGTCCCGACTTTGCCGATGTGGCCCGGGCATACGGCTGCGCCGCCTGGACCGTCGAGCGTAGCGAGGACTTCGCCGCCGCCCTGCGCGGCGCCATGGCGCACGCTGGCCCGGCCCTGATCCATCTGATCACCGACGACCGGGACATTGCACCCTTCGATAAGGGCCCGGACGCGGTTTAGCGGGTCCGGCGCCCTGGGGTTGCGTTCAGAGCCAGGAACAGCGGTACCGATAGAACCAGAATTGTAGCTGAAAAATATAGCGGCGCGGCGGCGGTTCCTGCGCTATCCGCGCTCCACCCAATCAGGCCGGGGATCACGCCCATGCCACCATAAAAGAAAGTGTAGAGGATCGCATTACCCTGGGCCCGGTAGGACGGCGACATGACTGAAATCGCGCGCCCCATGATGATACCGGCGGGCGCGGCCGCAAACAAACCGATGGCGGCACACAACAGATGCGGCTGACCGGACAAAGGCAATGCGGCAGTCGCGCCGGCGGCCAACAGACAGCTTATGGCCAGGACCAGACCGGGCCGTCCCGTCCGATCCGCCAGGTAACCGCCCAGCGGCAGCGCCGGCAAGGCGGCCCAGCTGGCCAGGCTGATGGCACGCCCCGCCGCCGCCACATCCAGTCCCCGTTCGATCAACATTGCCGGGCCAAAAGATAAAAATGAAAAGTAGGCAAGGTTGTAGATGGTCCAGACCAGCCCGGCGAAACAGACCATGACAAGTTCGCGGCGGGGAATGCGGAAACGGCTGCCACCACCGCTTGATACCGCGCTACCGGGTGGCCGCTGATAGCTCAACCAGAGCACCGCCATGGCGACGACACAGCCAATGGCCGTTGAATGCATAACTGCCTGCCAGCCCCAAGTGGCGGCCAGAGGTCCCAAGGCCGTCAGGGCGATGGCGATGCCGACGGGCCAGCCGGATAACATGATGGCCATGGCGGTGACCACCGATTTGGCGTCGAACCACTCGGCGATCATCTTGACCAGAAAGATGCTTTGCACCACGGCGCCGGCGCCGCTCAACAGACGGCCAATGGCCAGTACATTGAAATCACCGGCCAAGCCGGCAACGACGCCCCCCAGAGCCATCAGCCCGATGCCGAACAGCACCATTGTCAGGTCCGTAAAACGGCTGCCCAGAAATCCGCCGGGAATGGCGATAACGATGCCGGGCAACATGTAAAAACCGACCAACTTGCCGACCTGGGTGTAGTCCAGTTTCAGATCCGTGGCGATGATCGGCGCAATAGCCGCCACCGATTGAAACTGAAACCCCATGGCCACCCGCACCACGATAAGCACGGCGAGAATGGCCCAGCGATTGGCCAGTACCAGGCTGTAACGATGGGGACTCACTGATAACGGCCGGTAAGTGTCATATATCGAGCGGCCGGGCTATTTCGCCGCTGGCTCTGTGAAGTCAACCGATACGCTGGGAAGATTTTTATCCAGCCGCTTTAAAACTTCGTCGGTCACGCTTAATCTTTGGTCGAAAACCAAGACGGCCGTACGGGCCAGAGTAATCGTTATCTTCCGTTCCGCCATCAATTGGGTCAGCACTTTGGCGACTTCATCGCGTATATTCCGTGTTGCGCTGGTGAAGGCCCGGTTCAATGTGCCCCGACGTTGTTCCGCCTTGCGGCGCAAATCGGAGAATTTAGTCTCGAGGCCGCGGCGCTTTTCATTGATGATCTCGGGGGATAAAATAGTGCTTTGCTGGCGCAGCTTCTGCTCTTCTTCCTTCAAGCCCTTGCGCACTACCTCTATCTCTGCCTCGAAGGCCTTGCGGCGCGCGTCCAAGGCAACGCGAATCCCTTTTGCCGCCGCGGCTTGGCGCAACACCTGCTGAACATCCAGTACCGCAATTACGGGATCACCCACGGACGCCGGAACCTCGGGGGGCTTCGCATCTGCCGCATTTACCGTACCCGCCAACAGGCTGGTCAATAATGCAATGCAGGCAGCTTCAATCCATCGAGCCATTATGAAAACAATCCTTTAGCCCGCCCCCCGGCAGTCCAGGGCAACCGGCGGTTTCTTAGCGCTTTTTCGCCGGCGCCTGCCAAGCCGCCAAGAGTGTAACCTATTCTTTCGGAACTTGGAATCGTCAAGCCCATACATTGCATGAAACGTTTCAGTCAGACGCCATATTGTTTGTTCCTAAAGTACTATTTCCTGTCCCGAGAGGACCAAACGGCGCGAGGACGCATGCGGCCGCGGCCTTGCCGCGTGTCGCGAACAAGCACCGACCACAATAGGTTTTGGTTATTGTTGATGGCGCGGTAGAGTTCTACTGGAGCACCTAGGATTAGCCCTGGGACAATACGAAGGCGATGGGAGGGCATCAAAATGGGGATCAAGGTCGTCGATATTCAGACAGAACTGGCACGATTGTCCCCTTTGACGGGCCGTGGCAAAGAAACCAGCGAAGCGCAGGCTGCGGCCGCGTTCGCGACCTTGGCGCCGTTTCGCGATGGCGCGGTTTTCGTGGGGGCATTTCAAGGTGACAGCGGCTGGGAAAAGCATCCTAAGGGCGATGAAATCGTACAGATCCTGGATGGCGCCACCACTTTGACGATTCTCACCGACACCGGCCCGGAAGTTCTGACCCTCACCGCAGGCGCGCTCGTCGTGGTACCCAGGGATCATTGGCATCGCTTCAATGCCTCTGACGGCGTAACGGTCATGACGGCGACGCCACAGCCAACCGAACATTCGTTTGCCGATGATCCGCGCTAGTCAGCATGTTGGAGACAGTCATGAAGAAAATCGTTTCGAAGGCCCATCTGAGGGAAATCTATCCTCCGGCAATGGACCGCGCCGTGCTAAAACAAATGCCGTCTTTGGACCTGCATGCACGTCGGTTCATCGAGCTTTCGCCGTTCGTGGTGCTGGCGACCAAGGGCGCGGATGGCAGGGCCGATGCAACACCGCGCGGCGGCGCGCCGGGTTTTGTTAGGGTGGAAAACCAAAATTCTGTCCTGTTGCCGGATTGGCCTGGTAACAATCGGCTGGATTCCCTGGAAAACATCATTGAATGCCCTGGGGTGGGTCTATTGTTCATGATCCCCGGCGTCAATGAAACGCTCAGAATTAATGGCAATGCGGAGATCGTGATCGACGACGGCATCCGGCAGCTTTTCGAGGCCCCGGGAAAGCTGCCAAGATCAATCATTCGCGTGAATGTTGCAGAGGCCTATTTGCATTGCGCCAAGGCGCTCATGCGGTCCCGGCTGTGGGAAGAGACCATTAAAATTGACCGGTCCTCGTTGCCAAGCATGGGGCAAATGCTTAAGGATCAGATCGCCTCACCCGGCATTCCAGAATCCCAAGTGGATATGGAAAAAAGATACAGCGCGGAACAATATTAATCGGCCGGCGCCCAGTTGGCTTCAGCTATCGGTGGGTTGTGTCCAGGGAATCGCGGTGAAATCAACGCCTTCTTCGCTCAATTCAACGACCTCGGTCTTGGTGGCTTCCCCATAGATATCGCGCTTTTTGGTCTCACCATAGTGGATCTTGCGCGCTTCCTCGGCGAATCCAGGTCCGACATACTCGCAATTTTCTTCCACATGCTTTTGCATCCTGGCCAGCATTTGCTTAGCCCCCGCGACCATGGCGCTTTCCTTGGCCGCCTGAGCCTGTGTCTTGGATGTGGAAATGTTGGGGGCCATCAAGGCTTTTTCCACCTTGCTGTCGCCACAGGTAGGGCATTCGACCCGGCCTTTACGACGCAAGCCATCGAACGCCTTTGAATCCTTGAACCAAGCCTCAAAGGTGTGCCTGTTGGCACATATCAAATCAAAAACTATCATTGCGTCCCATAAATGCCATCGTCGGGGCCATTCGGCAAGGTTGGAATATGATTAATGTTTGAAGTTTCGCTTTGGATCAACCGTTTCGCCGATCTGGTGCCGCCCGGCGGCCAGATCCTGGATCTGGCCTGTGGCAATGGCCGGCATAGCCGGTTTTTCCTGGATCGAGGCCACCCGGTGACGGCAATCGACCGCAAAGTCGAGGCGCTCAACCCCCACGATGGCCTGGAAATCATACAATGCGATCTGGAGAACGGCAGCCCCTGGCCTCTAAAGAAGAAGCAATATGCTGCGGTGGTTGTGGTCAACTATCTCTACCGTCCCTTGCTGCCTCGGCTTGTCCAGGCCGTGGCGCCGGGCGGCCTGCTGCTATATGACACCTTCGCAATCGGAAATGAAGCTTTCGGACGCCCCAGCAATCCGGACTTCCTGCTGCGCCCAGGCGAGCTGCCCGCCGCCGTTGCGGGCGAGTTGGCGGTGCTGGACTATTTTCATGGCCGCGTCGATGTCCCAAAGACGGCGATGCGGCAACAAATTTGCGCCCGCCGGGTCTAATACCAACCCGCGCTGATAGGGACCCATAGAGACGCCTTGCGGGGGCTTTCGGGTAGGAGCGTGTCTGTATGGGCGTACTAATCCAGGGCATCGGCAAGAGGCATTTGCCCACTGCCGCGCGGCAGGGGCTTGGGCTGGCTTTCGTGGGGCGCCCAACCGGACAGAGTGATGATCTGGAAGGTCGCGGGGATGCGGCCATTACGATCGCCATGGGTCTGATGGTAGTGCCGCGCGCCGGCCTGGAGCACGCCGCGGGGGGTGAAATGGTCCTGGCGTCCGGCTACCGCATTGCTTTCGCCCAGGCCGCGCAGTTCCGCCATCATGGCAAAGGGATCCGCATAGGACAGCACGATCCGGTCCGTATCCACCACCGGCAGGGCAAAGCCGGCCCGCTGCAACAACGCGCCGGCATCATGGGGATCAACGAAGGGCGAAACCCGGGGCGATACGCCACCCATCACCTCGACCTCGGCCGTCAGCAGGGCCTGGCGCAATTCTTCCAGGGAACCGCCGCCCAGCATCGCGGCTAAAAACAAGCCATCAGGTTTCAAGGCGCGACGAATTTGCGCCAATGTACCCGGCAGATCATTAACCCAGTGCAGCGACAACACCGATAGAATCAGGTCAAATTGGGCATCGGCAAAAGGCAATGCCTCTTCATCCGCGGCCAGGCGCGGACCTGCCGCATGGGCCAGCATAGCCGGTGACAGATCGCATTGCAGCAGCCACTCGATGCCCCCCCGTCCCGCCAAAACCTCGGCCAACTGACCGCTATGACAGCCCAGGTCCAGCGCGGTAGGAAAACTGCGCTTGATATCCGGCAAACAGTCGGCCAACCGGTTGGCGACCTCCCGCAATAGAAAATCATATCCGGCCAGGCCCGCGGCGGCTCGATCCCGGTGCCGGCGCACCGCGCGACGGTCAAATATGGTGGGTGGCCCCTGCAAGGCGGCGCTTCCCTAAACCGCCGCCGCGCCACCATCCACAGGCAGGATGACCCCGGTAATCCAACGTGCCTCGTCCGACACCAGGAACAACGCCGCGCGGGCAATCTCGATCGGCGTGCCGTGGCCCAATGGCGTCGCCTGCGCCAAAGGATCGGCGGCCACATCGCCCATCATTCGCATCACCCGCTCGCTGGCCACTACCCCCGGCGCCGCGGCGTTGACACGAAATTTATGCGCGGCCAGTTCCTGAGCCAAGCATTTGGTCAGGGTCAGCACGCCTCCCTTGGCCGCCGTGTAGGCATCCGCCCCCTGTGTTGCCTTCATGGCCCGGATCGAGGTGGTATTGAGGATCGCCCCACCGCCCCGTTCGATCAGATGGGGGATGGCAAAACGGTAGGTCAGAAAGCAGCCATAGAGATCCACCCCCATAGTGCGCCAAAACTTCTTTAAGGGTATTTCCGTCACCTTGCCGTCATCCGGTGTAGCCCCGCCGGCATTGTTATAGACGATATCCAGGCCGCCAAAAGCCGCGACGCATTGCGCCACCGCCGCCGCCACATGGTCCGGATCGGCAACATCCGTAGCTACGAACAATGCGCGCCCGCCGCTGCCCTCGATCGCGGCAACGACGTCCGTACCGGCCTCCACATTCAAGTCCGCGACCGGCACGGCCGCGCCTTCTTCGGCGAACAGCAACGCCGCCGCCCGGCCGATGCCCGCGGCCGCGCCGGTGATCAGCGCGACCTTATCTGCAAGACGTGCCATACTTCGCGCCTACCCTCTCTGGCTCATTATACTCTGGAGCATTATACGGTGATGGTTGAAATACCTATGGTCAAAATTGTCCGTCGGATTGGACATGCCAGGGATGTCGTTCTGGATGCGCTGCTGCCGCCGCAGTGCCTTTGTTGCGGTGCAATGGTGGACCGCCAGGGCAATCTATGCGCACCATGCTGGTCAGGCATACATTTTTTGGCGCCGCCCTGCTGCCACGTCTGCGGCCTCCCGTTTCCTCACGATGAAGGCGAAGAAGCGCTCTGCGCGGCCTGTATCCGCCGGCGGCCTGATTACGACCGAGCCCGGGCCGTGCTGGCCTATGACGATAACAGCCGGCCGTTATTATTACGGCTGAAGCATGCCGATCGGCTGGATGGCGTGCCGGCCTTCGGTCAATGGCTGGCCCGCGCGGGCGCCCCCTTTTGGGCGGATGCGGATCTTTTGTTGCCCGTACCCCTACACCGATGGCGCCTGCTGCGCCGCCGCTATAACCAGGCGGCATTGTTAAGCTTGGCCGTTTCGCGGCGTTGTGGCGTGCCCAGCGATCCCGGTTTGTTGCAACGGCAGAGGGCCACTGCCAGCCAGGGCAGTCAAAGCCGGACAGGGCGGGCCCGCAATGTACGCGGGGCCTTTGCCGTGGCGAAAACCGATCGGGCTCAACTTCATGGCTCTCGCGTGGTTTTGATTGACGATGTGTTCACCACCGGGGCTACTGTATCGGCCTGTGCTAGAATACTAAAACGCAACGGCGCGGCCCGCGTAGACGTGCTTACGCTTGCACGGGTATTATAGGACGCGGGAAAGGCCGATAAGGGAACCAGAATGCCTGACGTCACCATTTACACTACAGGGTTTTGCCCGTTTTGCTTTCATGCCAAGAAACTGCTGGAAAGCAAGGGCGTCGCCTATGACGAGATTGACGTCGACCGGGTGCCGGGCGCCCGAGCCGAGATGCGCCAGCGCGCCAACGGCGGCCACACCGTGCCGCAAATCTTTATCGGCGACCGCCATGTCGGGGGCTGTGACGAACTTTTTGCCTTGGAGCGGCAAAATCAATTGGACCCGTTGCTGTCCGAGAATGCCGTAGACTAGAATAGCTGCCTGAACACCGACTTGAACTGGGGAAATTGGCCATGACCGGATTTACCGCCGCCTGCGTGCAAATCAATGCCAGCAACGATCTGGACGGCAATATCGCCAATCTAGGCCGCATGATCCGCGAAGCGCGCGATGCGGGCGCTGACCTCATCACCACGCCCGAATGCGCCGCGATGATCGAAGTCGGGCGTGAAAATATTCGCGCGAAGGCGTTTTATGAGGACTCCCACCCGGCCCTGGACGCGTTCCGCGGATGGGCGGTGGAGACAGGCGCATGGCTGTTGGCGGGGTCGCTCTCGGTGCTGTTGAAGGATGAGGAACGGCTGGCGAACCGGCAGTTTCTGATTGATCCTACCGGTGCCGTCGCAGCCCGCTATGACAAGATCCACATGTTCGATGTGGACCTGCCCAACGGCAAAAGTCTGCGGGAATCAAAAAACTACAGACCCGGCGGGCAAGCGGTTTTGACGTCCCTCCCATGGTGCCAACTGGGCCTGAGTATCTGTTACGATTTACGCTTTCCTCACCTTTACCGTGATTTGGCCAAGGCAGGCGCAGATGTTCTGGTGATACCATCAGCCTTCATGCAGGTCACCGGAGAGGCACATTGGCATGTGCTGATGCGGGCCCGAGCCATTGAAACCGGCTGTTTTGTCATCGCGGCGGCGCAGTGCGGCGAACATGTTGCCGGTCGTCTCAGTTATGGTCATTCGCTAATCGTGGCGCCCTGGGGCGAGGTGCTGTCGGATGGCGGCACCGAAGAAGGCGTCAGTTTGGCCGAGATCGATTTGGCTGCCGTAGCCAAGGCGCGGGGACACATCCCTGCCTTGGCGCATGACCGGGATTATGATTTCATCCTTGGAAAAGCAGATGTAGCCGCGGCAGCGGAATAGAAAGATTGGAATTCAGCGCTCGAGCATGTTTCTTCGAAACATGCTCGACTCTTGAGAATAGAGAAATTGAACCAATTACTTAAGTCGCGTTAGCGACTCCGACCAATTGAAAATTGCGCTAGCGGGCTATAGATTCTGAGCACATTTCACTTAAGTTCGCCCTCGGCTCGTCCCGATGCCTGCCATATTCCCCCAAGTCGTTGTATCAGGCTGCCCTTAAAGCACCTTATCGAGTAAGCCCTTGATCAACGCCTGGCTGGTTTCGGCAACCAAGCGACCAACTTCGCCCTCGCCCTTCAGCAATATCAAAGTGGCCTGCCGGCGAACCTTGAATTCCACGCTGACCGGCGCGCGATGATATTTGTCCCAGTCCACAGAGATGAAAGTAATCTTGTCCGCATAGACACTGTTGGCGTCCCGTAATGCCTTGATCTCACGGACCTGGCGGCGGCAGGTACCTCACCACTCTGCGTGGAAATCCAGCAAAACGGCGCGGCCCTGCGCCAAGGCGTCCTTCACCGCCTGGGGCGAATAGGGTACCGCGCGCTCGCTTGCCTGCACCCCCAACGGCGCTAGCAACGCGAGGACAAAAGCAAACTGCAGCAAATTTCGACGTAACATCATACGACCTCTCGGCAATTTGAAATCAACGCTATCAGATGGAGACGGTGAAATCCTGCAGCCACTCGGGCAGCAGGTCCAGCAGCCAACCTTCCAGCCAACGGTCTAGCCCAAATATGATCCCCAAGCCCACACATAAAAACGTGATACCCATGATCGGCTTGGCCTTGCCCGTCAGACGCCGCAGGGCCCGCTGGCGTTTCACGATGACCTCTCGGGCGCCATAGGCCAAAGCCAGCATAATACTGGATATACCCAGGGCAAACGCCGCCATGACGGCACCGGCCCAGAATATATCCTGACCCCGAGAGGCCAATGATATGGCGCCTCCCAGGGTCGGCCCGATGCAGGGTGACCAGACAGCCCCCAGCATGGCCCCGCCAAGAAATTGGCCGCCCAGGCCTGCACTGTCGACGTCATGCATGCGGCCGTCCACGTTGCCGGCGAAACCGGCTGTAACGAGGGCGAACCTTTCATTCAGTTGCGGCACCAGCATGACCAGGCCGAAGCCGATCATCAGCACGGCGCCAGCGGTTGTCATCATTTGTTGATCAATACCCACTGAAGCGCCGAGAACAATGACAAACAGGCCCAGCAGCACGAATGACAGGCTGAGCCCGCAGGCCAACGCCAACGGCCCCCGGCGGTCGGCCTGCAGCGAGGCGGCCAGAACAATCGGCAGCACCGGCAGAACGCATGGGTTAAGCAAGGTCAACAACCCGGCGACGAAGGCCAACAGCAACTCCATGCTTCAAACTCCCCAAACCCGTCCCGGTTGCCTACATCATGGCCCTGGCCTCAGGTCATTGCCTATTTTTGCAGTCACCGTCAAAATATGACTTCCCAGGCAGCGACATAATTCGCGCCCGTCGCACCCGAATTGCACGATCATTAGAACCGTTCCACGTCTGCTATCATTCAACAGGCGGATATTGGCGATTGGTCCATGTTTCCGCGCCCATCGAGAGGCCATTCGATGGGCCTGAATGGCGTTATAGGCGTAGGTGTATATCGGTTACGTTGACCGATCCAGCAACGGCTCCACCATCGTCAAGAGCCGCTCGCGGTTGATTGGCTTCTGCAACACCCCGTCGGCCCCTAATTTTTCGGCAAATTCGAGGTAGTCGAGTTCGACTTCCAGGGATCCGCCCGAAATGGCAATAATTTTTTGCGCCGGGTTGTCTCGGCGAATGTCCAAAATCGTCTCAATCCCGTCCTTGTGAGGCATCATGATGTCCGTAATGACCAGGTCGAATTCCTGCGACCGCAACTCCCTTAATCCCGCCTCGCCGTTGGCCGCCGTCGTGATCGCATAGCCGGCCTGCTGTAATATCGCCGATAGGGTTTCGCTAACAAGCCGGTCATCGTCAACAGCCGGTCATCGTCAACAAGCAGTATTCTGGCAGGATTCACCTTATTCATCGCCTTGCTTCCTTCATTCGTCGAGCGCATAGCCTCGCAAACCTACGCGTGGTAGCCCCCTAACCGACCCGGAAATTTGCACAATCTCTCACACATGGTCCTCCAACGGCGCAGTGGGATTCAGCATCTCTGCCTCCATTGCATCGTCGGCGGCACAGATGTCCGGTAGATATAGCTTCACCGTGGTTCCTGATCCAGGCTCGGAATCGATGGAAACATGGCCGCCGGACTGCGCCACGAAACCATGCGCCATTGCCAAGCCAAGCCCCGAGCCCTGGCCAACACCTTTGGTGGTAAAAAAAGGCTCCATGGCCCGTTGGAGGACTTCCGGCGTCATCCCGATACCGGTGTCAGTGACCGATATCTCCAGATAATGCTCCCGCGCCACGTCTTGCTTATCATCAAGATTTCGTGGTGTGAGATAGGTCCAGCGGCTATCGATAGTCAACCGTCCGCCGTCCGGCATGGCGTCGCGCGCATTTATAGCTAGATTGATCAGAGCGTTCTGCAATTGCGCCGCATCAACCGTGATCGGCAGCAAATCACTGGAAATGTGGGTATCGATGGTGATGTCTTCGCCAATGATCCGGCCGATCAGCGCAACCGCCTGATCGATAAGCGCGCGGATATCCGTCCTGGTTGGGCGCAGGTCCTGCCTTCTGCCAAACGCGAGCAGTTGTTGCGTAAGGAGGGCGCCGCGTTGTCCCGCCTCCTTAGCAACGCCCAGGAACCGTTCGGCGACCGGATCTCCGACCACGGAATCCTCCAGCAGCTCAATATTGCCGATGATCGCCGTCAACAGGTTATTGAAGTCGTGCGCGATACCGCCGGTAAGTTGGCCGATCGCCCTAAGCCGTTCGGCTTGCTGCAGGCGCGACTCGGCTTCCCGCAACTGGGTTACGTCCCGGCCGCATCCCCGGTACCCATCAAAGTTACCCTCATCGTCAAATACCGGCAGACCACTGGTGCTGACCCAACTGGTCTCGTTTCCATCGCCCACGCGATGATAGACAAAATCCCGGAAGGGCTCGTGCGCCCGCAAGGTACGTAGGTGCCGCGCCCATTGTTGCGAGTCACGGTCGGGACCAACGATGTCCTCTCTGGATTTACCATAGTACCATTCCGGAGGCAGACCGGTGGTATCCTCAATATTGGGCGATATCCAGGTAAAGCGCAGTTCGGTATCCATTTCCCAGAACCAGTCCGCGGAGGAACTAGCGAAATCGAGGAAGCGATCTGCAGCCCGCTGGGCCTCCTGCCTGGCAGCCGTCAATTCGGTGATGTCGGTCCGCACGGCAACGATGCCGTCCAGGCTGGTACTCCGTTCGCTTAGGCGCACCGTCCGTCCGTCTGAAAATATGTGCAGGTCGTCATTCGAAGGGTTCTTGTGCGCGCGCAATCGCTCCGCGATCACTTCTTCTTCATGTCCAATAATATCCTTGAACTGACCGCTCAACATTTGCTGTCGCAGAATTGTCTCGTACGAAACACCCGGCGCCAGGATTTCAGAAATCGAGGGGAACATTTCCCGATGGCGGTTATTGAACAGCGCGATATTGTCGTCAGCGTCATACAGGATCAGAGCATCCGGGATGGCTTCAATGGCGTCGCGCAGCAGCACCTCGGCGCGCTCGGCACGATCCTGAGCGGCCAAAACGTCCGTCAAATTCGTGAAGGTGCCTCTGTAGCCCATGAATTGTCCATGGCCATCGAACCGCGGCCGGCCGTTTACCGCGATGCGACGCTTGCCACCAGCTGTGTCTGTTATGGTGCACAGTTTATGCCGAATGGCCTTATGGCCTTGCAATATTTCGCCCCAATTTTTTAGGTCGTCCGCAGTATCGGGTGCGATGTCGATCAGAAAACGTTTGCCTTGGAAGTCGAGCATTGTCGCGCCTTCCACTGCCTCATTATTGGCGATTTCGCGAAGGACGCCAGCTTTATCGCTCTCCCAGAACCAATCAGAACTGATGGCTGCGAACTCGTGCAGCCGTTCCTGCATCTCGGCCCGTTGCTCAACATCCTCGGCGCGCTTCCGCAACGCTTCCGCCGCAGAAAGGTAGACCGAGTTCGAGGCGAATAGCGTTATTGTAAAAAACAACAATAACATGCCCCCAAGAGACGCGTGGAGAACCGTTCCTTGAGAGAACATATGAGCCAGAACAATGGCAGCGATCGAAGTTACATAGACGAACGAAGCCTTGGGCACCGAAGAAAGGCTGACAGTGCCACCCGCCGCCATACCCGAAAGAATGATCATCAGCAGTAGCTCATCGCGATCGCTCAGCCGCGGCGCGAACAGAGGCGCCGCGGAGGCCCAGATCAGACCTGAAACGCCGGCAATGATGATCGAGCGATGGATCCCCCGGTTGCTCGCCGACCTTGGTACGGATGCCAGGCGAGTTCGCCGCCAGTTGTTCAAGGGGTAGAGGGCGGACAGGAAAACCACCAGCCACCAGCCGGCGCGCAGCCATAGGGAGGCATCCGTGGCAACGACGAGGACGACGACCGTGCTGTTAACGATATTCGCGACGGCTAGAAATGGCGCCTGCCGGATGAGAATGCCGATCTGTTCACGGCGAACGACACCGTTCCAGGCTTCGCTGAAGCGGCCAGCGGAATTCTGCGGTTCGATAGCGAGCATGGATCCTACGCTCCTGCAATACAGCGGCGTCAAAAAATGGGCGGTGTCAGACCCGAGTTGTAACGTTTAATCCTTGCCTATCCGCCTTTCACCCACACCCACTAGATATTGAATCGCGGGGGCAGTGAGTAATATCCG
>JAQBYC010000041.1 GCA_027623205.1 Pseudomonadota bacterium | reverse complement strand
GCCTAGCAAATAAAAGCGGACATTTAATGTGCTACAAAAACCGGACATCTGTATGTGTCATTGACAGACTTGGGGAAAAGAAAATCCACAACCCGTGTGAAACACCACCAATAGAATTTTCGTGGATGTACCGCCCCGCTCCGCTGCCTGCCCAGATGACTCCTCCCAAAACCGTCATCCCGCTTTCCGATCAGACAATTAAAAGGTTCATCGCACCAAGCCTTGGTTCTGCCGTCGGTGTGGCACCTGCTTTTTGCCAAGACTCTGGCACCTTGGTGAGCGGAATGGCATTATGTTACCTATTGCCATTCGGATCCAACGCCCTCCCCAACATGATAGAGAAGTTTCAACATGAAAGACGAAACCAAACTGGTCGTCGCTGGCCGCGACCCGGAGAACAACCATGGCATTGTCAATCCGCCAGTCTATCACGCCTCCACCGTCCTTCACCCTACGCTGGCCGATCTCGATCAATCACGGGAACGCCGCGCGCAGGGCGAACGTGGCGTTTATTACGGACGCATCGGGACACCTACGAATTTCTCGTTGGAGGACATGGTCTGCGCCATAGAGGGCGGCGATCATTGCTTGATCTATCCATCGGGTCTGGCGGCGATCGCCGCCGCCATGTTGTCATTTCTGAAAGCCGGCGACCACATCCTGATGGTGGATTCCGTGTACGGCCCGTCTCGGCGGTTCTGCAACAGCCTGGCCAGCCGCTTCAATGTCGCGACTACCTTTTATGACCCGGCCATCGGCGCCGGCATCGCCGCACTGATCCAGGACAACACCCGTATCGTCTATGTCGAAGCGCCGGGCTCGCAAACTTTCGTCATGCAGGATATTCCCGCCATTGCGGAGGCGGCCCATGCCAGGGGCTGTGTGGTCATGATGGATAATACCTGGGCCTCGCCGCTCTATTGCAAACCGTTCGCCCTTGGCGTGGACGTTTCGCTCCAGGCCGGCACGAAGTATATTGTTGGCCACTCCGACGTCATGATCGGCACCGCCTGCGCCAACAACAAAGCTTGGCCCGAGTTGGAGGCGACGTCCCGCATGTTGGGCCAGACCGCGGGGCCGGACGATATTTATCTGGCACAACGCGGCATGCGGACATTGTCGGTGCGTCTGAAACGGCATTGGGAAAGCGGCTTGAAGGTTGCGGAATGGCTGCGCGGGCAGGACATGGTGGAATGCGTCATGCATCCAGCCTTGCCGGACGATCCCGGCCATGCCCTGTGGAAGCGGGATTTTCTTGGCGCCTCGGGCCTGTTCGGCATCACGCTTAAGCCCTGTCCACGTAGCGCCATCGCGGCGCTGGTGGACGATCTGGAACTTTATGGCATGGGCGCTTCCTGGGGCGGCTTTGAAAGCCTGATCCTGCCCACCGACCCGAACGCCATGCGAACTGTTACGCCCTGGCCATACGAAGGGCAATGCATGCGCCTCCATATTGGCCTTGAGGACCCAGACGACCTGATCGCCGATTTGAAGGCCGGCTTCAAGCGCCTGCAAGCGGCGACGTAGCGGAGAAACAATCATGCCCTGGCGCAGGTGGATCGGCGGCCGCATTTACCTGTGCGCAGTTGCGATGCTCGTTGTGCCAGGCTTGGCCAAGAGCGAGACCATTGAAATCCTGGCCGCTGCATCGACCACCGAGGCGGTGACGGCGTTATCGGCCGCCCTGCATCAGGAGCATGGCCTTGCCATGCGGACGACGTTCGCGGCTTCTTCCACCCTGGCCAAACACATTGCCGCCGGCGCACCGGCGCATTTGTTTCTATCCGCGGATATTGCCTGGCTGAATTATCTTGCGGCGCACGATTTGATCGCCGCCGATGGCCGTGTCGATTTGCTGGGCAATCAATTGGTGTTATTGCGGCGGACGGGCGATGCCGGGGCACGGGGGCTTGCCGAATTGGCGGACCTCGACATGGCGCTGGGTAAGGAACGCCTTATTATGGGCGATCCGGCGCATGTTCCCGCCGGACGTTACGGCCGCCAGGCCCTGCAGCATCTTGGCCTGTGGGGCGCCCTGAAACAACGCGCGGTATTTGGTGCTTCCGTCCGCAACGCCCTGGCGCTTTTGGCGCGGGGCCAGGGACGTTTCGCCATCGCTTATGCCACGGATCTGCGGGCGCATGATAGTTTGCGCCTGTCAGCCACCTTTCCCAAAGATAGCCACGCGGCCATTGTCTATCCTCTGGCCTTGATCCGGGAACGGGAAAGCGCCGTGGCCCGCAAAGCCTTCCGCTATCTACAGGGCGCCAGGGCAAAGACGATTTTTGAACAATATGGCTTTACCTTTCTGCCCAACACTCGTTAAGAGCTAGGGATGCTGAGCCCCTTGGAAATTGCAGCCCTGTCGCTATCCCTGAAAGTGGCGGTCTGGGCGGTCGGTTGCAGCCTGGCGCCGGGGATTGCCATTGCCTGGCTTCTGGCGCGCCGGGACTTTCCGGGCAAGGCCCTATTCGATGGTCTGGTCCATCTCCCCCTGGTTCTACCGCCCGTCGCCCTGGGATATTTGTTGCTGGTGCTGTTCGGGCGCAACGGTCCGGTGGGCGCCTGGCTGCATGATTGGTTTGACATCAGTCTGGTATTCTCCTGGCGCGGCGCGGCCTTGGCGGCCGCGGTGATGGCGTTCCCACTGCTGGTCCGTTCGATCCGACTATCCATGGAAGCGGTGGACCGGCGTCTTGAGACGGCGGCGCGAACCCTGGGCGCCAGGCCCCTGCGCGTTTTTCTGACCATTACCCTGCCATTGACCACGCCGGGAATACTGACCGGACTGCTGTTGGCTTTTGTCCGCTGTTTAGGTGAATTCGGCGCCACCATCACCTTTGCCGCCAACGTGCCGGGAGAGACGCGCACCCTGCCCCTGGCGCTCTACACCGCCCTGCAGGTGCCGGGTGGCGAGGCTGACGCCACCCGCCTGGCCTTCCTTTCCGTGGCGCTGGCCATCACCGCACTGGTGGCATCGCAGTACCTGGCCCGGCAACTGTCAAAACGGATCGGTTTGTAGCCATGCTGGAACTGGATCTCACCGCCCGTATTGGCAACTTCCGGCTCAAAGCCGCGTTTCGGGCGGAGGCCGGGGTCACGGCCCTGTTCGGCCCCTCCGGCGCCGGCAAAACATCGTTGATCAACATGCTGGCGGGATTGCTGCGGCCAAGCCAGGGCCGGATCGTGGTCCAGGGCCATGTCCTATTCGATAGCAAACAAGGCATCGATCTGGCGCCCGAGGCTCGCCGCCTGGGTTATGTCTTTCAGGAAAGCCGATTGTTCCCGCATTTGACCGTGGCGGGAAATCTGTCCTATGGCCGGCGCCTGGTGCCAAAAGGCCGGACCCAGGTTGATTTTGACGCTGTGGTCGATTTGCTGGCGCTTGCGCCCCTGCTGACACGCCGGCCCAGGACCCTGTCGGGCGGGGAGCGTCAACGGGTCGCAATTGGCCGGGCCTTGTTGGCGGCACCAAGATTGCTGTTGATGGACGAGCCATTGGCCAATCTGGATGGTCCGCGTCGGTCTGAAATTTTGCCCTTTATCGAGGGCTTGCAGCGGCAATTGGGCATTTCCATCGTCTATGTTTCCCACAACATGGACGAAATCGTGCGCCTTGCCGATCAGTTGATTGTCATGGCGGACGGAAGCATCGTCGCGCAGGGCCCTGTTGACGAGATTACGGCCCGCCTGGATCTGCGTGCGCTTACCGGCCGCTGGGATGCCGGCGCCGTTCTGACAACAGAAGTCGCAGCGCAGGATCAACGCGATGCGCTGACCCGGCTGTCATTTCAAGGCGGCGATCTGTGGTTGCCGCAACTATCACTGGCCATCGGCACGCCGCTGCGGATTCGCGTGCGAGCCCGCGATGTCAGCCTGGCGCTGACGCCGCCGCGGGGGATCAGCATCTTGAACGTCTTTGCCGGCCAGGTGATCGAGGTTGGCGAGGATGACGGCCCACAGGTCGACGTCCTGGTGGATATTGGCTGTCCTCTTTGGGCCCGCATCACGAAGCGCTCGCAGCGGGAGCTTGATATCGTGCCGGGCCGCATGGTGCACGCCTTGATCAAGGCCATGGCGGTCGACCGCAGGGGACTAGGCAGCGAGCCAGACTAGTTTCTGATTTATTTTTTCGCCGCGCTGGGAATAGTTGGCCGCTCGGCAACACCGTCAGGCACCGAAACCGAACGGGATGACTGATTGTCGTAAATAAAGGCCGGGACAGCGCCGAGAATTAAGGAAATTACGATCAAGCCCGGCCAATGAAAATTACCCACACCCGCAAGGCGCCGCCGCCGCAGGCTTTTTGCCACAAAAACAGCCGCTACGACCGCCAGGGCCGATACCAGCCAAACTAAAAAAAACATGGCCATGGGCGCGATTATATCAGACGCGGCATCATAAATCGACGCTGTGCAGGGCACTTGCCCTTTGCCGCGCCGCAGACATCAAATAAGATAAATCGCTGCCCCCCAGCACCATGCGAACGCCCATGCGAATATATTTTTCCGCCAGACCATCATATATGCCGCCCATGCCGGCATGTTTTCCGTTGTTGTGGCAGGCGGAAATAGTCGCCTCATAAGCCGCCACGACGTCTTCATGATCATACTGGCCCGGGATCCCCATCTCCGCGCAAAGGTCGTTGGTGCCGATCAACAGCACATCAACGCCCTCGATCGCGGCCATTTCATCGGCGTTGGCAATGGCCTCGGGACTTTCCAGCATAACCACCACCAGCAAATTGTCATTGATCAGCCGCGTGGCTTCGGCCATGGGCAGGCTGTCATATTCCAGAATCGCGGCCCCACCCGCTAAGGATCGGTGGCCAATTGGTGGATAGAGACATTGGTCCACCACTCTGCGGGCCTCCGCGGCCGAATTGACATGAGGCACGACGATACCCTGAGCGCCGGCGTCCAGGGGCCGGCTGGCATGATGATGCAGGTGGGACGAGGCCCGGACAATCGGCGTACAGCCGGCGTCGAGACCGGCAAGAGAGATATCCGCGACGGTTTCCAGGGACAGCGGGCTGTGTTCCATATCGATGAACAGCCAGTCATAGCCACAAACCTTTGCCACCTTGGCAATTTCGACACCGCGCGCCAGACGCACGCCCATGCCCAGGGACAATTCGCCCGCTGCCAATTTCTGCTTCGTGATATTCGCGATCACCGCCATGGGTTTCTCCTGGTCACACGTTCTTGTTAAATCGTTCCTGGCAGGTTCGGATAACTTCGCCGCCCGGACGCTTCCACCAATTCTCAGCGGAAAATATTTCCACTTCTATCAGGCCATCATAACCGGTGTCATCGACCCATTCCCGAATTTTCGGAATATCGATGACGCCATCGCCCATCATGCCACGATCCAAAAGCAGATCGGTGGTCGGTACCAGCCAATCGCAAACATGAAACGCCAGGATCCGGTCGCCGGCCCGTTTGATTTGTGCCTGTAGGATGGGATCCCACCACAAATGATAGACATCGACCGCAACGCCCACACCCGCGCCCAGTTCGTCACAGAGATCCAGGGCCTGGCTTAAGGTATTGATGGCACAACGGTCGCCGGCGTACATGGGGTGCAAGGGTTCGATTGCCAGAGTGACGCCAGCGGCGCGGGCGTAGGGCAAAAGCGCCCCAAGGCTATCGCGGATCATCAGGCGGGCGCCTGGTAGATCTTTTGAACCTTCGGGCAGGCCGCCGGCAACCACAATCAGGCAGTCCGCCCCCAGCACCGCAGCCTGATCGACGGCGTTCTTATTGTCGTCCAGGCAGGCCTGGCGCGCCGCTGCATCCACTGCCGGGAACTGACCGGCCCGGCACAGGCCCGAGACCTGCAAACCATGGTCGCGCACCATGCGGACCGCTTCCTCCAGGCCGCATTCCGCCAACTTATCCCGCCAGATCGAAATGCCCGGCACACCCGCCTGGGCATAAGCAGCAATGGCCTGGGCCAGGCTGTGCTGTTCCCGCGTGGTGGCCTGATTGATCGACATCCGCCCCAGATCAGCCATTACGCATTTCCCTCATGGCGAAGAAATCAGGCTCCGCGCCATAGGCAAAGCCGACACGGTCCAGCGAGCCAATGGCAATCCGTCCGCCCCGGATCGTCAGACGGGTCACGCCATCGGCCTGATGATAGAGATCCGGATGGGCGGCCAGGAACCCGGCCTGTTCGCCCGCCGGCATGCCCGACATGCCGTTGACATAATGATGGCCATTCCGCTCCAGATGAGTGATGCCGAGAAGATTGACCAAGGCCAGGTCTTGTTGCACCGCAATACCAGCCTGGGTCGTCAAATCCTCCCCCGACATGAAATACCCCTCCCCCCAATGGGCACAGCGCGCCGCGTTCAGAATCGATTTATAGAATCCCTTGCAGGTTTTTGAGGATACCCCGCGATAGCCTAACGCACGGCCCTTCGGAAAAGCGCCAAGGAAGGCATCGGATTCATCCAGGATCACCGGCTTGCGCGCACTCAATGAGGCAACATCCACATCCAGGGCGATGGCGCGGGAAATGGGCTGTTCGACAAAAAGGATGGATTGATTAAAGCGAGCCAGTCGCCTGTCGCCTTCGATCGCATCCAGCAGGGCCGCGACGCCAGGCACATCATTGTATTGTTCGTTGCCGTCCAAACTGATGATATAATCATTCGGGCTCTCATCCAGCACGGCGGCGAT
Organism: Pseudomonadota bacterium; assembly: GCA_027623205.1. Lineage (GTDB taxonomy): Bacteria > Pseudomonadota > Alphaproteobacteria. Next base: position 29,278 of record JAQBYC010000041.1, on the reverse strand, counting down.
TTCCAACAATCGGGCCGCATCCTCGTCGAGGTCGCCGCAAACCTTGATCTTGAAATAGCGGTGGCCATAAGCGGCGATTACCTCAACCAGGGTTTCAGGCAGGCCGTCGCCCACGGGCTCCGGATTTTCGCGGATCGGATCAACCATGCCAACCGTATGCCGGGCATGGATATAGTCCGCGGGGCGCAGTGTGGCCAGGAATGGGTCAATTTCGAATTCATCGCTTTCGATACCCGGCAAATTGGCCCGAACCGCCTTGTAGAACGATACGTCGTGCAGGCGGCACAAGGCATCGAGGATGGCGCGGTCCAGCAACGCGGGTCCATAACAGGCCACCAACGAGCCGTTTCCGCGCTCGCTGCAAATACGGATTTGTTCGTCATAATTAGCCCGGAACAGGGCAAACGCCGTGGCGCGCGGCGCGGCGCGGTAGAGCTCCGAGGCGGTAGCCAGGGCATGGCGCAATTGTTCGAAATTATCTTCGTTGCTCAAATCCAGGTTCTTGTCGAACCATTTTGGCGCCAGCATTTCCGCCGCCAACCCCCAGCCTTCCCGGCCATCGGCCAATTGTATGCGGACCCTGGCAAACGCCTGCGGGCTTTCGCGCAGGGTGGTAACGCCGAAGCGAAAGGGCATACGCAACGTCACATCACGCTCGAACAACTGGACTTCCAGGACCGATAATTGAATGGGATCAGACATGCAAAGCCTCCTCAGTACCACGCAGGTAACCAATGGCCCGGGCAGCGGAGGCCGGGCCGTCAAAATAATATTCAAAGAGTTCGACCGCGATCGTCCCGGTATAATTGTGCCGCCGCAAAGCGGACAGGACTGGCGCGAAATGATCGCCCCCCTGGCCTGGTCCCCGGCCGTTGCCGTCATTGACCTGAATATGGGCAACATGGCCGCTGGGCAACCACTTGTCGATTAATGCCTCGGGCGTTTCCTCGCCCAACTTGGCGGTGGCGATACGATCCGCCATCGCCGCGACCTCCAATCCATCATAATCCAGCGCGGCCGCGTATGCGCAGTGCGCGGCAAAGGACATCTCGCGGATTACGCCGCTGCACAAGGCGCATTTCACAACGTTATCCTGTTTTCCTGACTGGCGGATCGATGAATGGCATCCAGTATGCGTGCCATGCCGACACCGCATTCCTCGATACCAGCCAAGAGCGGGGCTTTGCCGTCCACGGCATCCAGAAAGGCGGCGAATTCTCCCGCAACCACTTGAAAAGGTTCGGCCACGGGCGCATGGGGCATTTCGACGCCACGGTTGTTCGGCCGCCAAAGTCCATCGACAAGTTCGTGGCGGACCCGGTGCAAACGCAACTGATGGGTTTGATAATCGATTTCAGCGCCGCCTTCGCTGCCCGCGACCACAAATTCCTTGGTCTGTGTTGAACCGGGCACGATATTATCGTTCCAGCGTCCCGGTTGAATGCAGCCGACCTCGATATGGGCCAGCGCGCCCGAGGGATAGAATAGGCGGATCAAGGCCAGGTCATCATAGCCACGGCCGAAATGATCACGGGTCACCGCATCCACCGCCACTGGCAGGGCATCCATCATCCAGTTCGCCTGGTCAATGAAATGCACGGCGTCGTTGCCCACCACGCCGCTATCGCCACGGGCCCGTTTGTAGCCATGGAAGCGGGCCGAAATATAACGCAGATCCCCGAGCCGCCCGTCAACCACCTCTCGCTTGACGATTTGCGCCAACGGGTGGGCGCGGAAATAGAACCCCACCTGAACCACCTGGTCCCGACACAGATCCCGCAAGCGCACGGCCTCGGCCAAGGTTGCGGTCATTGGTTTCTCAATAAATAAATGCTTCCCCGACGCTAGCAATGGCTGGCAAACCTCGAAATGCCGATCGGTCGGGGCGAGCACAACTACCAGATCCGCCAAATCCAGGAACGCCGCCGCCGCCTCGCCCACATGGTCCCATGGCACGCCCAGATCGCGGCAGCGCTGCCGGGCCTCTGGGCTAGGATCAATCACATACAGGCCATCTGCCAGACCTAGCGAACGCCAGGCCGCCAGATGGGTCGCCCCAAAATTGCCAAATCCGATTTGTAATATGGTGCGATTCATGTTGCTGGCGCTTAGCCCTCCACCCCGTGCATGGCCAGTATGGTCTGCATCCGGGCCGCTGCCTTGTCCGGGTCGCGCAACAGGCCGGCGGCGTCGGCAAGCCGGAATAACTGCGCCAGATGCAACAGGGAGCGGGCGCTTTGCTGGCCGCCGACCATGACGAAATGATCCTGGTGGCCGTTTAACCAGGCCATGAAGACCACGCCGGTTTTGTAGAACCGTGTCGGGGCTCCGAATATGTGCCGTGACAGGGGAACCGTCGGGGCCAAGATGTCGTGAAAGGTCTTTTCATCGCCTGCCGCAAAGGCGTCCAGGGCGGCGGACGCGGCCGGTGCGATGGCATCGAATATGCCCAACAGGGCATCGCTGTAACCCACATCGTCGCCGGCGATCAGTTCGGCATAATTAAAGTCATCGCCGGTGTACATACGCACGCCGTCAGGCAGGCGCCGGCGCATGGTGATCTCCTTATCCTTGTCCAGCAGGGAAATTTTAATGCCGTCAATCTTGGCCGCATTGGCCGCCAGCACATCCAGGCAGACGTCCATCGCCTGCAGATGATCAGCATGGCCCCAATAACCCGCCAAGGCGGGGTCGAACATCTCGCCCAACCAATGGATCAGCACCGGTTCCCGCACCCCTGCAAGGATACGGTCGTAGACCCTGGCATAGTCATGGGGAGATCTGGCGCAAGCCGCCAGCGCCCGGCTGGCCATCAATATGATCCGGCCCCCCTGCCCTTCCACAAAGGCTACCTGTTCCTCATAGGCGCCGATGACATCATCCAGTGTCAGATCCGCCGACAGCTGCAAATGGTCCGTGCCGGCGCCGCAGGCGACGCGGGCGCCCGGAATATGCCGGGCCGCATCCAGGCTGCGGCGGATCAATTGCTGACTGGCCGGCCAGTCAAGGCCCATGCCACGTTGGGCCGTATCCATGGCCTCGGCCACCCCTAGCCCCAGATCATAGAGACCGAGGCGATAACCGATGGTGGCATCCCAATCAATGGCGGCTTCCAGCCAGGGGTCGGCATCGGATCTGGGGTCGGCGACCACGTGCGCGGCGGAATAGGCAATGCGGTTAAAAGGCCGGTTGGCACGGCTGGGAAAATCCCGGGGTATGCTGGTGGTGAACGGCGCCATGCCGCCATCCCCCATGGGCAAATTCAAGGTTGGCATTGCTAAGCCTCCAGTTCGGGGACATCCAGCCAGCGCCGCTCGGCCCAGCTTTGCAGGCCCAGTTCCGCCAATTGCACGCCCCGGGCGCCCGCCAACAGATCCCACGGGAACGGCGCTTCGTCGTACAGATGGCGGATGAATAATTCCCACTGCGCCTTGAAGGCATTGTCGTAATCGACGGTATCGGGCACTTCCTCCCAACCATCGCCATAATCCATAGCGGGCGGGATGTCGGGGTTCCAGACCGGCTTGGGTGTATTGACCCTGGCTTGGGTGCGGCAGCGCCGCAGACCGGCCACTGCGGAGCCATGGGTGCCGTCGACCTGCAAGGTCAGCAGATCATCCCGGCGCACCCGTACGCACCAGGAGGAATTGAAATGCGCGACGATGCCTCCGTCCAACTGAAAGGTGGCGTAGGCGGCATCGTCCGCATCGGCCTCGTAAGATTGGTCGTTCTCATCCCAGCGCGTCGGGATATGGGTCGCACCCAGGCAACTGACCGCCTGTACCGCGCCAAATGTGTTGTCCAGCACATAACGCCAATGGCACAGCATATCGAGAATGATGCCGCCGCCTTGCGCCTTGCGATAGTTCCAGGAGGGCCGTTGGGCGGGCTGTAAATCTCCTTCAAAGACCCAGTACCCAAATTCACCCCGCACCGAAAGAATGCGGCCAAAAAATCCGGCGTCGATCAGATACTTCAATTTGCGGATACCGGGCAGCCACAGCTTGTCTTGCACCACGCCATGCTTGATGCCGGCTGCTTTGGCCAGTTTATAAGCGTCATAGGCGTCCGCCAGGCTGTCAGCGGTTGGTTTCTCGCAATAGACGTCTTTGCCCGCACTGATGGCCTTGCGTAACAGGCCGGCGCGGGCCTGGGTCGTAGCGGCGTCAAAGAACAGGGTATCGTCGGGATTGGCGATCGCCGCATCCAGGTCGTTGGTCCAGCGGCCGAGGCCATATTCCCGCGCCAAGGCACCCACCCGGCCCGCGTCGCGTCCAACCAAAATCGGATCCGGCATGACCCGGCTGCCATCGGCCAGTTCCAGGCCGCCGGCATTCATGATCTCCAGAATAGACCGGATCAGATGCTGATTCTTACCCATGCGGCCGGTCATGCCATTCATGATGATACCGAGGCGTTTTTCGTTCATAGTCACTCCATTCCCAATAATTTGTAGATCCGGCGCGTATAGTCGCCGAAAGCTTCCTGTGTTTTTAGATCCAGGCCGCGCGGATAAGGTAGGTTGACGAGGAAATTGTCAGCCATGCGGGCGGGACCGGCCGTCAGCACGACGACCCGGCTGCCCAGGAACACCGCCTCCTGGATGCCATGGGTGACAAAGACAATGGTTTTGCCGCTTTCGCCCCATATGCGCAGCAATTCCAGGTTCATCTTTTCCCGGGTCAGGGCGTCCAGGGCCCCGAAGGGTTCGTCCATTAAAACCAGCTTTGGATCATGCACCAGGGCCCGGGCGATTGCGGCCCGCTGCTGCATGCCCCCCGATAGCTCGTAAGGGTAGCTTTGCGCGAAACCCGACAGGCCCACCATCTCCAGCAAATGACCAGCGCGTTCCCGTGCCTCGGCCATGGGTAAACCCAGTATCTCGGCGGGCAATAAGACGTTGTCGATGACCCGGCGCCATTTCAACAGCAAAGGTTGCTGAAAGACCATGCCGATATCACGAGCTGCATCGAAGCGATCCGACTGATTGCCGATCCGTACCGTACCTTCTTCATGGGAATGCAACCCGGCCAGGATCTTTAGCACCGTGGTCTTGCCACAGCCTGACGGCCCAACCATGCTGACCAGCTCTCCCATCTCAACATCGAAGGTGACATCGGATACGGCCAGGAAGTCCTCCCGACGGCCACGATAGATCTTGCGCACGCCCTGCAGGCGGATAAACGGTTCCACCTCGGCTTCCCTTCTGGCGATACTCATTTATTCCATCCGGGCATCGCGCACCACGAGCAGGCGCTCCAACAACAGCACAATGGCGTATAAGGTCACACCGACAGCCGTGATCATCAACACCGCCATGAACATACCTGCCGTATCCAAGGAGACCTGCACCTGCATCATCAAATAGCCCAACCCCTCTTCCGAGGCGATGAATTCACCCACGATGGCGCCCGCCACCGCCAACACCACGGCCACCTTCATGCCGGAAAAGATATATGGCAAGGCGCCCGGCAGTTGGATTTTGGTGAAAACCTGCCAGCGCGAGGCCCGCAAGGTGCGCACCAGATCGATCAATTCCGGCTCCACTTCGTTCAAGCCGCGGGTGGTGGTGATCAGGATAGGCAGAAAGCAGATGGAAAAGGCAATCAGGATATTCGGCCCCAGACCATAGGAAAACCAGACGATAAAAATCGGGCCCAGGGCGACCTTGGGAATCATATTCAAGGAAACGATCAGAGGCATTAAGGCCTCGTTCAGCCAGCGCGACCAGGAAAACAATACAGCCAGGATGACGCCCACCACTACCGCCAGCCAGAAGCCGCCAAACACCGAGGCGGCAGTAATGAGCGTGTTGTGCCCCCATCGGTAGGTCTTGAATTCAAGCAGGGTCGCGAAGGTATCCAGCGGCGCCGGCATGATATAGGGCTCCACCTTGCCGAAGGTAATCCAGGCCTGCCAGACCAAAACAGCGGCCAGATGCATGACAACAATCAGCACCCATTTTCGTAACCTATCCCGGCTGTCGTTCATAGCCCGCACCTAGTCCAGCCAACGATGCAGATTTTCCGCCACGAAGTCGTCGTCGCGCAGGTCCGGGTAATCGGCCATGACGCGGTCAAGTTCCTCAACCTGGCCGGGGCTCATGGCTTCACCGGGGTTCAGGCACCAGGTGCCCAGCAACAGGCCCTGGCGGCGCAGGACTTCATGGCAGCCGGCAATGCAGCCCGCAAAATCGTTGACCACATCGAACAGCGCGCCATTGGCATCGGTTATCTGACTGTCCAGTTGCAATAAATTGGCCTCCACCGTGCCGGCTGCCACCGACTCATGCGCGCGGGCCAGATATTCGACCGCCGGTTTGACCCAAACGCTCCAATGCCCCAGCAGGCCGCCGCGGAACCGCAGCACAACGGTTTCATCGCCCCGGCGAACGGCAAATGGCGTGACAAGATCCAACAGGATATGATCATCGTTGCCGGTATAAAGGCTGACACGATGCTCGGCCTCCGCCGCCACCACACCACGCACCACATCCAATGTGCGGTAGCGGTTAAAGGGCGCCACCTTGATGGCGATCACGTTGTCGATTGCCGCGAACCGGCGCCAGAATTCGGCCGATAGGACGATGCCGCCCACGGCGGGTTGCAGATAAAACCCGACCAGGGGAATACGCCCGGCCACCGCCTGGCAATGGGCGATCAGGGCATCTTCGTCCGCACCCTTGTGGGCCGCAAGGCTCAACAATCCCGCGTGATAGCCCAGGCCCAGGGCCACGTCCGCTTCCCCCAACGCCTGCTTGGTGGAGCCGACCAGACCGGCGATCATGATTTTCGGATCATCGGTCCAGGCTGCGGCGGTTTCCGCCGCCATCCGCAGCACCGGTTCGTACAGGCCCACATCGCGAATTTCAAACTGGGTAGTATGTACGCCTACCGCCAGACCGCCGGCACCGGCATCCAGGTAATAACGGGTCAGAGCGCGCTGATGCCTCTCGTCCAATTGCCGGGCTTCGGTCAACGCCAAAGGGTGGGCTGGAATGACCACGCCCTGGCGCAACCGGGCTAGAACCTTCGCCGGGATCTCCTCACGATACAGGGTCATTATTCCTCCCTTCGCCCACCATTCCCGAGCACCACAATTAAAATGCGACGACGATCGACGGATCGTAGGTCAGTGCCGGTTGGGTCAATTCGGTTTTGCCGTTGGCATAATGAATAGCACAAGCCCGCCGCCAACGGTCGGATTGGTTATCGGAAGATTGATGCAAGACGGTGCCATGATGAAATGAGACGCCCCCACGGTGCACTGGCGCCGATGTCATGGTGTAGTTAGCGGCGATTTCATCGGGCACCAACAGATTGAAGGGTTGTCCCGCCGGGGCTGTGTGCGGGATCACACCGCCCAGGTTGCTGCCGTCCGCGAAAAACAGGCAGCCATTGCTCTCGTCCGCATCATCCAACGCGATCCAGGCGGTGACCATGCCTTCCAAATCGTTGGGGCCAAAATAATAATTGTCCTGATGCATCGGTTTTGGGCCGCCGCCGCCGGGTGCTTTAAAGAACAACTGGCTGAAGAGTACCCGCGGATCGGGGCCGATGATTTGCTTCACCAGCGCCAGCAAGTTCGGGCTGGCGGCCAGAGCGCGGAACGTCGGGCGCAAATAGACGGGATTGTCCAACTTCCGAAGAACAGTGCGCCCCTTAACGGCTTCTTCAACATACCAGGCACGGTCCGCCGCATCCAAACCAGCGATTTCGGTTTCCGCCCAGATCTCGGCATCGGCGATGGCCGCCTCCATCTCCACACCGCTGAACACACTCTCTACTGTCAGATGGCCATGGGCGCGATAGTCCGCCATTTGCGCTGGATTCAATGAATTCATGCCACCTCTCCACAAGTAACTGACTAGTTACTTAGCCCACTCCATGCCAGCCGGTCAAGTGGGCCTTAGATATCCCAGCACCACGTCGATGACATGCCTGCGACGAGCCTCCAATTCATCTTTTTCGGATAAATCGCGGCCGAATATGGTGGAAAGGGTATGCACATTTGAAAAATAGAAATACCCAACCGAAGCATTGGTAATGAAAACTTGAATCGGGTCCGCATCGGCCCGAAATACGCCTTCAGCGATACCCCGGCGCAGTAAATCCGTGATCAAACCGACCACCGGCGCATGCATGTCGAGAATGGCCTGGCTGCGCCGCAAGTGCCGGGCACGGTGCAAATTTTCGCTATTTAGAAGATTGATAAAATAGGGCGCCTTGATGAAATAATCGAAAGTGAAGGCGACCAATTTGCGCATGCCGTCTTCCGGCGACAAATTGTCCAAATTCAGTTCAAGTTCAGCACTACGGATATCGCGGTAGGCATGTTCGAGAACAGCCAGAAACAAATCGTCCTTGTTGCCAAAGTAATGGTACAACATGCGCTTGTTGGCGTCGGCCCGTTGCGCGATGACATCTACCCGCGCGCCGCCCAGGCCCTTGTCTGAAAATTCGGCCAGGGCCGCTTGCAGGATACGTTGCCGGACACTCTCTGGATCTCGTTTACTCTTGGATGCTTTTGCTGCCTGTGCGTTGACAGAGGCCATGAGGTCAACCTATGTTTCCGGTAACCAATTGGTTACTAGAGCTATCGAATTTCCCCGGGTTTGGCAAGGCCGTCATCTAACGGAATACAAGGGAGGTACAATCATGAAAATTTTCAAACTCGCCCTCGCGGCGCTATGCGGCGCGGTACTGGCGAACGGTTCGGCGCAAGCGGCGGAAGCGGAAAAGGTCAGTTTCATTCTGAATTGGGTCGCGGGCGGTGATCACGCGCCGGTCTATTGGGCCAAGTCGCAAGGCTGGTACAAAGACGCCGGTATCGATTTGACCATCGAACAGGGCAAGGGATCGACCCTGTCATCCCAGCGCGTTGGCATTGGCAAAAACCAACTTGGCATTGCCGATCTGGGCACGGCCCTGGTCAACAAGGGCAAGGGCGCCGATCTTGTCGCGGTCTTTAATATCTACGCCAATTCGCCCTATGGCTTCTACTGGAAGAAAAGCTCCGGCATCACCGGCCTAAAGGACTTCGCTGGCAAGAAAATTGGCAATCCGCCCTGGGATGCGGCGCGGCAAATGTGGCCCGCCTTCGCCAAGTCTGTTGGCATGGCGCCCGACTCGGTAACCTGGGTCAACGTCAAGCCCAACGCCAAAATCGCGGCGCTGAAATCCGATTCGATCCAAGTCACCACGTCGTTCTACAATATCCACTTTATCTTTCAAGAAGTGCTCGGGGACGATATGGGTTTCGTCGGCGGCAAGGCCCTGGGCGTCAATCCCTACGGCAATTCCGTGATCGCCAATGGCGCCTACCTCAAGTCCCACCCGGAGGTGGTGAAGAACTTTGTCAAGGTAACCCAAAAAGCCTATGCCGCCTGCGTCAACGACGCAGATCCATGTATCACCGCCCTGGTCGATGCCAACAGCGGCCTGAAACCCCCTTCATCCCTGGCCAACTGGGTCCTGGTGAAGGAGTTGATGGACGCGGATAGTTCGCGCAAGGGCGCCATCGGCTATTTTGATCCAGAGCGCATGGACGCGGATTACAAGCTGATAGAAACCTATTTTAAACTGGACAAACCCTTCGACATCAAAAGCGCCTACCGCAACGACTTCCTGGACATGTCCGTGAAATTCGGCGGTTAAATTCGACTGGAACAAGACCGCGTCAGGCAACACCGCCGGATGCGGTCTTTATTCTTTCGCACAATGCCCCCTTGAGCAGGCTGCGCCCAGGCCCCGTTGTCCGCCCAGTATCAATAGCGGCCACGCGGCGGACACCGTCGGTTGTGATCCGCGTGTGCGGCGCGAGATAGATAAGCTGATGCAGAGCCTTCGCGATCCGACATTAACCCAGTTCCGGCCCGGCGATAAGGAACACCCGGTCGGGATCATCGATGGGCGACCGGGTTCCCAACAGCATGCGCATATAGCCCCGCTGTTTACTGAAACCGGCGCCCCCCAGCCATTTGGCAAGTTCATTATGGTGGTCGGCGGCATCCAGAAATACCGGGCCCGTCTGATCCGCCAAAGCCGCCTGCAACAAGGCGAGAGCACCCTCGACGCCGCTGGCTGACAGGGGACCGATCTGCGTCGCCAGGCGACCATCGCGGGCCAGTACAAAGCCTTGTATATCGCCCCCCCTTTCCAACAAGAAGGCGCGTTCGGGACAACGGCCGTGCAAATGCGCCAACAGATCCCCACGCAGGACGCCGAAGATGCCGGCGTCCCAGATCGCGACCGCCCCTAGATCCCCCGCAAGCATGGGCCGTACGCCAGCGCCCGAATTTGCCTTTGTTACGCCGGGACTGTCCGCCTGCCAACGGGTTAGCGGGTAGATATCCTGAAAGCCCAGGGGCAGATAAACCTTGCGCCCGGCCTCGGTCGCATCCAGTCCAGGGACAAGCTGCAAGGCCTCCGCGCGGGCGATGCAGCGGCGCATCAAGGCGCTGGCCAGACCCTGCCGTTGCCAAGGAGCGGTGACCAGTATCATCGCGATCCAGGCAAAACGGTTGCCGTAGGGCAGCAACATGGACGTCGCCACCAAAGCCTGCTCGCTGACCCCGGTGCCCTCGCCTCGTTCCAGCATGAACCGCCAATCGGTGGTGGTCTGGTTCCAGCCCGCCTCCGCGTTGAGGGCGGCGGCCTGTCCAATTTCGGACAACGCCAGCTCCTGCCAGATCAAATTGTCAATAATTGCCATCCCGCACTTCAAAATGGGTTGGCTTGCCCAAACTGCCCCTGTCCCCGGCTATCCAATCGGCGACCCAATCCACCATGCAATGCAATGGCACCATGGGATAGCCAAACAGCTTCGTGGCTTCGGCGGTATTGACCAACCAGGCCATTTTCTCCGGCTCTCCTTGCAGCAAGGCCGGCTTGCCGAAGCGTTCAGCAAAGGCCTGGGCCAGCCAGGCGATCGCAGTCGTCTCCGGGCCGGAAACATTCAGGGGACTGGGCGGCGTGGTGCAATGGCGCAGGGCGCGCAGGACCTGGGCATTGGCATCACCCTGCCAGATGACGTTGACATGACCCATGCGCAAATCAATGACCTCGCCGGCCCAAACCTTGGCGGCGACGTCATGCAGCACGCCGTAGCGCATATCGATGGCATAGTTCAGGCGGATGATGCGCCCCGGTGTGCCAAACCGGTTGGAAAAATGCTGAAACATCCGCTCCCGCCCCACGCAGGAATTGGCGTATTCACCTGGTGGTGGTGTAGCCGTCATGGCCTCTGTCGCACCTTGCGAATTGATCGGCACGAAGGGATAGACGCAACCGGTGGAGAACGTAACGATGCGGGACTTCTGAAACCGTTCGGCCACCAGAGCCGGGACATGCACGTTCATGGCCCAGGTCAGTTCTTCGGCTCCGGCAGAGCCGAACTTGCGCCCGGCCATGAAGATGATATTCGCCACTTCGGGCAGTTCAGCCACCGCGCATCGATCCAACAGGTCGCAGGTAATGGTCTCGACATCGTGGCTTTGCAACTGCTCGATCAGGCCGGCTTCGGAAAAGCGGGCAACCCCCATGACGCGTTTGCCCGGCGCGGCCCGCTTGGCCAGGCGCGCCAGGGTAGGTCCCATCTTGCCGCCCACGCCCAACACCATGATGTCGCCGTCAAGTTGGGCCAGATCGTCAATCAGGGCCCGGGTGGGCCGCGTCATGAATTCTTCCAACGCCACGGCGTCGGCAAAGCCGTCGGGGAAATCCGCGGGATCCAGTCTTTCGGTCATGAGGGGGTCGGTCATGGTTCGTTGATCATTCCGTCTTGCGTTCAACAACAGCAGCTTCGACAATAGCGCCATCGGAATAGTAATCAAAATGGCGGGGGAGGACGAGCGAATGCGCGCAGCTGTTTTTGAGGCGCCGGGCCGCCCCCTGGTTGTGGCGGACGTCGACGCGCCGCAACCGGAACCCACCGATCTGCTGGTTAAGGTCAAGTCCTGCGGCATTTGCGGCACGGACCTGCATCTCTCTGCCGTGACCGACCGTTCGGGTGGCATGGCGCCGCTGTCCCGCGGCGCGATCATGGGGCATGAATTCTGTGGCGAGGTCGTGGAAGTCGGCTGCCATGCCCCTGGTGACTGGCATGAAGGGGATCGCATCTGCGCCCTGCCCTACATTGCCTGCGGCCGCTGCCTGGACTGTCTCGCCGGCCGCGGTCACCGCTGCCAAAGCGTCCAATTCGGCGGCATGGGGAAATTGGGCGGCGCCTATGCGGACTACGTCCGGGTTGGCGGCGCGGAAGCCCTGGCCCTGCCCAATGGCGTGGACTATCGCCGGGGCGCCCTGGTGGAACCTTTGGCGGTTGGCCTGCATGCGGTCCGGGCCGCCAACCTGCGGCCCGGCGATGCCGCTTTAATCGTCGGCGGCGGCCCCATTGGCCTGGCGGTGGCGCTTTGGTGCCGTTTTTTCGGCGCCCGGCATGTGGTGGTCAGCGATCTGTTATCGGGCCGCCTGGGCAAGGCCGCTGCCATGGGTGCCACCAATGGCATTGACGCCAGCAAGGAAAACGTCATCGGCCGCTATAAGCAGATCGCCGGCCGTCGGCCGGATGTCGTCTTTGACTGTGTCGGTGTGCCGGGCAGCCAGCAACTGGCCATGGACTATGCTCCCCTGAACGGCCGGTTGATCGTGGCAGGCGTTTGCATGCGGCCCGATAACGTCATGCCGGTTAAAGCGATCACCAAGGAACTGTCCGTCCGCTATGTCTACATGTATGAGCGGCGGGATTTCGAGCTGACTTTGGAGATGCTGGATACGGGACGAATTGATGGCAGCGCGATGATTACCGATGTGGTCGGATTTGAGGCTTTCTCGGCCGCCTTTGAAGGGCTAAAAACACCGTCGGACCAGTGCAAGATCCTGCTGGAACCGGAGCATCCGTAATACTTCGCCTCTTTTGCCCGGCAATGATGTTCTTGGGGCATGACCGTGCTAGCATCCACCGCACTTACAAATTGGGAAGGCAGGGAAATGGATTTAGGACTGAAAGGTCGGAAAGCCCTCGTTACGGGCGGCAGCAGGGGCATTGGCCGCGCCATCGCCGAGGGTCTGGCCAAGGAAGGCGCCGATGTGGCGGTCTGTGCTCGGAACGCAGAAGAAGTGGCGGAAACCGTTGCGGCATTGCGAGGCATGGGCGTACAGGCCACCGGCGCCAGCGTCGATGTGGCTGACGGGGTGGCGTTGCAGGCTTGGATTGACGCGGCGGCTGGCGAATTGGGCGGCTTGGATATACTGATCGTCAATGTCTCGGCCATGGCCGGCGCAGATACCGATGAAGCCTGGCGCACCGCCTTTGAAGTCGACGTCATGGGCACCATTCACACAGTACGGTCGGCCCAACCCTATCTGGAAAAATCCGATGCCGGCGCCATTGTTGCCATCGGCTCGGTTGCAGCCCTGCAATATTTTGGCGGCGTGCGGGCCTACAACACCATGAAGGCAGCCCTGATCAACCACATGTCCAATCTGGCCCACGAACTCGCGCCCAAAGGTCTGCGCGTCAATGTGGTATCGCCCGGCACAATCTATTTCAAGGGTGGGATCTGGCATCAGCGGGAACAGGAAACGCCGGAAATCTTCAAGGGCGCCCTGGGCCTGAACCCCATGGGTCGCATGGGCACGCCGGAGGAAGTGGCCAATGCCGCGGTCTTTCTATGCAGTCCCCTGGCCAGTTTTATTACCGGAACCAATTTGCTGGTGGATGGCGCCCTGACCCAGAGTGTGCAGTACTGAAAATATCAATCTTGTGAAGGAAAATTCGTCATGGCTATGAAACCACAATTGGTGGAATTATTGGAAGCGATGAAGGCCCTGGGCCTGAAACCGATGCACGAGTTGAGCCCGGTCGACGCGCGCGAACAGATGGAGGCCGGCGTGCGGGCGCGTAACATTCCGCCCATCGAACTGGGTTCGGTTGAGGATCGCGGCATTCCCGGACCCGACGGTGAAATTCCGGTGCGGGTCTATCGCCCTGATGGCGGCGGCGATGCCTTGGGCGCCTTGGTCTATTATCATGGCGGTGGCCATGTCATCGGCAGCATGGATACTCACGATTCCGTTGCCCGGGCCATGTGCCGGGACGCCAATATCGTGGTCATGTCGGTGGATTACCGCATGGGGCCGGAAGCAAAGTTTCCGGCGGCGGTCGATGATTGTTATGCCGCCACCAAATGGCTGTCGGACAATGCCGGGGCCATGGGCGTGCGGGCCGACCGCATTGCCGTCGGCGGCGACAGCGCCGGCGGCAACCTAGCCCTGGTGATCGCGCTGATGGCGCGGGACAATAACGATAGCCTGGCCATCGCCTACCAACTATTGGTCTATCCGGTGATGGATTACACCGGCGGCACGCCAACCTACCAAACCTATGGTGCAGGCTATGGCCCCCTTATGGCGGCATCGATACCTTATTTCCGCGAGCATTACCTGAACAGCGACGAGGAATTGGCCGACTGGCGCGCCTCGCCTGCGCGGGCGGCCAGCTTCGCCGGCCTGCCGCCAGCCCTGTTGATCACGGCGGAATGCGACATTCTCAACCACGAAGGCCGGGCCTGCAGCGAGCGGCTAAACGCCGACGGCGTCGCCTGCGAGCATGTGGATTTCGAGGGCATGATACACGGCTTCTTTTCCATGGCGCCATTGCTGGACGATTCCATAATGGCGCAGTCCCTGGCCGCCAGCCGGTTGAAGGCCGCCCTATCTTGACGAGCGAGACCTATCCAACCCTGCGGATGCGCCATTCGAAGGCATCGTCGCCATAATCCATACGGTCGCCAATTTGCAGGGTCAGAAAGCGGTTGTGGACCGCCAGACAGCCTTGCCATAGGCCGTTCCAGGCCTCGAATACACTTGGGTGACGATCTTCGCGGTCCCGCATCAGGCGCCAACCCGCGATGCGGACCGTGGCATCGTCTTCGCTGCCGGCGCATTCCGCAATGTCGTCCTGCGCAGTGGCCATCGCCGTCATGAAATGGGCGAAGTCCAGGGCGCCATCGCCGCTGGTGCCCAACAGCGCCTGGACCTGCCGGTAATACTGCCGCCCGATGATATTGCCCGCCAGATTACCCAGGCCGCCGGCTTCACCCGGGCCCAATGTGGCCACCAGTTCGGGCAGACAGGTCTTGATATAGTCCATGGCATAATTGCGGTTGGCCTTGTGTAGACGTTCCGCGGGCCAGTCATCCAAATTCAATTGAGGCGCCGCAGCGGGATCAAACGGCGGCGCCATTTGGGCCGGCGCAAATCGCAGCCGCTCATCGGAGCTCAAATCGTGGTCAAACTGGCGAAAATACCCAGCCAGGCCATATTGCGCCGTCATATCCTGGCTGGTGCAGACAAATCCCAGACGAGGGTTACCCAGTGATACACCGTTATGTCCATACCAGCCGCGCAAAAAGCCATGGCTGACTTGCAAAGGTACACCGCATAGTGCCGCTCCCTCATACATCCAGCGGGGATGGCAGAAATGCACCCAGGCCTTGTCATCCGCCTCGTAGATATATTCCACCTCGACGCCGCCGACGGCATTGGACAAGTAGTGATACTGCGCCGCCGCCACCGCGTCGGGCAAATGCTCCAGACCCAGTTTTTTGAAGCTGGAGAGAAACTTGTCGTGATGTTGACGGCGAAAAGTTCGAAAAATCCACTCCCCCGTGGCCGCTCCGCCTTTATGGGAGGCAACCGTCAGGATCAAGCCGGTGAAATAGGCATGGTACAGGCAGGCGGCCGCCTTCCATTGGGCGGTTTTTAAACCGGGCGCACCAGTTTGCGCCAGAATGGCGTGGAATGGGTTTACCGGCATTTTCTCCCTCGCGGCGTGGATCGTCGTATGGCTCTGGCCGTCGCTTGGCCATGCTGGTACGGATGCGCCGCACCACGCTTGCCGCATTAGGCGGATAGATTAATTCTTGCAACAAGTTATTGTGGCCGGCCTGCGATATCAGGCTGCCGCTCTCGAAAGATATCGCCCTCCCCCATGGATGATGCCCTCGGGAGACCCAGCATGCATTTGCGAAGCAGAATGCGTTTGGTTCGGCCAAGCTTGAATAAGGCGCGTTAAAGCCTCGCAAGCTAATGTTAACGATTTGACTCCAACATGGATGGAGGGTTTCGATGCGCGATAATAAGGACGGCGTCGAATTAACGCAGAATTGCAACGAGAGAACATGACGGGCCAGGCATCAGAAAGTACGCGGCAGTCCGATCCTACGGCGCGCCTGAAGGCCTTGGTAGCGGATACCAACGTCAATGATGATACTTTTCTGGCCACGGACTATCTCAATCATTTCAACGAGATCGTGATGCTGTTGGAAATGATCCCCGACATGCCTGATATTCTGGAGGACGCCAGGGAATGGCAGCCCAAGACCTATGACCAGCATTTTAATGATAGCGGCCTGTCGGATAGCCATATTACCATTGAGGCCTACGAGAACGCCCCGAAGGAATTCCGCGAACCCTTCGATAAAACCATCGAACGGATGAATAAGGTCGTCGCCAGTAGCCTTAAAAGGATCGAGGCGGCCATGGATAGCCCGCAGCCGGAAGAGTTGATCGCTGCAACCGCCGCCGCCTCGCGCCAGTTACAGCGCCTGATCGATATCGCTGCCGCCATCATCCACGGCGATACGCCCAACCTGCAACAAGTTGAAATCGACGACCTGCTGACTTGCTAGCGCAATTTTCAATTAATCGGAGTCGCTCTCGCGACTTGAGTACTTGGTTCAATTGCTCTACTCTTAAGGTGTCTGTGCATGTTTCGAAGAAACATGCGCTAGCCGGCGCAACCTTTATTTCGCATTGGCCCGGTCGATCATGGCATGCAGCAGCACATTGCATCCGGCGGCGCAATCGTCCTGCGTGGCGCTTTCCACTTCGTTATGGCTGATCCCGTCCTTGCAAGGCACGAAGATCATCCCCGTGGGCGCCACGGTCGAAATATGACAGGCATCGTGCCCGGCGCCCGAAACAATCGCCATACCTTCAAGGCCGACGGCTTCGGCACCACCGCGTACGGCGGCTACGCAATCGGCATCGAACACGATAGGGGGTTGGTACCAGATTTCCTGACAGTCCAGTTCCAGGTCACGGGCGCCGGCGGCGGCCTCGCAGGCTTGCATCAACGCCGACTTCATGGCGGAAAGGCGGTCATCATCGGGATGGCGAAAATCAACGCTGAAGACGACCCGACCGGGAATTGTGTTGCGGGAGTTGGGGCTGACATCAAACTGGCCCACGGTGGCGCAGGCACCCGGTTGAAATTCCAGGCCGATGCGGTTCACCGCCCCAACCAACTCGGCCGCACCAACCAGGGCGTCGCGCCGAATTTTCATGGGTGTGGGTCCGGCATGGGCTTCCTGCCCGGTCAAGGTGACATCGAACCAGCGTTGTCCCTGAGCGCCTTGGACGATGCCGATGGTTTTTTTCTCGCCTTCAAGTATGGGGCCTTGTTCAATATGCACTTCAAAAAATGCCGCGACCTCTCCCAACCCCTGCGCCGCATCGCCCAAATAACCAATCGCCTCTAATTCATCCCGGAACGTCTTGCCTGCTGCATCGGTCATGGCATAGACCGCGTCCAGATCAAACCTCCCTATGGCCACGCCGGAGCCCATCATGGCCGGGGCAAAGCGGCAGCCCTCCTCGTTGGTCCAGACGGTCACCTCGATGGGCCGTTCGGTTTCATAGTTCATATCGTTCAAGGTGCGGATTACCTCCAGGCCGGACAGCACGCCAAAAACACCGTCGTATTTGCCGCCCGTCGGCTGGGTATCAAGATGGCTGCCGGTCATCACCGGCGCCTGGCTGTCATCGCGGCCCGGGCGGCGGGCATAGATATTACCCACGGCGTCAACCCGGATGCCGCATCCCGCCTCCTCGCACCAGCGCACGAACAGATCACGGCCCTGCCCGTCCAGTTCCGTCAAAGCCTGCCGGTTGACGCCGCCCTTATCCGTGGCGCCGATCCGCGCCATTTCCATCAACGAAGCCCACAGGCGGTCGCTGTTAATTGCCAGGTTCTGCATCCCGTACCCCTGCCTTGCCGTCAGTAATCAGCCAACGGTAACCGAGTGGGCGACTGGGGGGAAGAGCCATTCTCCTGTCGCCCTGACGGGGCGGACATGAAATAGTTCAGGCAACGGAATCGGGAGCACGTGGATGCACTATGACACAATCAATCTTGTCGATCACGACCACCATGTCGCCATTACCTTGAACCGGCCGGATGCCCTGAACAGCATCTCGCCCGCCATGATTGATGATCTGAATGCCGCTCTGGACCGCATCGAGGATCGCCGCCAGTTATGCGCCCTGTCTATTCGCGGCAACGGGCGGGCCTTTTGCGCCGGCGCGGATTTGAAAGCTGCAAAGGAACGTATGAGCGGCGCCGACGCGGCGGCGGTCAACAGCCAGTTCCTCGATGCATTGCGGCGGCTTCTTTTGCGCATAGAAACCTTCCCCACGCCGGTGATCGCGGCGGTCAATGGCCTGGCCCTGGCCGGTGGGCTGGAATTGGTCATGGCCTGCGATTTGGTGGTCGCGGTGGAGAGCGCGAAATTCGGCGATGCCCATGCCAACTTCGGCTTGGTTCCGGGCGGTGGCAATTCTGTCCGACTGCCCCGCAAAATCGGTCCGACACGGGCCAAGCAATTGATCTTTACAGGTCAATTTCTTCCGGCCCGGCAGATGATGGACTGGGGCCTGGTCAATCATGTGGCGCCCGATGATGGCCTGGAGGAAGCGGTAGCTGAGTTGGTCGCCACCCTGGCGGATAAGAGCCCGATCGGCCTGCGCCGCATGAAACGCATGGTCGATGATGGACAGGAACAATCCCTTGCCGCCGCCTTGCGTTATGAATTGTCCCTCAACGCCCAGCATGCGGCCTCTTATGACCGGGAAGAAGGTCTGGCGGCCTTCGCCGAAAAGCGGAAACCGCATTTTGAGGGCCGTTGAAATCAGAGCACGCAAAACCCGTGGGCCGGAACACTAGGAGCAATTTTCAATTGAACGGAGTCGCTCTTGCGACTTAAGCAATTGGTTCAATTGCTCTATTCTTAAAGAGCCCAGGCATGTTTTAAGGCAACATGCGCTAGCCAATGATCACATGTTCCCGAGTGATGATCGACCCAATGCGCCCCGGTTCCAAAAAATTTTCCTCGTCAGCCTTTGTCCGGGCATAGGCATCGGACCGCGCGGATTGCCGCATATGGCCGACGGAGTCGAACCAGGCCATGGCTAAACCGTCAAAGACCGGCGGTACCGGCCTGCCGTACGCACCCAGACGCGCCGGGCATTGGACATAGCGGCGCAGGGTTTCGATTTCCGCCGCGATCGGGCCATGCGTCCGGCGCCAATGGTTTTGCGCTTCAGCCGGGTCCATGCCTGACTTGAATTTCAACAGAGAGATACTTTTGACGCCGTTGGCCGGCACCCGACCATCCTTGATCACGGTTTCCGAGGTCAACAGCTCCACCAGACGACCAACGTCAATGAAGTTTGGCTCGTCCCGTTTGGCGGCGGCAAATTCCACGGTTGCCGTCACGGCGCGTAGGGCCTCCTTGTCATCGACCCAGATCTCGGCCACGCCGTCGCAAATCAACTCCCCCTTGCCATAGCCCGAGAGGTTGGGATGGCATTGCACATAGCGCCGGACGCCTGGAATGCGCGCGATGATTGGCCCGTGGACGCCCAGCCAGTAGGCCTGAAAATCCGCCACCCCCATGCCGGGCCTACGATAGGCCACTTCACAAATTTTTATCATCCTCGCCTCGCTTCCCGTCGCACATCTCCCGACAATTTGGCCTTTTCGCCGGGCTGGAAGGGATCATACGCCAATTCAATAATTTGATTAATGGCCCGTCAAGGCGTTACTATCGTGGGTAACGCCGATTAGCGGAGTGATCGTCATGACGGAAAGCAAGACGGGCGGCTGTCTATGCGGTGCGGTACGCTACGAACTGACGGCGGCGCCCATAACGACGATGCTCTGCAACTGCACCAATTGCCAAAAGAGCAGCGGCAGCGCCCTCTCGACCATCGCCCTTGTCCGCCGCGACGCCTTGTCGGTCGCAGGTGAGTTGAAGGGTTACGAATACAGCGGTGACAGTGGCAACAGGCTGGAGATAAATTTTTGCCCGAACTGCGGCTCGCCAGTGCTGTTGAACATCCGCCGCATGCCCGACGTTGTCTCGATCAAGGTAGGCAGCTTTGATGATACGTCCTGGTTCAAACCGAAACTCAATATCTGGACCGATAGCGCCCAGGGCTGGCTGCCCGAGATCGCGGATTGTCAGGCCTTTGCCAAGAATTCCCGTTGAGGGCGCTTATGAATTGACGCCGCGCCTATTCACTGTTGTTAATTCGCTTTACCCGCGCCGATATATTAAGATGTAGGCGGTTGCGCATCGTGGGAGGACGGACATGTTGAATGCCAAGACAGGTTTATTGTTGGCCGTGGTAGGTCTGCTGGGAGGTCATTACGCCTATTTGCATGACCTGCTGCAGGGCAGTTCGAAGATCCAGATGGGACCAACGTCATGGGCGCTGGCAGCGGTTGCTCTGGTGGTTGCGTTGGCCGGTCTGTGGCTGGTACAGCGCGGCGATGACAACGCCGCCCCCTAGAGCATGTTGCTTCTAGACATGCTCGGACTCTTAAGAAAAGAGCAATTGAACCAATCACCTGGATTGCCAAAGCGAATGCTATTGATTGAAAATTGCTCTAGCGGCGTGCCTGCAGCGGGTATAGGTGGCTTTCCGTAACGGTCGGCGTTCCCGTCTCGAGACCGAACCAAATCCAATGTGTGCGGCAAATTGCGCTTCCAAAAGCAGTGCTTTCAAGTTATGTTCGTGTAACTTTTTTGTCGCATTGAAATGCCGATTAGGAGACTAGAATAAAATATCTCGACGTCCTGGCGGATTTGTTTTTGCTTACGGCGTGTGCTGCTCCGGTTTCGGAGATGAGCAAGCAACAGATGGCAAAACCCATAGATTGCAAAGACGCGCAGCAAGACATCGCGGCATTGCAGGGGGAGAAGGCCTCGGTCATGAAGCAGATCGGCGCCGGCGCGCGTTTTGTCATCCCAGTAGCCGCCGTCGTGAATCTCTGGCAGGAAGGTAGTGGCCACGGCGTAATGGTCGAGGATCGCAAGGAAGTGGCCTCGGGTGAATACAACAAGGCCATCGACAAAAAGATCGCCGAGATCAAAACGGCCTGCAAACTTTGAGCTGAAGTTAGATCGGACTGAAGCCGCCCCGTCTGCTTGGGGCCGCTTGAATGGTCCGGTCTGATTATTGTTGCCTGACCGGCCCGGGAGCCATCAAAATGATGGAGTCCGGGCCGGTTTGCTGTGGCCTAAAGCCTTTGACAGGCTTTTCCGTGATGGGCTGTTTTCCCCGCTTATTGGCGCTGACCCGGGCTTCGTTCAGATTTTATGATGCCTCAACGTCTCGCAGCCGATGCTTAAAGCAGGCATTGAAGTTCTCGCAAAATTCCCTCTTTCATCGAGAGCCTCGAGGAATATGAGCGGGTCGTGCCGCAACAGCGCCGATCCGATCTCTGAAATTCGGAGCCATTGGTGCGCCCGGCAGGATTCGAACCTGCGACAACCGGATTAGAAGTCCGGTGCTCTATCCAGCTGAGCTACGGGCGCCCATGGGCCTTCAGATCGGTTCGGTACCGGGACCACGCAGGGTGCCGGAGCCAAAATTATCGGCATAGGTGCGAATACGGATGCGGCGTTGTTTCGGCTCGCACACCCGGTAATCGATGCCGGCGCGTTCGCAATAGGCAATGGCCTCTTCCCGGCTGGCGAAATTCAGGCTGACTTCCTGGCGCATATCGGTGGCCGAAGTCCAGCCCATCAACGGTTCGATGCCGCGGGACGCCGTCAAATCAAAGTCGAGCCGCCACGCCGCCAGCTTGCCGCGCCCCGACTGCGTCACGCCCTTTGCCGGTTGATAGATCGTCGCCTTTACACTCACGTGACTTACCCTCGAAGTAAAACAGTTCCCGGACCCTTTGCCGCAAGCTCAGGGCTATACCCCATGGACAGGACGCCGACAATAGCCCAGCATCGGGCAAGGCGAATATGCCGTCAAGTAGACGAAAACAACCAGAAACAGCAACCTAACCGTATCAACAGGTAAAACGATGGCGAAGAAGAAAATGCATCTGGCACAGTTTCTGGTGCACGGGCCGACCTATCATAGTCTGGCCATGTGGCGGCATCCTGAAACGGCAGCCCGGAACTATGACTGGAGCCAGCCGGAACTGTACCAGCATATCGCCAAGGTCTGCGAGCGGGGCAAGTTCGACATGGTCTTTTTCGCCGACCTGAACTACATCTCCGACACCTTTCGCGGCAGCCTGGAACCGGCGCTGCGCTACGCCACCCAGGCCCCGGAGCACGACCCCATCCCATTGTTGTCCTGGATGGCGGCGGCCACCACCCATATCGGCCTGGGCGCGACATTATCGGTCAGCCATCACCAGCCCTTTTATGCCGCCCGTCTTTGGGCCACGATCGATCATCTGACCAGGGGCCGCGCCGCCTGGAACGTGGTGACATCCCTGAACCACAACCAGGCGGCCAATTATGGCGAAGAGCGTCAGGATAGCGACCAGCGCTACGAGCGGGCCCATGAGTTTGTCGAGGTCTGTCGAAAGCTATGGCAAAGCTGGGACGAGGACGCCGTGATAATGGACCGGGAAAATGCCCGGTTCGCCGACGCCGGCAAAGTGCGGCGCATCGAGCACCAGGGAAAGCATTTTAAGTCCCGTGGGCCCTTGAACGTGATCCGCTCGCCGCAGAACGGCCCCGCCATTCTGCAGGCTGGCACCTCGCCCAAAGGCATTGACTTCGCCGCGCAATATTCCGACGCCATCTTCGCCATTCAGCCCAGGGCGGAAGACGCGGCCGCCTACTACACCACCGTCAAGGACCGCATGGCCCGGTTCAATCGGAAGCCGGATGACTGTAAAATACTATTCGGCATGCAACCGATCATTGGCGCCAGCGAGGCGGAGGCCTTGGAAAAGCAGGCATTGCATAATTCCCTGGTGCCCCTGGACGGCGGCCTGGCGATCCTGTCGGCCCATCTGGATTTCGATCTATCCCGCCTCTCACCCGACGTTGACATGACACAGCGGGAGGAGCCGGAATTGCAGCGCCTGAAAACCCGCTACCGCAAGACCTCCGGCGAGCCCATGACGCTGGCGGAGGTGGCCATGCGCCACGGCCAAAGTGTCGGCCTGCCACAATTCGTCGGCACGCCGGCCGCCATTGTTGACCAGATGGAGGCATTCCTGGAGACGGCGGGCGGCGATGGCTTTATGTTGTCGCCCATATACTGCCCTGGCGCGATCGAGGAATTCGTCGATCAGGTGGTGCCCGAACTGCAACGCCGCCGGCTGTTCCGCACGGATTATACCGGCACCACCCAGCGCGATCATCTGGGTCAGAATTGATGACCCTAAAAGCCTGGTGCGGCGATGATTGATCTGACGGATTACCGACTGTTCGTAACCGGCGCCGGATCGGGCATGGGCCTGGCAACGGTAAAGGGGGCTTGTGCCCTGGGCGCGCGGGTCGCTGGCACCGTGCGCGGCGGCGAACAGCAGGGCATCCTGAGACAGTATTTGGACGACGACTGCATATTCGATCTTGATGTAACCGACAGCGCGGCCGTGGACCAGGCGATTGCTGCGACAATTACGCATTTTGGCGGCTTGGACGGCGCCCTGGCCTGTGCCGGTATCATCGCGCTTTTCACCTCCACCGAAACTTCGGATGCGGTCTGGCGGAATGTCCTGGACACCAACCTGACCGGTTGCTTCAATCTTGCCCGCGCCGCCGCCCGCCATATGAAAACCCGGGGCAAAGGCTCCATTGTTATGATTTCCAGCCAGATCGGTCTGGTCGGCCACCCCAACGCGGCGGCCTATGCGGTAAGCAAATCCGGTATCAACGGCTTGGCCCGCACCATGGCGCTGGAATTGGGCCCGGATAATGTGCGCGTCAACGCGGTCGGCCCCGGCCCCGTGGCCACCGATATGACGGCGGAAAGCAGATCCATCCCCGAACGCCGGGATTTCCTGCTGCAGGGTATCCCCCTGGGCCGCTTTGGCGAACCGGAAGAAATCGCCAACCTCAACCTGTTTCTGCTATCCGACGCGGCCTCGTTCATCACCGGTCAGATCATTTGCGCCGATGGCGGCTATACCGCAAAATAGGCCTGATCACCGCCTACATCGAGCGAACAGGCCGCATTTTGCCGCCGACTACGATTCCGGGGATGTCTGTCCGGTCCCGATCCAGGCCGGTGCAAGCTGATAACTCAAGGCAAGGATAAGCTTGTGTAACCGGGCGTCTGAAAATTCTTTTGGAGTTCGCGCTTTGTCCCCCACCGAGGGGCAGGCCCCTCGGGGGGGCGATCCGTTTTCTTGGTATTCCATGAAAGAGACCAATCAAGCATGGAGAACCAAATATGCGGAACGGGCAGGATACGGCGATTGAGGCGTTGATGGAACAATTGATCGCAAATGGATCAGGGGACCTGGGCGTGGTTTTCGCCAGCCGGTTCGATCTGGCCATGCGGATCGAACGCGAGCGCTTCCTTGGCGCCGAACACCATGAACGTACTTTAACCCGACGGGGCTATGCCAATGGTACCAAGCCCAAGCGGATCGACACACCGGCCGGGTCTCTCACCGTGAACCTGCCCAAGACCGCCGGCCATGACGAACCGTTCTATCCGCAATCACTTGAGCGCGGCCGGCGCTCCACCCGCGCGGTGCTGCTGGACGAGGAATTGGCGGCCTGGCGCAACCGCCCTCTGGGCAAGATCCGCTATCTGATCGTCGATGCGCGTTACGAGAAAATGCGCCTGGGCGGCATGGTGCGTGACGCCGCCGTGCTCTCGGCCATGGGCGTCGGCCCCGATGGCCGCCGCCGCGCAAAATCCAATGGTAGACCCAGTATATTTTTATCGGCACCCGTCTGGCGACCGTCACCACGGTCAAGGAGAGTTGCCGCTATTGCCCGGCACCCAGGAAGAGTCTTGCCTTGGCGTGCCCGTCGCCTGACATCCCACCAAGGTCAGCAACGCCAATGCCAGAAAGATCGAGGTAATGCGCCGCCCGTTCTTCTCGCACCACTCCATTATATTCAGTTTGACGGAGCCCACCGCAAGCTGCCTGCGATGTCAACTCAACGACCCCTGCGTGACGCGGTTGAATGCCAGCTGGCTGGGAAAAGGAATGCCGCGACACGCTCTAGATCCAGATCTTCGGAGAGCCCCCCAATGGGTATTGAAAACGCGGACCCCAGCCCATTTGAATCATTGAAATTTCAACGAGTTATTTGGTACGCCCGCCCGGGATCGAACCGAGGACCTACTGATTAAAAGTCTCCGGTAACGATATCCGCAGTGATGACTGCAGTCAATAAATTATGGTATTTAGCCAATCTGTAGACCCCTGTGTTGCCCTGGGTCAACATTGTGTGGTACCATAGTGGTACCTTTACCGAATCAGGCTTCCAACGATGAGCCGTAAGTTAACCAAACAGATCATTGCCTCTGCCAAGGCCCAGGACCGAGAGAGCATCGTCTGGGACGGCGAGGTTCCTGGTCTTGGCCTCCGTGTCACACCTAGAGGCGCCAAATCGTTCATTCTCAAGACCAGGATCGGCGGGGGACGCTCTGCGCCCATTAAGAAGCCGACGCTCGGCAAAGTGGGCGACTTGACCCTTGATCAGGCGCGGGTCAAAGCACGGGCTTGGAAGGTGCTGGCAGCAGACGGGATCGACCCGGGCCGCCATAAGGTCGAAATGGGCCGCACCGTCGCCGATCTTTGCGCCGAGTATCTGGAAGTTCATGCACCGAGGAAGAGGTCAAGCGGCGACGACCAAGCCAAGATCAAGCAGCATATACTTCCCCGCCTGGGACGCCGGTTGATCAGAGATGTAACCTTCTCGGACGTTGAGCGGCTTCATCGTTCCATGAGGGAGGCACCCTATGCTGCCAACAGGACGATGGCCCTGCTCTCGAAGATGTTCTCGCTGGCCATCAAATGGGAGTGGACGGACCGAAATCCAGCATCGGGCATTGAGCGGTACCCTGAGGAACGGCGGGAGCGGTTCCTAGGTCCTGAGGAAATCGGACGGCTATCGTCGGCGCTACAAAATCTTGTTGCGTCGGCAGCCAGACCCAGCGAGGCGCAAAAGGTTGCCGACGCCTTGCGACTGCTTATGTTGACCGGGGCAAGGCGATCGGAGGTTCTGTCGGCGACTTGGTCGATGTTCGATCTGGAGACCGGCGTCTGGACTAAGCCATCCTCGCACACCAAGCAGAAGAAGGAACATCGAGTGCCATTGTCACCGCCCGCAATTCAGTTGCTCACTGGGATCAAGGACCAAGGCGATGGTTCCGAGTATGTATTTCCGTCTCGCGCCAGATCAAAACATCCGCACATGACCGAACTCAAGTCATCCTGGGCCAAAGTTTGCAAGCTGGCCGACTTGGAAGGCGTCCGCATCCATGATCTTCGACATACCTACGCCAGCATCCTGGTCAGCGGCGGAGCCACGCTCCCGTTGATTGGCGCGTTGCTGGGTCACACTCAGGTTCAGACGACCCAGAGGTATGCTCATCTTGCCGATGATCCGCTACGTGAAGCTACGACGAGGGTTGGCGCCGTGGTCACGGGGAGCGGGATGGCTGATATTATTAAGATCGAAAGATAGTGAGTGCGGGAACTCCGAGGCTAGCCTAGTCCCAAGTAATCTGAACCACATTGGCACTGGTCGATGCGTTCGAAATCGCTTGTACTGAGAGGTCGTTATGGCGAGACGTCGTATTGAAGAATTGCCACCTCTTGCAATTGCAAGCGATGTTCCGATTTATTCGGACGACGATGTTTCCAAGATAGTAGAGGCCGTTGGCAAGAAATTCCTCAACAAACACAGGTCAGAACTTTCGGACCGACTAAATGGCGCGGCGGAAACATACGCTACTGATCGGTATCTACAACGCCTACCAACTGACAAAATGACAATGGAGCGATTTGAGGAAATAGATAGGGCGGCGGGAGCGTTTCTAAAAACTTTGGGTGCCGGACCGGCAGGAGGTATCCGTGCGATGCCCACTCCAATACTGGATGGCTTGATGAAAGCAGCGATATCAGCGTCGGCATCAGACAACGGCGTCAGAGCCAATTCGGACACTGTGCTGGCTGGACTGATAGTCGCTGCAAACAAGAAGGCGACCCGACTTGGAAAGAGCAGCAGTGCATTGGTGCGGAATGCATTGGATGGTGTGGTTATGTTACAGCGATTGGCGAGGCAGCAAGCACAAGCGGCGTCATTGGCACAGGAGCAATCTGGAAATACTCGTAGCCCCAACATTGGTGACCAAGCCCTCGACCGATGGATTCTGTCGCTTGGTGATATTTATCGGGATTTATGGAAAGGGAAGCCGGGGGTATCGTATAGCCAGAAGGTACGCACGTATTCAGGTCCATTTTATCGATTTGTCGAAACTTCCGGTCAGGCAATTCGAATCAAAAAAACAAATCTGGCGTTAGGAAAAAGAATTTCACGCCTTTTCTGACAGGGACAAATTAGATTCAAGAAAATTTGATTTGTCCATTTAGGAGAATTTTTTCAACGCCCCATATTCCACCAAACGATACTTACGGATATCCGGTGGTGGACGAAATGAAATTCCAAAATAGATCGATCCGCAAAAAGCGAGAGCAGTCGCGCGCAAAATCATACCCCAATCTCAACATCGGGCAATTCGCTGGTGGCGGCCCGGATGCGCCGGGATACCTAGATCAGCGGGTCCCGAGTTATCAAGAAATACTCCAACAGCATCCAGGCTACTTCGAGCAGGCTCTAACGCCCAAGGAAGCTGCCGCGTTCATTGATAGCACCACGCCGGCATTGGCCCAGATGCGGACGCGCGGTTCTGGCCCTCCCTATGTTCGAATGCCCACAACCACACCACTCGACATTCGTCGCCGTCCGCGTGGTCCAATCCGGTACGTAATTCGGGACTTGATTGGATGGCTGCGCGAACAGCGCCGCTATTCAAACACGGCTCAGGAAGTGATGCGCTGAAATGGCCCGGATCGACGATTTACGGAAAAAGTACGGCGGCAAGTTTCCAGACGGGATCGAGGCCGCCGCCGTTGATAGGGTGAGATCGCCAGTGCATCCGACCCATGGCCTGACACTGGTCGATGGTGGCCGGCCATGACGGGGGACGCCAGGGGCCATGTCAATTTTGATGCCATCAACCGGGCCGCCTTGCCCTACCTGTCCGCTTTGCTTCGCCGGTGGCTACCTGACGGGCTACAGACTGGCGCAGAGTACACGGCCCGCAATCCGAACCGCTCCGACCGGAAACTCGGGTCCTTCCGCATAAACATGAACACCGGCAAATGGGCTGACTTCGCCACTGGCGACCGGGGTGGCGATCCGGTGAGCCTTGCGGCATTTCTGTCCGGCAAATCACAGGCGGAGGCCGCTCGCGCATTGGCCCGTATGCTAGGGGTCTCACAAAATGGCTAAATTTCGAATGTTCGATCCACTGTCAACGGATGAGGCGGCTTTGGCGAGGCCTAAGCCGCAGCCCGAATTTGCCGATACGGCGAAATCAAGGCCCAGAGGGATCGGTCGGGAGGCTTCAGTTCTTTGGGAATCAGCTAAGTCAATTGACGGTACGCTGGGCAGCATATATCTGCGATCCGTCCGAAAGTGTGGCATTCCCGGCCACCATTGCTGCCGGTTCGTACCGTCTCTCCGACACCATAAATCTGGGCGCAACTTCCCATGCATTCTCTCATTGGTGACCGATGCAATTACGCGCGCGCCGTTGACCTTGCAGATGTCCTTCCTGGCCCTGGACGGCATGAACAAGGCGCCGGTTTATCCGTCGCGCCTCTTCTGGCCCGGCCTGCCCGTAGCCGGCGGCGTGGTGCGCCTGTCAACGGACGATCAGGTCGAAACCGGGCTGGCGATCACCGAAGGCCTCGAAGACGCCAAGTCCATCATTGACCATGGAATGGAGCCCGTCTGGGCCTGCCTTTCAGCCGGGTCGATTGCCAACTTCCCGGTTCTAGGCGGCATCGAAGCATTGACCATTTGTGCTGATGCGGATGATGCGGGGCAGCGAGCGGCGACTAAATGCATGGAGCGGTGGAGGGCGGCGGGGCGCGAGGTGACCATAGCTTTCCCCATTGGTGGCGCGAAGGACTT
>JAQBYC010000182.1 GCA_027623205.1 Pseudomonadota bacterium | reverse complement strand
TAAACTGATGATTGGCGATGATGCCTGCGATCCGAAGCAAGCTGTTGCGGTTGCCAATAAAGCGGCCTCCGACGGCGTTGTCTTCATGGCCGGCCATTTTTGCTCGGGTTCCTCGATTCCGGCTTCAAAGGTCTACACCGAAGAAGGTATCGTTCAGATCTCGCCCGCTTCAACCAATCCGAAGCTGACGGATGAAGGCGGCAATAACGTTTTCCGCGTTTGCGGCCGTGACGACCAGCAAGGCGAAGTCGCCGGCGCGTTCCTGGCCAAAAAGTACAAAGGCAAGAAGATCGCCTTCCTGCACGATAAAACGGCCTATGGTAAAGGCCTCGCTGACGCCACGCTTGAAAACTTCAAGAAAGCCGGCGGCACACCAGCCATGTACGAAGCCTATACCGCCGGTGAAAAAGACTACTCGGCGATCGTCTCTAAAATGAAGGCGGCTGGTGTTGATGTCTTCTATGTTGGCGGATATCACACGGAAGCAGGCCTGATGATACGTCAGGCTCATGAGCAGGGTTTCAAACCTCAGCTCGTTTCAGGCGACGCACTGGTGACCGACGAGTATTGGAAGATCACCGGCGAAGCCGGCGCAGGCACGCTGATGACCTTCAGCCCCGACCCCCGCAAGAACAAAGTCGCCGCTCCGGTGGTGAAAATGTTCAAGTCAACGGGTTATGAGCCGGAAGGCTATACTTTGTACACCTACGGCGCCATCCAGGCATGGGCGCAGGCCGCTGCCAAGGCCAAATCCACGAAGGCGCCTGCCGTCATCAAGGCGCTGCGGGAAAACCAGTTCGAGACCGTTCTCGGCAAAATCGGTTTCGATAAAAAGGGCGATGTCACGGCGCCTGGCTATGTCTGGTACATCTGGAAGGACGGCACCTACGACTACATGTAAGTCAAACGGCCCAGGTTAGTTATCAAAGGAATTGGTTCGGCGGAATAGTCCCACCGAACCTTTTTTTGGTGCGCCAGGCATGGCGCACGGGTTTCTAAGTCCGGTCATCCCTACACCGTTAAATTTTGGGGGTCGCGCCAGTCCGGCGCGGCCCCCATTTTATTGGTGCGCCAGGCATGGCGCACGGCGCGCGAGCGCCATTCACCGGACTGTGGTGGTCTGGTGTCGACTTGGGGGTGCCCGCCTTGGCTTTTCCTTGGCGATAGTCCCCTACGGACCCTGGTGACGGGAACCGTTAGCTGAACAGCAAGGGTGTCCGGGGCGACTCGGGATCTGAAGGAAGCTGTAGGCAAAGTTCCGGCCCGACGAACAGGAACCGCATACGAGGCGACGACATTCGGGCGAGGGTGCCAAGAAATCCAAAGCCCAATAGTCATCCGGGAGGATGTTGGCGTAGATGCGGCGGGTATATGGAATGAAGGTCGTGCGTCTTACCCTGGGAGGTCTGCCGTTCTGCCATCCAATGTTACGGATGTGCTACCAACGTCGAGAGGCGCTGGGATGGGGCGTCAGAAGTCAGCAGAGGCCATGGTAGCCGGTTCTGACCAGACTGGCGAAGGGCCGAACATGAAGTGTCGTAAAGGAGCCTTGGTTCTTGATGATGTCTGGAGACGCGGAACGGCGGGGTGCGATACCCGCCAGCAACCTTGAGGGCAGGGACGGGAAGTCCCGAGAGTATGGGCTTGTTGCGTCAAGTATCACGGCGGACCGGGGGCACTCTGGAACGGAGGCGGGTGAGCAACTGATGGAATTGGTTGTGGCCCGCGAGAATATGATGGCGGCGCACCGGCGGGTACTGGCCAACAAGGGCGCGGCGGGCGTGGATGACATGCCGGTCACGGATTTGCTGCCTTATCTGCGGGAACATTGGGCCGCGATCAAGGAAGACCTGTTGGCGGGACGGTATCAACCGTCGCCGGTGCGGAAGGTGGAGATCGCCAAGCCCGGCGGTAAAGGGGTGCGTCTACTTGGCATTCCAACGGTGCTGGACCGGCTCATTCAACAGGCGTTGCAGCAAGTGCTGACGCCGATATTCGATCCGGACTTTTGCACGTCCTCCTACGGGTTCCGACCCGCACGGAGCGCCCATCAGGCGGTTACCGCGGCTCAGGGTCACGTGGCCTTGGGCCGGCGCTGGGTGGTCGATATGGACGTGGAGAAGTTCTTTGACCGGGTGAACCACGATGTGCTGATGGCGCGGGTGGCGCGCAAGGTTAGAGATAAGCGGGTGCTTGGCCTGATCGGTCGATACCTGCGGGCCGGATTGATGGCGGGCGGGACGGTGACACAACGAACCCAGGGGACGCCACAAGGCGGCCCCCTGTCGCCGTTGCTGTCAAACATCCTGCTCGACGATCTGGACAAGGAACTGGAGAGGCGGGGCCATGCCTTTTGCCGCTATGCCGATGACTGCAACATCTATGTGCGGTCCCGGCGGGCGGGGGAACGGGTGCTGGCCTCGCTGACCCGATTTCTTGAACAGCGGTTGAAGCTTCAGGTCAACGATGCCAAAAGCGCCGTCGACCGCCCGTGGAACAGGACCTTTCTGGGCTATTCCATGACCAACCACAGGCAGCCGCGCCTCACGGTGGCGGCCAATTCTGTGGCACGGTTCAAGAGCAACCTGAAAGCATT
The DNA here is from genome assembly GCA_027623205.1 of Pseudomonadota bacterium. Lineage (GTDB taxonomy): Bacteria > Pseudomonadota > Alphaproteobacteria. The sequence continues at coordinate 3,756 of JAQBYC010000182.1, read as the reverse complement.
ATTCCGGCGGGGACGTGGGCGTTCGCTTGCCAGGGTCATCAAGGAAGCCACCCCAATCCTGCGCGGCTGGATCGCCTATTTCCGGCTGGCGCAGACCAAGGGTATCTTCGAAGACCTGGACGGCTGGTTCCGGCGTAAGCTCAGGGCCATCCTGTGGCGGCAATGGAAACGTCCGAAAACCCGCAAGCGGAAACTGATGCAACGCGGCATCGCGGAATACCGGGCTTGGAAGTCCGCTGGCAACGGTCGTGGTCCCTGGTGGAACGCCGGGGCCAGCCATATGAACCAAGCCTATCCAACATCCTACTTCCGAACCTTGGGGCTGATACCATTGATCGAGCAGCTCAACCGCCTTAAAAGCACATCATGAACCGCCGTATACGGAACCGTACGTACGGTGGTGTGGGAGGACGGCGGGGGAAACCCCGCCTCCTACCCGATTGTCCACCAATCCGTTAGGCATCGGGAAATTGTTGTTCCCTGAATTGAGACGTTATGCAGACGACGCGAATTGAAGGTTTTTTCTATCTGGCTGCCTTCGCCTTGTGCATCCCCGCCGCCAATTGGCTGATCGGCCATTGGGGCACGGTCTGTCCGCCTGATGGCCCCTGCTTGATCCCGGTGGCGCCTGGCGTCATGGCGCCCAGCGGCGTGCTGATGATCGGCTTGGCCCTGGTTTTGCGCGATCTGGTGCAGCGGCGCCTGGGCGCGCGGTGGGCCATCGGCGCCATTTTGGCCGGCGCGGCCCTGTCCGCCTTTCTGGCGCCACCGGCTCTGGTCATGGCATCGGGCATCGCCTTCCTGCTTTCGGAGCTGGCGGATTTTGCCGTATACACCCCATTGCAGCGTCGCCGCCTGGTTCTGGCGGTGGTGGTGTCGGGCCTGGTCGGCCTAGTCATTGACAGCCTGATTTTCCTGCAGTTGGCCTTTGGCAGCCTGGACTTTCTCTCGGGCCAGATTATCGGCAAGGCCTGGATCGTGCTGCTATCGATCCCGATTATCTGGTGGCTGCGAAGCTGGGATCAACGGCGCGGCGTGCAACCCGCCTAGTTTGCCCCGGCTTTGTCTAAGCTATTGACTTGACGGTGGAATTCTGCTTAACTTATCAAAGGTGTGAACTCGGGCGAAGTCTCGAAGCGTTGTTTATGGGGATCTGGCGGATAAAGCCTTGACGAGTGTAGCGACAGCGGCATCATTTTACGCGCGCGCGGCCATGCGGCTGGGCGAAGTATCGCCCGTGCGCGTGGCGCATCGGGCCGCCGACCGTGAGACGGATCGCCAGCAAAGCGCGCAATTCGCGGCCAGGGGCCAGGGTGAGCAACAGTCCGAGGTCCGAGTGTTGCGGGCGGCGCTCATTCCTGCCGTTGAAAACGTCGTTGAGTTGCCCGTCGTCAACCAAGGTCGGTTTCAACCGCCTTCACTTGCCCGCAAGGCACAGTCATTCGTGCCGTTCCTGGCGCAGCAGATCGCCCAGGAAGGATTGCCCGACAGAGCGCTCGAAGCGGACCGGCGGCGCAGGCACGAAGCGGTTACCGAGGCTTATATTCTTGCCAGTGATGATGCCACGAATATTCTTGGCCCGGTGAGGCCGCGTCAACTGGTCGTCTAGAGGGTTGTGTATAATTTGGCCGAGATGGTGCCGGACGCCGATCGTAGTGGATATGTCGGCTGGCGCTGTTATATGATCCGGCCATGAAATCATTCCAATGTATTATTAGCCTTCCTGCCGTGGGCGCCGATGACGCCGTGGCAATCGGGGCGCCCGCCGCGCAAGCTGTTGTTCCTGGATGAAATACCAAAAGGTGCAACGGGCGCACCGCAGCCCATCCGCCTGGTGGAAAAACGGGGCGTTGGCTGAACCTATTTGTTTGCTTTAGTGCACCATGTGGCCCGTTTCGCCGCTAAGGCGATAAATCTCTTCCACCACGCCATACCAGGCGTATTGCTGTGCAACATGCAGGGCCTGTTCGACACCCAGGGTTTCGATCAGATTTTGCGCTAGCCCTTGGTAATGTTCGACGGTCCCAGACATCAGTATACTTCCCAACTGCGGCGGTTACTGCGGACAGTTTAGCGGCGCTTGATTAAGAAATTCTGAGTGGCGCCGGATGAATGAAAGGAGGCCCGTAACGTGCTTTATATTAGTTCATGGCGGACCATGGAGGAACGGGCGCGGGATCTTGGCGCCACCCATATCCTCTCCCTATTGGGGATCGAGGGGGTGCCGAAAACGCCGGAGGGCATTGACCCGGCGCGGCATTTGCATATCGCGGTCGATGATTTTCCCGCCTCTTACGCCGGCGATATCGCCCCGACCATGGAACATGTGACGGCATTGCTGGATTTCGCCCAATCCTGGGGCCGGCAAGGCGCCATGATCGTGCATTGTTACGCTGGTGTCAGCCGTTCAACGGCAGCAGCCCTGACTATTCTTTGCCAGTATAACCCGGGGCGCGAGATGGAGGCAGCCCAGGCCCTGCGCCGCGCGGCCCCCCATGCCAAACCAAACCGCCGCATGATCGCCATCGCCGACAGGTTGTTGCAGTCCGAAAACCGTCTGGTCGAGGCCGTGGATGCGATCGGTCCGGGATCATATGAAGGTGGGCCGACCCCCCTGGTCGAATTGCCGCTGACGTTCTAAAAAGCACAGATGAAATTGGGGTGCAGAGGAAGGTAAATGAGGGCTATCGTTTGCCGGGAATTGGGGCCGCCATCGGTCCTGCGCCTGGAAGAGTGGCCTGACCCTAAAATGGGGCCGGGCCAGGCACGAGTGAAGATCACCGCCGCCGGCATCAATTTCCCCGATATTCTGACCATCGAAGGTTCGTATCAGCATAAACCGAGCCTGCCGTTTATTGCCGGCTTCGAGACGGCGGGCGAGGTGATTGAGGTTGCCCCGGATGTGGATGCTTTCGCGCCAGGCGACCGGGTTCTTATGCGTACCCGGCCGGGTGGCTTCGCCGAACAGGCGGTCGTGGATGCCCTTACCTTGCTGCCGACACCCAGCACCTTTGATGACATTACCGCTGCCGCATTCCTGGTTGGTTACGCTACCGCCTATCATTGCCTATTGCAGCGCGGACGGTTGCAGCCCCGGGAATGGGTGCTGATCCATGGCGCCACGGGCGGCGTTGGCCTGGCGGCCGTCGAAATTGCCAGACTGCACGGCGCAAGAATCATCGCCACAGGCGGGGATGATGACAAGCTAACGGTGGCGCGGGATTATGGCGCCGATCATGTCATCAATTACCGTCAGGGTGAATTCCGCAGCGAGGTAAGGGACATCACCGGGGGCGCTGGTGTGGATCTGGTCTATGACCCGGTGGGCGGCGATGTGTTCGATCAATCCCTGCGCTGCATGGCCTGGCATGGGCGGCTGGTCGTGATCGGCTTCACTTCGGGCCGCATACCGCAGCTTTCACTCAACTACGCTTTGATCAAGGGGCTGTCGATCATCGGTTGCCGGGCCGGCGAGGCCCGTCGGCATGACCCCGAAACGGGTAATCGGGAATTACGGGAATTGCTCGCCATGGCGAACGCGGGCAAACTGCACCCTTATGTCTCGCATGTCCTTCCCTTGGAACGTGCGGTCGAGGGCATGCAGCTTTTATTGGACCGCAAGGTGATAGGCAAGGCGGTTTTGACGATGGGGTCCCAATTGTGCAGACCAATATTGCCGTCAGGTCACTAGTTCTCCGCACCATTTAATTCGAGATGTTTGCCGTGCTTGGGTTGAAGTCGTTGGCTTTCGATGAT
>JAQBYC010000181.1 GCA_027623205.1 Pseudomonadota bacterium | reverse complement strand
CCCCGCCGACGTGTCAGCATGGCACCAGAAGCTGACCACTTCGGGCAAATTGTCGACCCGTAGCATTCGCCATGCCCACGGTGTGCTCAGGACGGCCCTAACCCATGCGGCGGCGATCGAAATCGTCGAAAGAAATGTGGCCGCCCTCATCAAGCCTCCCAAGCCCGAACCCACAGACATAAAAACTCTGACCGCCAAAGAAATGGCCGACACATTGACCAAGCTGGAGGGCCATCCGTTTAGAACCGTCGCCGCCTTCGCACTTGGCACCGGCGCCCGCCGTGGCGAGATTGCGGCACTACGCTGGTCGGATATCGACAACGACAAGGCGACAGTCAGAATTGAACGGGCGCTTGAACAGACTAAAACTGGCCTGCGCGTGAAGATGCCCAAAACGAAAGCGGGACGGCGCACAATTAGCCTGCCAGCATTCGTAGTCACGGCACTGCATGAACATCGTCGCAAACAGTTGGAATTGCGGCTTAGGTTAGGCGCAGGCCCCCTTCCCGGCAACGCCCCGGTTTTTGGGGATGTAGAGGGCAATTGGCTAAGTCCGCACCTGATTACCAACCGCTGGAGACGGGCCGTCAGCAATCGAAAGCTTCGCCCGGTCACTTTCCATGCGCTTCGCCATACACACGCCTCAGCGCTCATTGGTGCCGGCCTGGACGTGGTGTCAGTCGGCACCCGCCTTGGACATGCTTCGCCCGCGTTGACGCTAAATATTTACGCGCATTTGTTCAATAACAGGGATGATGAAGCCGCCGCCGCCATTGACGCTGTGCTGCACGACGGGAACGGAAAATAAACTCCGGGTGCCAATCGGGTGCCAAATATACCCTGTTGGGTTTACAAAACCGCAGTTTTGAAAAGGCTTCGTGGCGGGAGTGACGGGACTCGAACCCGCGACCTCTGGCGTGACAGGCCAGCGCTCTAACCAGCTGAGCTACACCCCCACGAAGCGGCCCCATGTACCCCCCCCTTGGCACGGGTGTCAAGCGGCTTGCGGCCAGGTACAATTTGTTCGCGAATAGTTGGCCCGATTTAGCTTTTCGGCTTCTCCGGCGTCTCCGGCTTGCGGCAAGCGGTGAACATTGCAAAAGGAAATAACTTTGCCGCCGGTTCGTGCCAGCGCTCTGGATTTTCCCGCAGCCATTTGGAGAACATGGCTGACAATTGCTCTGCCTGGCGCCCGTGCACGCAGGGAACCAGCCACTTCATGCGTTGAAAGCCAGCCACAAAGCTCCAATTATAGGCATCACTGACGCCGGTGACATAGACCTCGCGGTCATATTCGGCCAATTCAAGATAATCCTGTCCACTGAGCAATTGCCAGGAACGGACTGCGGCAGGATCGGGCTCCGACTGGGCATGGGACACCGAAATTGCCGACGAAAGCAATATCGCGGCGGCTATGAAAAAAATGAACGCACGCATCGCCCCGAACCTAACTCGTCATGGACGCAAGTACCGCAGCATAATTAAGTCAGATACGGGGCGATGAGTCACGTTGATTAGACGGAGAGGTCGATATTTCGACCGGTATCTGAATCCACAGCCGATTTTCTCGACTGCTCTTCATCACCGTCCCTGGGGGCGGCTTTCACCTCCACGGATTCCGCCTCGACCGGGGCTTTTTCGCCGCCGGTTTTATCGATATCCGTCACCGGGCGCGAAGCTTTCGCGTCAGTTAGCCGGATTTTGTCGTGGACCTGCGTCGACGACGGCGAAAGGTTGAGTTCCATTCTGTACTCCTTTCGGCAGCTCCGCTGTCCAGGCGCCGGGATTGACGAAGGGACCGGTTGCTTTGCGTCCCACCGTTACCAGTGGTTTGCCATGCGGGTGTCATTTAGACGACCGCACCCTGCAGGTTATCCACAAGTCGTTAAGATTTCCTTTCCCACAATGATAGAACGATAGACAGCATTGGCCAAAATATGGGGATCATACCGATGGTCCCAGATGTTGACCGGCGCACGGGTAGTCATGGCGCCGTCTTCCATCGGCTGCTAGATTATTTCAGCGTCGGTTATGGAACCGAATGGGAGGATATTAGGGTCATGCGCATCAGTTCTGTCATCCGCCGGGCCGTGCAGGTCAATGGCGACGGGTTAGCCTCGAATTTTCTGGACCGGCGGCATAATTGGAGCCAGTTCGGCAGCCGGGTATCCCGTCTAGCGGCAGGATTGGCGGGCATCGGCGTCGGGCTGGGTGACCGGGTGGCCATGTTGAGCCTGAACAGCGACCGCTACCTAGAGTACTTCTTCGCCGTACCCTGGGCAGGTGGGGCCTTCGTACCCATCAACACCCGCCTCGCGCCCCCGGAAGTGGTCCATTGGCTGAACGATTCGGGTGCCTCTGTCTTGCTGATTGACGACAATTTTGCCGCCATGTTGCCAAAGCTGCAGGGCCAGCTCGAAAGCATCAAAACCGTCGTCCATGTAGGGGACAGCGCGCCGCCGGAAGGCATGTTGTCATTCGAAGCACTGATCGAAGGGGCCTCGGCGATGGAGGCGCTGGACACCGGCGGGGATGAACTGGCGGGCCTGTTCTACACGGGGGGCACCACCGGCCGCTCCAAGGGCGTAATGCTGAGCCACCGGAACCTGATGCTGAATGCCCTGCAATTCGCCGCCGAGGTCGGCTTCAATGCCGGGTCACATTATCTGCATGCCGCGCCCATGTTCCATCTGGCCAATGGTGCGGCAACCTTCGCCATCACCTCCCTGGCGGGTTCGTCCAGCATCATTCCAGGATTCGAACCCGTGGCGACCCTGCGTTCCATACAGGACAACAAGATCAATATTGTCCTGTTGGTACCGACCATGATCAACATGACGGTCAACCATCCCAATGTCATGGATTATGACCTGAGCAGCATCCAGGACGTCATGTTCGGCGCCTCGCCCATGCCGGAGGCGGTCTTGCAGACAGCCCTGCGGGTGCTGCCCAATGCGCGGTTCCATCACGTCTATGGCCAGACCGAGGCGGCGCCCGTGTTGACCGCGCTGCCCGCCAACCGCATGGTCGAGGAGGGTCCCCTATCCGGCAAGATTAAATCAGCCGGCCTGGCGGTCCCGACGGTCGAGGTACGAATTGTCGATGAAGACGACAATGAAGTCCCCCGCGGCGTGGTCGGCGAAATTTGCGGCCGGGGCGAAAATGTCATGCTGGGCTATTGGAAGCTGCCGGAATTGACGGCGGAAACCCTGCGCAATGGCTGGCTGCACACCGGCGATGGCGGCTACATGGACGAGGACGGCTTTATCTATGTCGTCGATCGGGTCAAGGACATGATCATCTCGGGTGGCGAAAACGTCTATTCGGCAGAGGTCGAAAACGCCATCTATCAGCACCCCATGATCGTCGAATGCGCCGTGATCGGTATCCCGCATGAAAAATGGGGCGAACAGGTGCACGCCATCGTCCGCCGGAAGGAAAGCGGCGAATTGGATGAAGCCGGCCTCATCGCCCATTGCCACGAATGGATCGCCAACTACAAATGCCCGCGCAGCGTTTCCTTTGTGGTCGATCCCCTGCCCTTATCCGGCGCCGGCAAAATTCTGAAGACCGAACTGCGCAAGCCCTATTGGGAAGGCCACGAGAAGCAGGTCAACTAGCGCAAATTTCAAATAATCGGATTCGCTTTCGCGACTTCAGTAATTGCTTCAATTACTCGAATTTTAAAGAGTCCGGGCATGTTTTAAGCAAACATGCTCCAGGCTCCGGATTTTGGTCTTCGCCGGCAACAAACCGTCCCGCTTCAGGTTTCACCCCAGACCTGAAGCGCGGTTTCGACGATGCGGGTCAGCTTGGCCTGCTGTACATCCGGCGTGATCGGGTTGCCTGAGACGGCGGAGGCAAAGCCGCATTGGGGCGAGAGCGAGAGGCGTTCCAGGGGGATAAATCGCGCCGCTTCGTCGATCCGCCGGGCCAGATCATCGACGCTTTCCAGCGCCGCCAACTTGGAACTGACCAGGCCCAACACGACATGCTTGCCCTTTGGCACCAGCCGCAGAGGTGAAAAATCTCCTGCCCGGGCGGTGTCATACTCCAGAAAAAAGGCATCAACCGAAAGATCGTTGAACAAGCGTTCCGCCACCGGTTCATAGCCACCCTGAGATAGATACTTGCCCTTGAAATTGCCGCGGCATAGATGCAGGCCGCAAGTCATGCCGTCCGGGCGCCCCGCCACCGCATCGTTGATGGCATCGATATAGATATCGATTAACGCGTCCGGATCGGCGCCCCCCGCCCGCACCTGTTCGCGCACCTGCCCGTCGCACAGCATGGCCAGAGGCACTTCGTCCATCTGGATGTAGCGGGCGCCCATTTCAGCCAATTCAGCGATCTCCTGGCGAAACACTTCGGCGAAATCGAGAAAGAAATCGCGGGGCGTTGCATAGATCGACCCGTCAATGCCGCCAACCGGGCGATAGAAATGAAACGTTGGCAGCGACGGCATGGTGATTTTCGGCGTCGTCTTGGCGATGGAATTCAGAAAGCCGAACTCGCCGGTAGAAAAGCCTTTCGCCCGGCGCACCTTGCCCTCCACATGGGCGGCGATGAAGCTTTGCTCATGGCCATGATCGTCGTGAAACTTGAACTCCGCCTCACGCACCGACAGTCCCGTTACCGGCCCGATCAAATGACCCCAATACGAGCCGCGGCGAAACTCGCCATCCGTGACCACGCCAAGGCCCGCTGCCTCCTGTTGCGCCACCACCTCGCGGATGGCCGTATCCTGGATCCGGGTAAAGGCGGCATCGTCGATCTCACCCGCGGCATATTGGCGAAATGCAGCGGTCAATTCTTTCGGGCGCAGCAAACTGCCCACATGTTCGGCACGAAAGGGCGGCGGGGGCATGGCGGTCTCCTGCAATGGCATTGTCGGGGCGTCGTTGCCGGCATTTTGATATAGCAAGACGCCGCCGTCACGCTAAACTGACGCCATGACAACATTCAAGGATATTCAGGCGGCGGCGGTGGCCCGGAACGGCGGGTCGGCGGCGCTTGGGAAAAAGCTGCCAAGGGCAAAATCCGATCGGGCCCTGCGGGCCGTCGGCGATGACCGCTATCTGTCCGCCATGTCCCTGCGCGTCTTCAGCGCCGGCTTGAAGCACGCAATGGTACAGGCTAAATGGCCCGCCTTCGAAGACATCTTTCATGGCTTTGAGCCACACGCCGTGCGCGCCATGACGGATGAAGAATTGGAAGCCCTGATGGGCGAACGCCGCATAATTCGCCATTGGGGCAAGATCAAATCCGTCCGCGCCAATGCCGCCGCCATGTGCGAGATCGCGGCGGCGTCAGGCGGCATGGGCGCCTGGCTGGCGGCCTGGGAGCCGGCGCAAACCGTCGATCTGTGGGATCAGTTAAGCAAATGCTTCACCCAACTGGGCGGCAATTCGGGCCCTTATTTCCTGCGCATGGTCGGCAAGGACACTTTCAATCTGACGCCATATGTCCTGGCAGCGCTGCGGCATTGGTCACTTTATGAGGGCACCGGCAAGGGCAAGCGAGAGCGGGCCAAGCTGCAGGCGGTCTTCAATGCCCTGCAGGCCGAGAGCAGCCTGCCACTATGTCAAATCTCCATGACCCTGGCCCAGTCAATAGACTAGCCGCTTTGGTTAGCCGTCGAGCGAGGGGTCAATCAGGATCTTGCAATGGTGATCCGGGCTGGCCAGATCCGAGAAGGCGCCGGCCACGCCATCCAGGCCCATCCGGCCGGTGATCAGCGGCGATAGATCCAAGCGGCCGCTGTCGATCATGGCCAGAGACGCGGCAAACTGATCCGGGCTGTAACCGATTACGAATTGTAGGTCCAATTCCTTGATGATGCCGCGATAGGGGCGAAAATTATCCATTTCCATACAGACCCCGACCACCACAATGCGGGCCCGGTTCGGGCACCGCCATTTGATCGACGATGATTCGTTACCGGCGCATTATCACCGCCCGCATTGTCGCCGGCATCGCCATGGCCATGGCGTTTTTCCTGTCTTGCTGTTATCCAGCCAACAGCTTGAAAGTCTTCGCAGTGGGACGCAACGGGTAATACATGGGGTAATACATGGGGTAATACATGGGGTAATACATGGGGATAGAGAAAAAAATGCCGGCGCCAACCAAATACGCGGTCGACGCCGGCGGTGGCCTCGTACTAGGCCGTTGTACGCTACTCACAATTTACGCAACTCAATTTTTACGCTACTCGGAACCAATACAAAATCAACTAACCAATGAAAAAAATCAGCTGTATTATTTATGTATAGGAAATACATTTTCTTATTATTGCAAAATATAGCAAATAATTACGATAACTCCTTGCCTATCCGCCTTTCACCCACACCTACCACCTATAGTGTGCTGCCATTCCCCGGAATAGAGTTC
>JAQBYC010000040.1 GCA_027623205.1 Pseudomonadota bacterium | reverse complement strand
TGACAACAAGAATCCTTTAAAATGAATTTGGCAAGGATTTTTCGCTTACTCAATGAGTCGGAGTATAAAAAACAAATTCTTCTAAGCGATACAAAACTGGGAGGTCAATAACATGATACGTAGAGCAACAATCGCGCTGGCAGCGGCAGGCGCGTTGGCGGCAATGTCAGCGGGTAGCGCCCTTGCCGCGACCGAGATCCAATGGTGGCATGCCATGGGTGGTGTTAACGGCGAGCGGGTCAACAAGATCGCCACCGACTTCAACGCGACCCAATCGGATTACAAGGTCATGCCTGTCTACAAAGGCACTTATACCGAGACGATGACCGCCGCCATCGCGGCGTTCCGGGCCAAGAAACAGCCCCATATCGTACAGGTGTTCGAGGTTGGCACCGCCACCATGATGGCTGCCAGGGGCGCGGTCTATCCGGTCGAGGATCTGATGAAGGACGCGGGAATCCCGTTCGACAAGTCGATCTATCTTCCGGCGGTGATTTCCTACTACCAGCGGCCTAACGGTGATTTGTTATCGATGCCATTCAACAGTTCGACACCGGTACTGTGGTACAACCGTGACGCCTTCAAGAAGGCGGGCCTGGATCCGGACAAGCCGCCAAAAACCTGGGACGAGATGGCCTCGGCCTCGAAAATGCTACTCGCTTCCGGGATGAAATGCGGCTTCTCCTTCGGCTGGCAGTCCTGGGTAATGGTGGAGAACTTTTCCTCCTGGCACAATCTGCCGATCGGGACCATGGCGAACGGTTTCGAGGGCCTGGCCACCGAGCTCACTTTCAACAATGCCAAGGTCGCGGGCATGCTTCAGAAAATTTCCGATTGGAGCAAGGACAAGGTGTTCGAATACGGCGGCCGCCGCGGTGAAAGCCTGCCAAAATTCACCAACGGCGAATGCGGCATGTGGATGAACTCTTCCGCGTACTATGGTTCGATGAAAAAGCAGGCGAAATTCGATTTCGCGCAAAGCATGCTGCCGTTGGACACCGATTCCGCCGCCGCCCCACAGAACTCCATCATCGGTGGGGCCACCCTTTGGGTGCTTAAAGGGCACGACCAGGGCGATTACAAGGGCGTTGGCCAGTTCATGAAGTTTTTGTCGTCACCTGAGGTTCAGGCCTGGTGGCATCAGGAAACCGGCTATGTTCCGATCACCACGCCAGCCTACGAGTTGTCCAAGAAGCAGGGGTTTTATAAAGCCAACCCCGGCACCGATACGGCCATCAAGCAGCTTAGCCTGAATACGCCCACGCCAAATTCCCGTGGCCTGCGGTTCGGCAACTTCGTACAGATCCGCGATGTCATCAACGAGGAGATGGAAGCGATCTGGGCCGGAAAAAAGACCGCTCAGGAGGGCTTGGATGACGCAGTCGCGCGCGGCAACGTGCTGTTGCGCAAATTCCAGAAGGCCAACAAGGGCAGCTAGGGGTAATTCCCTTTGTCTTGACGGGTCGGGCCGGCGGTCCTCGGACCGCCGGCCGTACTGGGCCGGAGTCCCCCGAAGGTAGGTGGCGATGACGCGGTGGCTAACACGTGACTAAGTTATGACGAGACCATGAACAAGCGGGTTGTTTTTCGTCATCGCTGGCTGCCCTATGCCTTGCTCGCCCCGCAGCTATTCATTACGCTGATTTTTTTCGTCTGGCCGGCCAGCCAGGCGCTCTATCAATCCTTGTTGATCGAGGACGCCTTCGGTCTGGCCAGCGAATTCGTCTGGTTTGACAATTTCATCGACCTATTCGCCGACGAGCATTACCTGGCCTCGTTCCGCACCACCATTATTTTCAGCGTCTCCGTGGCAGGGCTGTCCATGAGCCTGTCGCTGCTGCTGGCGGTGATGGCCGACCGGGTGATCCATGGCGCCATGGTCTACAAGACATTGTTGATCTGGCCTTACGCGGTGGCGCCGGCGGTGGCCGGGGTGCTTTGGTTCTTTATGTTCAACCCGACCGTAGGCATCAACGCCTACGTGCTGCATCTTTTGGGCTATGACTGGAATCACTATCTCAACGGCACCGATGCCTTGATCCTGGTGATCATCGCCGCCTCGTGGAACCTGATCAGTTACAACTTTCTGTTCTTCCTGGCGGGGCTGCAATCGATACCCCGCTCGCTGATTGAAGCCGCGGCAATCGACGGGGCCTCACCCGTCAAACGTTTTTGGACCATCGTCTTCCCGCTGCTTTCGCCGACCACCTTCTTCCTGTTGGTGGTCAACAGCGTTTTCGCCTTTTTCAATACCTTCGGCATCATCCACGCGACCACCGAGGGCGGACCGTTACAGTCCACCACGATCCTGGTCTACAAGGTATTCAACGACGGCTTCATCGGCCTGGATCTGGGTGGTTCGGCAGCCCAGTCAGTGGTCCTGATGGCCATCGTCATTGCGTTGACCGTGTTCCAGTTCCGTTACATCGAACGCAAGGTCGAATACTGATGGTGGAGAACCGGCCCTATTTGAATGTTATTTCGCACCTGATCATTATTATCTGCATCGGCATCGTGATGCTGCCCGTGTGGATCACCTTTGTGGCCTCGACTCACCCGATCGAGGCCCTGTTGACGCAGCCAATTCCGATGTGGCCGGGCGACAGGTTGTTCGAGAACTATGCGCTGGTGTTGACCGCTGGCATTGCGGACGCGGGCGGCGTGCCGGTCGGCGTGATGATGATCAACAGCCTGATCATGGCGCTGTCGATCACCATCGGCAAGATCGCGATCTCGCTTATCGCCGCCTATGCCATCGTCTATTTCCGGTTCCCCTTTCGGATGACCTGTTTCTGGATCATCTTCATGACCCTGATGCTGCCGGTTGAGGTGCGCATCCTGCCGACCTTCAAGGTGGTGGCCGATCTGGGCATGTTGAACAGCTATGCCGGTCTGTCGATCCCGTTGATTGCCTCGGCTACGGCGACATTTTTGTTCCGGCAGTTTTTCCTGACGGTGCCGGAAGAGTTGGCCGAAGCAGCGCGCATCGATGGCGCCGGGCCGCTGAAATTCTTCATCGACATTCTGATGCCGTTGTCGCGCACCAATATCGCCGCGCTGTTCGTGATCCTGTTCATCTATGGCTGGAATCAGTATCTCTGGCCGCTGTTGATCACCACGGAAGAGAGTTTCTACACGGTGGTCATGGGTATCCAACGCATGGTCAATGTCTCGGAATCCTTGCCGGTCTGGCATTTAGTCATGGCGACCACGATCCTGGCGATGCTGCCGCCGGTGATCGTCGTGGTGACGATGCAGCGGCTGTTCGTCAAGGGTCTGATCGAGACTGAAAAGTAACCCGCGGGAGAGCCTCATGGCCGGAGTTCAGTTGAAAGACGTCGAGAAAGTCTACCCAAACGGCTTCAAGGCTATTCACGGCATCGACGTGAAAGTCATTGACGGCGAATTTCTCGTGCTGGTGGGGCCGTCGGGCTGCGGCAAATCAACCTTGCTGCGCATGGTCGCCGGACTAGAAACCGTTTCCGGCGGCGAAATCCGTATTGGCGACCGCGTTGTCAACGATCTGGAGCCGATGGAGCGGAACATTGCCATGGTGTTCCAGAACTACGCGTTGTATCCGCATATGAGCTGCTACGACAATATGGCCTATGGCCTGCGCAATCGCGGCGTGCCAAAAGCGGAGATCGCTGCCAGGGTGGCCGAGACCGCCCGCATTCTCGAACTGGAAGGCCTGCTCGACCGGCGGCCCAATCTGCTTTCCGGTGGCCAGCGGCAACGGGTGGCGATGGGCCGCGCCATCGTCCGCAAGCCGGCGGTCTTTCTGTTCGACGAACCGCTGTCCAACTTGGACGCCAAACTGCGCGTGCAGATGCGTATAGAGATCAAGCGGCTGCAAGCGGATTTGAATACTACCTCGATCTACGTCACTCACGATCAGGTCGAGGCAATGACCCTGGGCCATCGTCTGATGGTGCTGAACGGTGGCAATATGGAACAACTCGGTACGCCGATAGAACTATACGAGCGGCCGGCCACGACCTTCGTCGCCGAGTTCATCGGTTCGCCTTCGATGAATCTTCTCGACGCCCGGGTCAGCGACGACGGCGCCGTGGTAAAGCTCCCGGACGGTGAAAGCTGGACCCGCGCCGATGGCGGCGGCCGGCATGCCGGGCGGACGGTGACACTGGGCGTGCGGCCGGAACATTTCGACATTACGGGCGGGGACGACGGCGAAGCGCATCTGCATGTTGCCCTGGTTGAACACTTGGGCGCGGATACCCTGATCCATGGTCACATTGGCGATGACCGGAACGCTCTGACCGTGCGGCTGCAGGGTGTGGTGACGGCCAGGATGGGTGACGTCCTGCCGCTGCGGGTTGCCGCGAAACATTTGCACCTGTTTGATCCCGAGACCGGCAAGCGCTTGGACTAAATTCAAGGACCATTGGTATAAAGAGTTATTTGACCTCCGAGACCGTCCAGGGCGCCTGCTTCAGCGCACGTTCAGGAAACCAACCACGTCATTGACTTCGCGAAGGATGGGGCGGGCCAGGGCGTCGGCCCGTTCGGCGCCGTCTTTCAGGATGCCGTCCACGTGGGCGGGGTCGGCCATCAGGCGCTGCATCTCCTGACCCACGGGACCCAGTTTTTCCACCGCCAGATCGGTCAGGGCCTTTTTGAAGTCGGAAAACTGCTGCCCGCCATACTGACGCAATACGGCGTCCGCGTTGATATCGGCCAGAGCGGCATAGATGGTGATCAGGTTGGCGGCTTCGGGCCGCCCCTCGAAGCCATCGACGGTCTCGGGCAGGGGCTGCGGGTCGGTCTTGGCCTTGCGGATCTTTTGCGCGATTTCATCCGGTCCATCGGTCATGGTGATGCGGGAGTAGTCCGAGGGGTCGGACTTCGACATTTTTTTGCTGCCGTCGCGCAGGCTCATTACGCGTGTCGCCTCGCCGAAGATCAATGGTTCCACAATGGGGAAGACGTCCCGCCCGAAATCGTTGTTGAATTTTTGCGCCACGTCGCGGGTCAATTCCAGGTGCTGTTTCTGATCCTCGCCCACGGGCACATGGGTGGCCTTGTATAACAGGATATCGGCGGCCATCAGCACGGGATAGACATACAGCCCGGCGGAGGCGTTTTCACGATGCTTGCCAGCCTTCTCCTTGAACTGGGTCATCCGGTTCAGCCAGCCAAGGCGCGCCACGCAGTTGAAAATCCAGGCCAGTTCCGCATGGGCCGGAACCTGGCTTTGATTGAAGATGATATGCTTGGTGGGGTCAATGCCGGCGGCCAGGAAGGTTGCTGTTACTTCACGGGTATTGGCCTTCAATGCGGCCGGGTCCTGCCACACCGTGATGGCGTGCATGTCGACCACACAATAGATGCATTCATAGTCATCCTGCAGGCGCGCGAAATTGCGGATGGCGCCCAGGTAGTTGCCAAGGTGCAGGTTGCCCGTGGGCTGGACCCCGGAAAATATTCGCTTCATGGATCTCTGGCCCCGTAAATCTCTGGTGTGAATGGCAGTGAGAGCAATTTTCAATTAATCGGGGTCGCTCCCGCGACTTAAGTAATTGGTTCAATTGCTCTAATCTCAAAAAGTTCGAGCATGTTTTAAGGAAACATGCTCTAGGTTATTGCTCAGGCAACGGCTTTGGTCAACTGTCCCCTGCCGGGGTGTTGCGATCGGCGTCTATTTGGAATAGATCGCGGATCGGTTGCCAGTACATACCGGTCAGGCTGTGATAACGCGCCTCGGTGCCATCACCCAGCCCCATGACGAAGTGTTCGTGTTCTTTTGGCACATACAGGGTGCCGAACAGGCGGTCCCAAAGGGCCAAGGCAAAGCCGATGTTGCGACCCCAGTGGCGTTCCTCGACGCTGTGATGGATCTGATGTTGGGCCGGCGAGACGAAGATTTGGCTTAGCACCGGACCATAGCTTAACCAGACATGGCTGTGGCGCAGGTTGCCGGCCAGATTGTAGATGAAGATAAAGGCATGCAGGCCGAAGAACAGGTAAAAGCCAGCCGCGCCGCCGGACCAATAGTTGAAGACGCCATTGACCAGACCGGTCGCCAGGCTGGGGAACGTGGCCATCAAGATCAAGTCCACGGGATGGGCCCGAAAGGCCGTGAAGGGCGTCAGAACCTCCGCCGAATGATGCACCTTGTGGAAATGCCATAGAATATCAAAGCGGTGCTGGACGAAATGCGCCAGGTAGCGCCCGAAGTCATAGGCCAGAAAAAACACCAGGGTATAGACAATGCTGGTCCACATGCCGCCGCCCTGGGCCATGCCTTCACCCCAAAGGCTGGTCAAGCCGGTTTGGATCATTCCCCCCACCCAGGCGCCCGAAACGATCAGCGGCGCGAAGATTGCCGGAAACAGTACGCCGTTGATGTAATAAAATTTATAGTCCGCCCTGGCCGATACATGCCCCCAAACCCGGCGGCTGAAATAGCGGCGGAAAAAATTCCCATCGCCATCCCGCCGGTGCCGCAGAAAGACCAGCACGGCAATGATCAGGGCGACCGTCAAAAAAGGCCAGTAGAGAAAGGAATCGTACTGATTAAACGCGAACAGCGGCTTGAACAGAGCCAGGACCACGTCAAAAACAAGGCGCGGCAGACCGTCTAGCTGGGCTGGGTCCATGGTCAGCTCAACCGGCGCTTTCACCGATGGCATTGCCGGCCAAAAGCGCGGCAATTTCGTCCGCGCCGTAGCCGGCTTCGGCCAAAATTGCACGGGTGTGCTGGCCAATATGGGCGCATTCGGTCAATTCGCTCGCACCGTCTATGGCGGGCAGGCCGGGAATGTTCACCATGGGCACGCGGCCGACCTGCTGATGTTCAACCCAGGCGACCCCTCCGACCGCATTCACGTGTTCATCCTTGAGGTAGTCATCATAGGTGGAGATGGCGGCATTCATCACCTCCGCCGCGGTCAGCAATTCACACCATTCCGCCGTCGTCCGCTTCAGGAATTCGACCCGGATCATGGGCATCAATTCCGCCTCGCGGGCGACCCGCTTGTCCCGCGTGTCGAAGCGCGGATCGTCGATCAGATCCTCACGCTCCAATGCCTGGCACAGCGAGACATAATGGCGGTCGCGCATGGCGGTGATGTTGATGTAGCTGTCGGCCGTCTTCATGGTGCCCACGGGGACATAAAGCACTTGGGGCGCGCCGTCCTCCATGAAATATTCCATCACCTTGGCGCTTTGGAAGGCGGCCGCTGATTGCATCAGCGAGCAATCGATATATGCGCCTTCACCATAACGCATGCGCGCGATCAGCGCGGACGAGATGGCCTGATAGGCATACAGGCCGGTCATTACGTCGATGGCAATCATGCCGATCCGTTGCGGGTTGCCCTCGCCATCCCGGTTGATGGACATCAGGCCGGAAAAAGCCTGGATCACCGAATCCGTGACGGGCAGGTCGCGGTTGGGGCCATGCTGGCCAAAGCCGGTGACGGACAGATAGATCACGTCTTCGCGCATTGCCTTGATTTGCTCGTAGCCCAGGCCAAAGCGCGCCATCACGCCAGGGCGAAAGCTTTCGACCACGATATCGGCGTCGCTCGCCAGTTTCTGCGCCACCTTGCGGCCCGCCTCGGTTTTCAGATCAAGGGCGATGGAGCGTTTGCCCCGGTTGAAGGTCACCGCATGGGCGCACAAATCGCCATAGACCTTACCCAGGCCGCGGCCCCAATCGCCATCCAGGGGTTCCACCTTGATAACGTTGGCGCCGTGCTGCGCCAAAAGCATGGTGGCGTGGGGCCCGGCGACCCCCTGGGTGGCATCGAATACCTTGATGCCGGCAAGCGGTTTGCGGTCAGTCATCGTACTATTCCTGTTTATTCGTGGCATTTTGCACATGCATAGCGCGCGACGGGCTTGCGAACAATGCTCTAGTACTACTGAGTCACAAAATCCGGCAATTATTGGAGATATTTTACTAGATATTGTGCTATTTTTAGCGATTCACGCTGGATGGAGGGGTTGGCGATGGATCTCGAATGGCACGGTTTTGGTATTGAAGCGCGTTTTTCAGCTTATGTCGAGGCTCTTTCGGATTGTCTTGGCCACGCAGATCGGGTGGCGCCGTTTCGCTCTTATTGCACGGGTCTGCTTTTACCTGGGGCCCGCAAGTCGGTGGAACCGATGGCGGCGCGGCTGTGTCCGGAGCGGACGTCGGCGGAACATCAATCTCTCTTGCATTTTGTCGGGCAGGCTCCTTGGGATGCGGCGGCCTTGCTGCGATCGGTGCGGCGTTGGGTTTTGCCTGTGATGACGGAGAAGCGGGCGGTCGAGGCCTGGATCGTGGATGATACGGGCTTTCCGAAGAAAGGCCGTCACTCGGTCGGCGTCGGCCACCAGTATTGTGGTCAGCGCGGCAAGCAGGAGAACTGCCAAGTGGCGGTGTCGCTTTCCGTCGCGACATCACAGGTGAGCCTGCCAGTGGCCTGGCGGCTGTATTTGCCGCGGTCCTGGTGCGGGGATGCGGCGGCGGATGCGGCGCGCCGGGCGCGGGCCAAGGTTCCGGCCACGGTGGCGTTTCAAACCAAACCCGAGATCGCGTTGCAACAGATCACGGCGGCGCGGGCGGAGGGGCTCGCGCCGGGTGTTGTGTTGGCGGATGCCGGCTATGGTCATTCGGGTCCCTTTCGCGACGGTCTGGCCGCGCTGGGCCTGGACTATATTGTCGGTATCCTGGGCAAGACGACGGTCTGGCCCGAGGGGCAGGCGCCCGAAGGGGAGCGCAAAAGAGGCCCTGGCCGGCCCAAAAAGGCTTCTGAGCCAGGCCGCGGGGAAGCCCTGCCGCGGCAGGTTTCGACCCTTGCCAAGGGGCTCCCCGCCGCCGCCTGGCGGCAGCTGCATTGGCGCCAAGGCAGCGCCGCGCCCCTGAGTTCGCGCTTTGCCGCCCTCAGGGTGAACCCGGCCCCGGCCGAACGACGGCGCGATCCGCCGCGCCCGGCACACTGGCTGCTCATCGAGTGGCCCGAAGGCGAAGACGAACCGACCAGATACTGGGTCTCCAATCTCCCCGCCGATACCGCGATCAAGCGCCTGGTCTATCTCGCCAAGCTGCGCTGGCTGATCGAGCGCGACTATCAGGAACTCAAGGGGGAACTGGGGCTCGGCCACTACGAGGGACGCGGCTGGCCCGGCTTCCACCATCACGCCGCCTTGTGTATCGCCGCTTACGGCTTCCTGGTCGCCGAGAAGGCGGCACTTCCCCCCTCAGCCCCCGCAACCGCCGGGCTGGTCAAGGCGCCTGAGCTTCCCGCCGGTCACAGACCTCGCGGCAGCCCCGATCCGAACCGAGAGGCATGTCTGGTACTCCATTGCGACACTCAGACGACGGATCGCCTTGGCGCTGGCGCAAAACCTTCCGAGATGTCCCTGCTGCGCGCAAATCATCGATGCAACAAAACAACCAAGGAAACGTTTATGACGCAGTAGTGCTAGAGCATTTTTTGAATAATCGGTGTCGCTTTCGCGACTTAAGCAATTGGTTCAATTGCTCTCATCTTAAAGAGTCCGCGCATGTTCTAAGGAAACATGCTCTAGGTTTTAGACCCATGGATCGGAAGATTGACGCGGACCAGTAATCCGCCCATAGAGGTATCCTTGCCGTCGTGCAGGCTAATATGGCCGCCGTGACGGTGAAACACGGCGCGGGCGCTGGCCAGACCCAAGCCGGTGCCTCCCGTTTCCCGGCTGCGGGAGCCTTCCAGGCGAAAAAACGGTGCAAAAACCTTTTCCCGCATCTCGGCCGCAATGCCGGGGCCATGGTCGAGGATCTCCACAACGGCTTCGCCATTGCGTTCCGAGAGAGAGACCTCCGCCTGATCGCCATAACGCAAGGCGTTGTCCAACAGACTGCCAAAGGCCCGGCGCAAGGCTATGGGGCGGCCCTGCAGAAACAGTTGTGCGGGTCCATTAAAATGCATCGCATGACCGGTATCGACCAGGGTATGGCACAGGCTTTGCATAAGGGCCGCCAGGTCGGTCTCGATGTGCGCCTCTTCCCGGACATCGTCGCGGGCAAAGGACAGGGTCTCGTCCAACATCGCCTGCATTTCATCGATGTCGGCGATGGCCTTGTCTTGTTGCTCTTTCTCTTCGATAAACTCCGCTCGCAGGCGCAGGCGGGTGAGAGCCGTGCGCAGGTCATGGGAGATGGCGGCCAACATCATCGTGCGGTCGTCGACGAAGCGGCGCAGGCGCTCCTGCATTTGGTTAAACGCTCTTGCGGCCCGGCGCAACTCGCGGGAGCCATGTTCCGGCATGGGCGGCGCGCGAACATCCACCCCGAAGCGGTCGGCGGCCTGGGCGAAGCGGCGCAAGGGCCTGGTCATGCGGTGTGCCGCCCAGACGGCTGCGCACAATACCAGAGCGATAGCCAGCAGCAACCAGCTCAGGGGGCCGGGGCCCCAGCGCCAGGGCGGCCGCCCGCCATGCAAACGAACCTGAAGCCAGTGTCCGTCCAGCAGCCCAACGGCAATGGCCATACGGTGCGCCCTGGTGTGCGCGCCATCGCCGCCGCCCTGCCAAGGGCGGAGCAGGCGCACAAATACCGGCCGCCCCTGCAGGATATCGAAATGAGGTTGAATAGGCTTCGGCAACTCTTCCGGCCGCCGCCAGCCGCCTTCCGCCAAATCAGGCCCCACCGGACTCAAGGATACGCGCATCATCGGGCCGCCAAGGGCGGCCAGAACCCGGCCTCGATCCATGGCCGCCGTTGCATCCATTAGATCCGCCATGGCCGCGATCCGTACGGCGATGTTTCGGGCAAACAGTCCAAGGGTCCGGCCGCCGCCCTCATGCAGATGCAAGGCCGCGCCGGTCACCAACAACAACGACAGCCCGGCGACGAGCACTAGGGCAAAACGGCCGGCCATTGTGGCCGGCCAAAAACGGGCCAGGGCGCGCATCACGAACGCGCCACCGCTGCCGCGAAAATATAGCCGGCCCCGCGCACGGTCTTGATGATGGCCGGGTTCTTTGGATCCACCTCTATCTTGCTGCGTAGACGG
This sequence comes from Pseudomonadota bacterium, assembly GCA_027623205.1. Lineage (GTDB taxonomy): Bacteria > Pseudomonadota > Alphaproteobacteria. The sequence continues at coordinate 25,702 of JAQBYC010000040.1, read as the reverse complement.
CTGATCTGCACGTCAATGGCTCGGTCGAACGGCACTGCGACTCGCCCGCGGGTCAGATCCAGCAATTGTTCCCGGCTCAACAACCGCTGCGGATGGCCGGCCAGGGCGCAGAGCAGTTCGAATTCACCGCCAGTCAGATCGACCAGTTTGCCGTGGGAGTCCCGCAGTTCACGGCGTGCCAAGCGCAGCGACCAGCCGGAAAAGTTCAGATCGTCATTGCCGGCTGCTTCGGACGGCACGGGCGCGCTACTGCTGCGGCGCATCACGGCGCGCATGCGGGCCAGCAGTTCCCGGGGATTAAACGGTTTCGCCAGATAATCGTCGGCACCCATTTCCAGGCCGATGATACGGTCCATCTCATCGCCGATGGCCGTCAACATGATGATCGGCGGACTGGCGGGCGTGACCGTCTGGGCCCGCAGGCGGCGGCACAGGGACAACCCGTCTTCGCCCGGCAACATCAAATCCAGCACAATCAGGTCAAATCGCCCAACCTCCAGCAGTCGCCACATTTCCCGACCGTCGGCGGCGCTGTCCACCCGGAAGCCATGCTTGCGCAAAAATCGGGCCAACAGATCGCGGATTTCCCGATCATCATCGACAACCAGTATATGAGGCGCTGTCTCCATTTCCCCATATTAGGCCAGGCGAGCCCGGATCACACGCCGGCGCCGGAAATTTTCTGTAACGAACTGTTGCAGGGCGACGACGGGCAACACTGGCTTACCAAATGGGGGCGGGGCGGCAATGCGCCCGCAACATGGGCACCTTAAATATCTTTGCGTGCGGTTTTCGTACATTTCAGCAAGGAGTACTTAAAGATGAACACCAAAAGTATTTTCATTTCCGGCGCCGTTGGCTTGGTGGCCGTGGCTGCCGTCGTTGCCACCACGCTTTCCCTGGGCTCCACCGTCAGCGCCAAGGGTACGGAGGCCAGCGCCGCCTCGGGTCTGTTCGGCGGTGATCATCATGGCTGGGGCCACGGTGGTGGGCGCGGTGGCCGGGGCATGGCCCATTTATGCGGCCCAGCCCGCGGCGAGAAGATTGCCCACGCCATATCATTCGTCGACAATTTCTTGACCTTCACCAGCCCCCAGCAAAAGGCCTGGGAAGAGCTGGCCGAGGCGCTGCGCGCGGGCGATGCTCGGATCGGCGTGGCCTGCGAGGCCTTTAAGGACGGCAAGCCGCCACAAAGCGCCACGGCCAAACTGGCAATGGCCGAAAGTTTTCTGGCGGCCGGTCTGGATGTGGTGCAACAGGTACGCCCGGCGTTCGATCGCTTCTATGCCACGTTAAATGACAAGCAACGGAAATCCTTGAACGATTTACTGTCAAGGCGGCATCGGGGCTAAAGCGGGGAGTGAGGCGGCGGTCCGGCCAATCACCGGTCCGCCGCCGTTATCAAGAGAAGGCGGAGATTTTCACGGCAGGCACACAGGCTGATCGCCTTGACGACCATGGCCATGCGCCGCTGGATCAGCCCTTCAGGACGCCTTGCAGTTTCATGGCGATGCCCATGTCGCCTTCGATCTTCAGCTTGCCGGTCATGAAGGCGGTGGTGCCATCCAATTCACCGCCGATCATGGCTGTGAAATCGTCGATGCTAATCTTCAATGTGCAGTCAGCATCGCTGCTATCATTGGAAACCACGTTCGGCACCTGGGAGGCGTCCAAAAACAAAAACGTGCCGTCGCCAAAATCCCATTTCACACTGGCACCAAGGCCACAATCCTCGCCTACTCTGTCACGCAAGCCGTCTGTTAGCTGTTCCAAGCTCATTTTTATCGGTCTCCCAGTTTTATTTCTTTTGGCGAATGATTACCGACCCATCACATAGCGTCGAGGATTGGCTAAATCAATGGCGGAATTGCCGCCGTGCCCGGCCTTGGCCAATTCTTGACGTTGACGTTAACGTAAAGTAGCCTGCTGGCAGCATTGAATTTCATTCCGGCGCGCGAATAGGCCTCACCGATGCGCCCATATGCCGCCATCAGATAGAGAGACGCCATGCCCTACGGAACCGTGTTTCGGCCCGGATTGTTTGCTGGCGAAACCATCATCGTAACCGGGGCTGGCAGCGGTATTGGCCGTTGTACCGCCCACGAACTGGCGGCCCTTGGCGCCAAGGTTGTACTGGTGGGGCGCAACAGCGAAAAGCTGGTTCGGGTCCAGGCCGAAATTATCGAGGATGGCGGCAAGGCCGACGTCCAAGTTCTCGATATTCGCATCGAAGATGACGTTATTGCGGCCATCGATATGATTGTCGGCCGGGATGGCCCGGTCTATGGCCTGGTCAACAATGCCGGCGGTCAATTCCCCGCCAAGTTGGAGGACATCAGCCAGAAAGGTTGGGAGACGGTGGTCCGTACCAACCTGACGGGTGGCTTCCTCATGGCCCGCGAAACCTACAACCAGTGTATGAAGGCGCAAGGCGCCGGCGTGATCGTCAACATTACCGCCGATCATTGGATGTCCATGCCGTCCATGGGCCATTCCGGCGCCGCCCGGGCGGGTATGGAAAACTTCACCATGACGGCGGCGGTGGAATGGGGCCGCTTCGGCATCCGGGTCAATGGCGTGGCGCCGGGCTGGATTGCATCCTCGGGCTTTGACACTTATGACGGCGAGACCCGCAAGATCATCCGCGACTTGGCGAAACACGTGCCAATTGCACGCCTGGGTCGGGTGGCGGAGGTCGCCGCGGCAATCGTATTTTTGTTGAGCCCGGCGGCGGCCTACATTACCGGTACCTGCATCCGGGTCGATGGCGCCGCGCCCAACATGCCGCACAACTACAATATGCCCGAAGGGCCGGGAAATCGGCATTTTGCCGGCTTCCATAGAGAGATCCTGCCTAAAGTACTGAGTGAGTCTGATGAAATGGATGACGATTGATGCCGGCCATATCCTCTTCCGTCGATCCGCAATCGGAAAGCTTCGCCAACAACCGGGCGGCCATGCTGGCGTTGCTGGACGGTGTGCGGCTGTTGGAGGCCCGGGTGCGGGCCTATTCCGAGCGGGCTCGTCCGCGGTTCGAGACACGGGGACAGCTGTTGCCGCGTGACCGGGTCAATCTGCTATTGGACCGCGGCGCACCGTTTGTCGAGCTTTCCACCCTGGCCGGGTTGGGCATGCATGATGACGACGGCAACGAAAATCCTCTGGGCGGCGGCGGCATCAATGGCATCGGCATCGTCTCCGGCGTGCGCTGCATGATCTCGGCCAGTGATTCCGGTATCAAAGGCGGCACCTCTACCCCCATGGGCCTGAAAAAAAAGCTGCGCAGTCAGCAAATTGCCTTTGAGAACAAGTTGCCGACCGTCGCTCTGGTAGAATCCGGCGGCGCCAATCTGCTGTATCAATCCGAATTGTTCGTCGAGGGTGGGCGTACATTTGCCAATCAGTCCCGCTTGTCCGCCGCCGGCATTCCCCAGGTGACCGTGGTGCACGGCTCCTCCACCGCCGGTGGGGCCTATGTGCCGGGCCTGTCGGACTATGTGGTCGTGGTGCGCAACCGGGCCAAGATTTTTTTGGCCGGGCCGCCGCTGTTGAAATCCGCCACCGGCGAGATCGCCACGGACGAAGAGCTAGGCGGCGCCGATATGCATGCTTCCATCGCCGGGACGGCGGAATATATCGCCGATGACGACGCCCAGGCCATCGCCGTGGCCCGTGATGTCATGGCCAAGTTGCGTTGGAATGATCACCTGCCCCCGCATGCGGCGCCGAGCTTTCAACCACCCCTGTATGCGGCGGAGGAATTGCTGGGCCTGGTGCCCGTGGACTATGGCAAACCCTATGATGTGCGCGAATTGATCGCCCGGCTGGTGGACGGCTCTGATTTTTTGGATTTCAAGGCGCCCTATGGCGTCGCCACGGTCTGCGGCCACGCCAGCATTGAAGGCCACCCCTGCGGTATTATCGGCAATAATGGGCCCATCGACGCCCAGGGCTCGGTCAAGGCGGCGCAATTCATCCAGCTATGCTGTCAATCGGCGATACCGGTCATCTACCTGCAGAATACCACCGGCTATATGGTAGGCCGGGAAGCCGAGATGGGCGGGATCGTCAAGCACGGTTCCAAAATGATCCAGGCCGTAGCCAATGCCACCGTGCCGCAGATCACCCTGATGGTCGGTGGCTCTTTTGGTGCCGGTAATTACGGCATGTGTGGACGATCTTTCGATCCAAGGTTCATCTTTGCCTGGCCCAACTATCGGATTTCGGTGATGGGTGGGGAGCAGGCCGCGGGCGTGATGCGCATAGTGTCCGAGGCCAAGGCGCGCCGCGATGGCAAAGAGCCGGACACGGAGGCCCTGGACAAGATGTTCAATGCCATTGTCAGCCAGATCAATGCGGAATCCACCGCGCTTTACGCCACGGCCCGACTGTGGGACGACGGCATTATCGATCCCCGCGATAGCCGCAAGGTGCTGGGCTATTCCCTATCCATCTGCGCCGAGGCGGTGCAGCGGCCCTTGCGGGGCAATACCTTTGGCGTCGCGCGCGGTTAGGTCATAGCAAAGGCGGAGTATTGGCCATGTTATTTACAGATCAACACGAGGAATTACGCAATTCCGTCCGCCGCTTCGTGGCGGCGGAGATCAACCCCCATGTGGACGAGTGGGAGGAGGCGGGGCGCTTTCCGGCCCACGAACTGTTCAAGAAGATGGGTCAACAAGGTTTTCTGGGCGTCGACAAGGCCGAGGAATTTGGCGGCATGGGCCTGGATTATTCCTATGTCATTGCCTTCGCGGAAGAGGTCGCTACCGCCGATCACGGCTCCGTCCCCATGGCCATCGGGGTGCAAACCGCCATGGCGACCCCGGCACTGGCCCAGTTCGGATCGGACGAGTTACGCCGGCAATTTCTCGCCCCCGCCATTGCCGGAGACATGGTTGCCTGCATTGGCGTAACCGAGCCAGGCGCCGGTTCCGACGTCGCCTCGTTGAAGACGGCGGCCCGCAAGGATGGCGATGACTACATCATCAATGGTTCCAAGATGTTTATCACCAACGGCGCACAGGCCGATTGGATCTGCCTGCTGTGCAATACTTCCGACGGCCCCGTGCACCGTAATAAGACCCTGATTTGCCTGCCCATGGACAGCCCTGGAGTCACGGTGGAACGCACCTTGAACAAGATGGGCATGCGCGCATCGGATACGGCGTTGATCTATTTCGACGACGTGCGGGTGCCGCAACGCCATCGGATAGGCAAGGAAGGCGAAGGCTTCACCTATCAAATGATCCAGTTTCAGGAAGAGCGCCTGTGGGGTGCGGTTACCCTGTTGCGGCCCATGGAAAAGGCCATCCAGGAGACCATCGAATATACCCGCGAGCGGAAGATCTTCGGCGGTTCGGTATTGGATAACCAGGTCGTGCATTTTCGTTTGGCTGAACTGCAGACCGAGATCGAGCTGTTGCGCTCTCTGATCTACCGGGCGGCGGAGCAATTGGTGGCTGGCGAGGAGGTGACCTATTTCGCCTCCATGGCCAAACTGAAGGGCGGCCGCCTGGTCCGCGAGGTTGCCGATAGCTGCCTGCAATATTGGGGCGGCATGGGCTATATGTGGGAGAACAGGATTGCGCGGCTGTTTCGCGATGGCCGTTTGCTCTCCATCGGCGGCGGCGCCGATGAAGTGATGTTGCAGATCCTTTCAAAGTATATGGGCATTTTGCCCGCGCGGCGGAACAGATGAGCGCCCTGCCTGAAACCACCGCCATCGCATTGCGGCGCGAAGATTGGGTGTTGCATCTGACCTTTAACCGGCCGGCGCGCAAGAACGCCCTGAATGCCGACATGGTGGGTGAGATTACGGCGGTTATGAACGCGGTGCGCGACGACCGTACCCTGCGCGCCATCGTGTTGCGCGGGGCGGGCGGCAATTTCAGCGCGGGAGGCGATATCAAGGGCTTTTCCCAAACGCAGGCAGCGCACGCGGAAGACCCCGTAGTCGCCTCCAACCGCAACTACGGTCAGATGCTGGATTGCATCAATCAGGCGCCCCAGGCGGTGATCGCCGGAATTGAAGGCGCTTCGTTGGGTGGCGGCATGGGCTTCACCTGCGCTTCCGATGTGGCTATCGCCGTGGACGGCGCACTGTTTGGCCTACCCGAGGCCCGCCTGGGCCTGATTGCCAGTCAGGTTTTACCCCTGGTGGTGGAACGCATCGGCTTGACCAGGGCGCGCATGCTGGCCGCCACCGGTGCGCGGTTTCAGGCGGCGGATGCCGTCGCGCTTGGCCTGGTGCACTATCTGGTAGCGGACGCGGACGCCATGGAGGCCAAAATTTCCGAAGTGTTGGCGCAGGTACAGGGCTGTTCGGCGGAAGGCGTCGCCGGCAATAAATTCATCATGCGCCTGGGCCTGACCCGACCGCGCGGCGAAGTGATTGAAGCCGCCGCACGGCAATTCGCCGGCGCCATGCGCTCGGACGCCGCAAAGGAAGGTGTCGATGCCTTCCTGAACAAACGCAGGCCCGCCTGGGCCATTGATTAGATCGAAGGGATAGGAAAAGCATGGCTTTCAGCAAGCTCCTGATCGCCAATCGTGGCGAAATTGCCTGCCGCATCATGCGGACAGCCCACGCTATGGGCTATCGCACGGTTGCGGTTTATTCAGCGCCCGACGCTGCTGCCCCGCATGTACAAATGGCTGATCAGGCGGTCTGTATCGGTCCCGCACCCGTGGCCGAATCCTACCTGAACGTAGGGGCCATCTTGGCGGCAGCCGCCCAGTCAGGGGCTGACGCGGTGCATCCCGGCTATGGTTTCCTGGCCGAGAATGCGGATTTTGCCCGGGCTTGCGCTGATGCCGGGCTGACCTTCATCGGACCGTCCCCCCAGGCCATCGATCTGATGGGTAACAAGCGCCTGGCCAAACTGCGCATGGCGAAGGCGGAAGTTCCCTGCGTGCCCGGATATAGCGGTGCGGGTCAGGATGATGGGCTGTTGCAGGAGGAAGGCGCAAAAATCGGGTTTCCCCTGATGGTCAAGGCGGCGGCGGGCGGCGGCGGACGCGGCATGCGGTTGGTGTCAGGTCCAGGTGGTCTGCTGGCGGCCATATCCGGGGCCCGGTCCGAGGCGGAGAATGCCTTTGGCTCGGGCGAATTGATCCTGGAAAAGGCGGTGATCAAACCGCGCCATGTGGAAATTCAAGTCTTTGCTGATCATCATGGCAACTGTGTGCATCTGGGCGAGCGGGATTGTTCGATCCAGCGGCGCCATCAAAAAGTGGTGGAAGAAGCGCCGTCACCGGCGGTCAACGCTTCGCTTCGCGCCGCCATGGGGGCGGCGGCGGTGGCCGCGGCCCAGGCTATCGATTATGTGGGCGCGGGCACCGTGGAATTTTTGCTAAGTGCGGACGGCAGCTTCTATTTTCTGGAGATGAATACCCGCCTGCAGGTGGAGCATCCCGTGACCGAAATGATCACTGGTCTTGATCTGGTCGCCTGGCAACTGGATGTAGCCGCGGGTGAAGCCTTGCCCCTGGCCCAGGACGCCATCAAATTCCACGGTCACGCCATCGAAGTGCGCCTTTATGCCGAGGACCCGTACGCGGATTTCCTGCCTCAGACCGGCACGGTGGTGGCCTGGCGGCCTTCGCCCGACGTGCGCGTGGACACCGGCATTGTCGAAGGTCAGGAAATCTCGCCCTTCTACGACCCCATGGTAGCCAAGGTCATCGCCCACGGCCGCAATCGGGAGGAGGCACGGCGCCGCCTGTTGCGTGGCCTGGAAGATACCGCCTTGTTTGGCTTGCCGAACAATCGCGGCTTCCTCCTGGATGTGCTCCGCCATCCCGCGTTTGCCGAGGGCGCGGCCACGACGGCCTTTATTGCCGAGCATTTTGCCGACCTGCAACGGCCGCGGCCGGATGCGGCGGCTCGGGCCCTGGCGGCTGTTCTGTTGTACCGGCACAGCGCCCATGATCAGGTTGGCTGGCGCTCGGCCTCGCCCATCGTCGTTGGCATCGATCTGCGTTTCGGCGAAGAACAATGCCTGTGCCGCGTGGCGCCCAGCAACGCCGGCTACCAGGTGGTTTTGGGCGCGGATGAAACGGTCGACCTGGAATTGCTTGTCGTTGAGGCCGGGCGGGTGCGTTTCCGCTGCGCAGGCGTGCTGCAATGGGCCAGCTTCGCCTTCGAGGGCAACGATCTGCACCTGGATTTGGCTGGGATTAGTACCCGTTTCTTCGAATTTACGCCGGAATTGGCGGCCGCCAAGGAAAAGGACGGCGACGGCCGCCTGATTGCCCCCATGGCCGGGCGGATCGTCGCGGTCCGGGCCAGGCTGGGCGAGGCGGTGGTAAAAGGCCAGATCCTGGTGATCCTGGAGGCCATGAAAATGGAACACGAGATCAAGGCCCCGGCTGACGGCGTGGTCCAGGAAATCGGCGTCGTGGAAGGTGATCAGGTTGATCCAAGACAGATGCTGGCCGTGGTTGGCGCAGTGGATGCCGAAGCCGCGGATTAGTGACGCGGTACATATAGCCGCGCGGGAGGTCATCAGTGAATAGCATTTCCAATCAACGGCGTAGTCCCTTCTATACCGAAGAGCATGCAGCCTTCCGCGATACCATGCGCCGCTTTGTCGAGAAAGAGATCGAGCCGAACGCCGCTGCCTGGGACGAGGCGGAGGAATTCCCCCGCGCGCTGTATAAAAAAGCGGCCGAAGTCGGCCTGCTGCAATTGGGCTATCCGGAAGAATATGGCGGCATCGCCTGCGACCGTTTCTACAACATCATCGCCTCCCAGGAACTGACCCGCGCGGGCAGCGGCGGCGTCAATGCCTCGTTGATGAGCCATACCATCGGCACCCCCCATTTGGCGCAGTTCGGTTCCGATGAATTGAAGGCGCGGGTGCTGCCGCAGGTGCTGGCGGGCGAAAAGATTGCCGCCCTGGCGGTCACCGAACCGTCGGGGGGCTCGGATGTGGCGCGGCTGAAAACCACGGCCAGGCGCGACGGCGACGATTACATCGTCAATGGTCGGAAAATGTTCATTACGTCCGGGTTTCGAGCCGATTTTTATACCGTGGCCGTACGCACGGGCGGCGAGGGACTGGGCGGTATCTCGCTGCTGCTGATCGAGCGGGACCGGCCCGGTTTTGCGCGCAGCAAACTGAAAAAGATGGGTTGGTGGGCGTCCGACACCGCAGCCTTGTATTTCGATGACGTGCGGGTACCCGTGGCCAATCTGATCGGCGAAGAAAACCAGGGCTTCAAGGCGATCATGCATAACTTCAACTATGAACGTCTGGGCATGTCGGCGGGCGCCCTGGGATATGCGCAAACCTGCCTGGATGAAGCCATTGCCTACGCCAGAGCGCGCCATACCTTTGGCAAGGCGCTGATCGAAAACCAGGTGATCCGTCACAAGCTGGTGGACATGGCGATGCGGATCAATGCCGGCGTGGCCTATCTGGAAACTCTGACCTGGCGGGATATGCAGGGCGACCGGGTGGTGGCCGATGTCTGTATGTTGAAGGTGCACGCCACGGCGACCATGGAATTTTGCGCCAACGAGGCGATGCAAATTCTAGGCGGGGCCGGCTATCTTCGCGGCGGCAAGGTCGAGCGTATCTATCGCGAGACCAAGGTCATGGCCATTGGCGGCGGCTCGGCTGAAATCATGAAGGACCTGGCCGCCCGGCAAATGGCCCTGTAGGAGCACGCCATGAACAATATCCCCAACCAACGGCGCAGCCCCTATTACAGCGAGGCGCACGAGGTCTTTCGCGCCTCTATCCGCCGCTTCGTCGAACGGGAGATCGAGCCCTACGTCACCGAATGGGACGAAGCCGGTGAATTTCCCCGCGACATCTATAAAAAGGCGGCTGAGGTCGGCCTGTTGCAGGTCTGCTACCCGGAGGAATATGGCGGTGTCGATTGCGACCGGTTTTTCTCCATCGTCGCCTATCAGGAACTTTGCCGTTGCGGCAGCGGCGGCCTCGCCGCCGGTTTGATGAGCCATACCATCGGCACCCCGCATATCGCGCAATTCGGCTCCGACGAATTAAAGGCGCGGGTGCTGCCGGGCGTGCTGTCGGGCGAAAAGATTTCCGCCCTGGGAGTGACCGAACCTACCGGCGGCTCCGACGTGGCCCGGCTGCGCACCACGGCCCGGCGGGATGGTGATGATTACATCATCAACGGCCAGAAAACCTTCATCACATCCGGTATGCGGGCGGATTTCGTCGCCGTGGCCGTGCGCACGGGCGGCGAGGGCCTGGGCGGCATATCACTGATCCTGGTCGAGGGCGGGACGCCCGGTTTCTCCCGCACGCCCCTGAAGAAAATGGGTTGGTGGTGTTCCGATACGGCAACCCTGTATTTCGAAGATTGCCGCGTGCCGGCGGCGAATCTAATCGGCGAAGAGAACCAGGGTTTCAGGCAGATCATGCATAATTTCAACTATGAGCGCCTGATGCTGGCCGCCAATGCCTTGTCTTTTGCTCAGGTGTGCCTGGACGAGGCGACCGCCTATGGCCGGGAGCGTCATACCTTTGGCAAGCCACTGGTGGCAAACCAGGTAATCCGGCACAAGCTGGTGGACATGGCCATGCGGATCAACTCGGGCCAGGCCTATCTGGAAGATCTGACCTGGCGCGATATGCAAGGCGAACAGATCGCCGCGGACGCGGCTATGGTGAAGGTGGTCGCCACGGACACGATGGAATTCTGCGCCAACGAGGCCATGCAGATATTCGGCGGCGCCGGCTATATGCGGGGGAGCAAGGTGGAACGCATCTACCGCGAAACCAAGGTCATGGCCATCGGCGGTGGTTCGGTCGAAATCATGAAGGATCTGGCCGCCCGGCAAATGGGTTGGTAATCCGGCTAGCTGTTATAGGCCACTGCAGGATTATTGATGGATAGGCGACCAATTGGTCAATCTGCCTCTGTTATGGGTCGCCGGGGCTTGACCTTGGCGCCCGCGAAGGGCAAGCAGAGGCATGACAAATGACACGCCAAAGACCATCCATCTAAGTGACTATCTACCGCCAGCCTTTCTGGTCGAAAAAGTTACTCTGGAATTCGATCTGGAACCTGAAAACACACGGGTGCTGGCGCGGATGTCGTTGCGGCGCAATCCGGAGCATGGCAATGCCGCGGCGCCCCTGCGCCTGGACGGCGAGGGGATCGAGCTGATATCCCTGGCCCTGGACGGGCGGGTTCTGGCGGGCGAAGACTTTGCCGTGGACGAGGCCGGGTTGAGCCTGGCCGAAGCGCCGGATGGGTTCGAATTGGAAGTGGTGACCAGGATCGCGCCGGCGGCCAATACCAAGTTGGAGGGGTTGTATCAGTCCGGGGGCATTTTTTGCACCCAGTGCGAGGCCGAAGGCTTTCGCCGCATCACGTATTTTCCGGACCGCCCCGACGTCATGACCACCTACCGGGTGACCGTGCGGGCGGAAAAGGCGGCTTGTCCCGTCCTGCTATCCAACGGCAATCTGGCGGCGGCCGGGGATTTGCCGGATGGCCGCCATTTCGCGGTCTGGGATGATCCGTTTCCAAAACCATCATATCTGTTTGCCCTGGTGGCGGGCAATCTGTCGTGGCTGGAAGACCACTTCACCACCCAATCGGGACGCTTGGTCACTTTGCGTATTTATACCGATCCCGGTAACGAGGACCGCTGCGGCTACGCCATGGAGGCACTGCGGCGTTCCATGCGCTGGGACGAGGAAAAATACGGTCTGGAATACGATCTGGATCTGTTCAACATCGTCGCCATCAACGATTTCAACATGGGCGCCATGGAGAATAAGAGCCTGAACGTATTCAACGCGAAATACGTTCTGGCCAATTCCGAAACCGCCACGGACGACGACTATGCGAACATCGAAGCCATCGTGGCCCACGAATATTTTCACAATTGGACCGGTAACCGGGTGACCTGCCGGGACTGGTTTCAATTGAGCCTGAAAGAGGGCCTGACGGTCTTTCGCGACCAGCAATTCTCGGCCGATATGCGTTCGGCACCGGTTCAGCGGATCAAGGATGTCCGCGCCCTGCGCGCCGCTCAATTCCCCGAGGACGCAAGCCCGCTGGCCCATCCAGTCCGCCCGGCCAGCTATATTGAGATCAACAATTTCTATACCGCCACTGTATACGAAAAGGGCGCCGAGGTTATCGGCATGTACCACACCTTGCTCGGGGAGAGCGGTTTCCGAAAGGGCATGGATCTCTATTTTCAGCGCCATGACGGCCAGGCGGTGACCTGTGATGATTTTCTTGCGGCCATGGCGGACGCCAATGGCGCCAACCTGGAGCAGTTCAAGTTGTGGTACAGTCAGGCCGGGACACCGGAGATCCAGGTTTCCGGCAACTATGATCAAGCCACGCAGACTTATGAACTTAGCCTAAGCCAGAAGTTGCCGGCCACCCCTGACGGGGTCGCCAAACAGGCCATGCGTATCCCCGTGGCCGTCGGCCTGTTGGACGGGGCTGGAGATGACCTGCCCCTGGATACGGCGGGTACGACCACAAAGGTCGTGGACCTGAGCAGCCTTGATATGGTGGTGCGGTTTGAGGGCGTGGCGGCTGCGCCGGTACCCTCCATCAACCGGGGCTTTTCGGCCCCCATTCGGGTGCGTCAGGAATTAAGCCAGGGCACGCAAGCCTTCCTCATGGCCCATGACAGCGACCCATTCAATCGCTGGGAAGCCGGACAGCAGTATGCCGCCACCCTGTTGGGCGCCATGGCCGCCGCGTACGGGGCTGGCCGGGAGGCGCCTATCGATGACGGGTTCATTGCCGCGTTGCGCCAGACGCTAACCGACCCGGCCTTGGATCCGGCCTTTGTCACTCTGGCTTGTCAGCTTCCCAGTGAACAATATCTAGCCGAACAGATGGACAGGGCCGACCCGGTGGCGATCCACCAGGCCCGCGAGGCTTTACGCGCCGCCATCGCGCGGGCCCTGCGCGAGGACTTGCAGGCCATTTATGACGCCAACCGCTCCAACGCGCCTTACAGCCCCGATGCAGGCTCCGCCGGACGCCGGGCCTTGAAGAATTTGGCACTGTCCTATCTCTCAATCCTGGACGACGATGGTTGCCGGGCTTTGGCCGGCCGGCAGTTCCGTGATGCCGACAACATGACCGACCGCATGGCCGCCCTTGCGGCCCTAATTGACCGGGAGGATGATGCACGGGAGGATGATGAGCGGGCCGTGGCGCTGGATGTTTTCCATGACCGCTTTAAGGACGATGCGGTGGTGATCGATAAATGGCTCTCGCTACAGGCCGCGTCCGCCCGTCCCGATACCCTGGCACGCGTCGTGGAACTGATGGATCACCCGGTATTCTCCATGCTGCAACCGAATAAGGTCCGCGCCTTGATCTCGGCCTTTTGCAGCGGCAATCCCTATCGCTTTCATGCGGCCGACGGCAGCGGTTACCGCTTTCTGGCCGATCGGGTCCTGCAACTGGATCCGATCAATCCGCAGATCGCGGCCCGCCTGGCAACCCAGCTTGGCCGCTGGCGCCGTTATGACGAGGGCCGGCAGGCTCTGATGCAGGCGGCGTTGCGGCGAATTCTGGCAGTTGACGGCTTATCGCCGGATGTCTTTGAGATTGCCTCGAAATCCCTCGGCGAGGCTCCCGGATAGGTTATACCAACCCGCGTTGATAGGAGGGACCCACAGAGCTCCCACAAGGCGCCGTTTCGATTGTCTCCGCGCCGCCTCGGATGACCTCATGAAGGCTTGACGATGTCCCACATCGCCCGCGCCTTCTCTCCTACCCGAGGCAGCGCGAAGACGATCTCTATGGGATCATTTCAGCGCGGGTTGGTACTAGTCTCCAGCCTGGCCGCGGCGGCCGGCGGCGGGAATTTTCGGCGGCTTCTCGGGTCGGTCAGGACCCCAGACCCGGCTGTAGTAGGTATCAGCCAAATACAGGGCGCCGATCGGGTTATGCGCCAGCACCCGGTCCTTGGCTACCAGCACCGTCACCAGACCTTCGGAATACTTGAAGAACAGGCTGTCGTGCCCGACGCAAAGGCCAAGTACGATATTGAACTGGCAACCGGATTGGTTCAGCAATTGGGCCTGGCTGATCGGGTTGCACATGGCCTCGTAGTTGCCCGGGCGGATCTTCTCCTCGTCCTTTAGACCCATGTCCTCCTTCGGCACGCTGCCATTCTTGCAGGCGACCGAAGCAACCTCGAAGCCATGACTTTCGAGAATCCCGCTCAGGGTACGCGCCAGATCGACGAAGCTGATGCAGGTGGCGATGCCGATCTTGGTGTAGCCCATCTTCTTGGCGAACTGGCAAATCTCCTCGACGCGGGTCCATTGGCAATAACCCTCGGCCTCGATCCGGCCCGACTCCTGTGCCACCCGGCGGTTTTCCGGATCGTCATAAAGGGCGACCGCTGCCTGCAGTTCGTCGGCCATTACTTTTGTCGGGCAGTAACCCGGCCCTCGGGCATCGCTTTCCCCCACGCGGCAGACCCTCACGGTGTCCGGGCAATAGGCGCAACCAGGTTCATCATAACTCATGGCTGTTTCGCTCCTTACGCAACCTTGACGTCCTGAAAATCCTACTCGGTATTCTCATTGGCGTCCTTGCGCTGGATCAAATGGCGCTCATTGCCGTACGGTAGGTATTAATCGTGAAAAATCCGGCCCCAGCCGTGCAGGCGGGCGGCGTCGACGCCGGCCAGTTCCAAGGCGCGAAGGACAACGACGGCAATACTGTCGTAAATGGTGACGCCCAGTTCCGCCTCCAGTGGTCCCGCCAGGGCCGCGCCGCGCATGTTGGTGCAAATGACGGAGATCGCCTCCGCCCCCTCCGCCGCGACCTCCCGGCACATTTTCTCGACCTGATCCTGGCTGATTTCCGAGAAGGAGAAATTGTCGCTGATGCCCAAATGCCGTTCCGCCACACAGTCAAATCCGGCGGCCCGGTAATTAGCCAATATGCGGGCCTGCACATCGTCCGTGTAGGGGGTAACCAGGCCGAATTTTTTGACCCCATGACGGCGAAACAGATCGTTGTTGGCCAGGATGGAGGTGGTGGCGGGCGCGCCGGTACGCTCGGTTATGCGGGCGCATAATGTTTCGTCATTGTCGAAGCCCAGCCACCCGGCGGAGGTGCCGTTCCAGGCGATGGCTTGACAATTGGCATCGGCCAGCAGATCGGCGGCGGCGAGAAAACGGTCATGATCGAATTGCGCCAGGCCCCGCTGGGACAGGGAAATTTCCGTCACCTTGAAGCGGCTGAAATGGGCGGTCACTTCTCCCAGGTCCGCCAGCATGGCGGTCGTCGTTGGCTCCAGCACCGTATTCGATGACGGCGTCAACATGCCCAGGATGATCCGGCTGGCGATTTCAGGCATATCTCAATTCCTTGAATGCCGTGCTGGCCGCCACTGTAGGGCCGGATGGGTGTCAGCGCGCGCGTAACTTGGGGTCGAGAACGTCGCGCAAGGCGTCGCCGAATAGATTGAAGGCGAACACCGCCAGGGTAATGGCCAGACCCGGAAAGATGGCCACCCATGGCGCGCTTTCGGCGAATTCCTCCGCCCCCCCTTGCAACATCAGACCCCAGGCGGGGGTTGGTTCCTGTACGCCAAGGCCCAGGTAGGAGAGCGAGGCCTCCAACAGGATAGCCTGGCCGACAAAGGTGGTTAGCATGATCAGGAACGGCGCCATGACATTCGGCACCATATGCCGCAGGATAATACGGCGATGGCTGAAACCCATGGCGCGGGCGGCATCCACGTAGGGTATTTCGCGGATCGCCAGGGCTGAAGACCGGACGACCCTGGCGCAATGGGGAATGAAAGGAATGGTAATGGCGATGATCACATTGGAGGTGCCCGCGCCCAGGATCGAGACCACGGCCAGGGCCAGAATGATCAGCGGAAAGGCCATGAAGACGTCCATGACCCGCTGGAATAACAAATCGAACAGGCCGCCGAAATAGGCCGAACCAACGCCCAGCACCAAGCCGGCGCCGGCACCGATGAAGGCAGCGACGAAGCCCACATAAAGGGCCGTGCGGGCACCGAAGATTATGCGGGTCCATATATCCCGGCCGAACTGGTCCGTGCCCAGCCAGAACTGGCCGTCGGGCGGCGCCAGCATGAATTCGAAGCTGTTCGCCTCGGGTTCAAACGGGGTAATTGCCTCGGCGAAGACTGCCATGAAGATCATGACCAGCACCACGGCCAAACCGGCCGCGCCCAACGGCTGGCGGCGGATCAGTTTCCAGGCGGCCCCGTGCCAGGAACGCTGGACGGCCACATCATCCAGCATACCGGGGCCGGGCATTTGAGATACGGTCATCCCAGCCTCCTAGCTGTACCGGATGCGTGGATCAAGCCACGCATAGAATATATCGGTGACCAGATTGGTCATCACAAAAATAAACACCACCAACATGACCAGTTGCTGGGTCAGGGTGAAGTCGTGATTGAGGACGGAATCAACGAATAATCGGCCCAGTCCGTTCAGGTTGAAAACCTGTTCCGTGACGACAAGACCGCCCATCAGGAATGCGAATTCCAGGGTGATAACGGTAACCACGGGCAGCATGGCGTTTTTCAGCGCGTGCCGGTTGATGACAATTTTTTCCAACAGGCCCTTGGCGCGCGCCGTGCGGACATAATCCTCGCGCAAGACTTCCAATAAGGCTGATCGGGTCATGCGGGTGGCCACGGCGGAATAGCGGTAACCGGTCGCTACCGCCGGCCAGATCAACTGCGAAAGATTGCCCAAGGGATCCTCGAACGGCGAAACGTATTCGATCGGCGGCATCCACGCTTCGCCGAACCAAGCCTGGGTGCCGATCAACAGGCCCAGGATGATCATAATGCCCAACCAGAATGAAGGTATGGCAATGCCGGCGATGGAGAAGGTTCGGACCAAATAATCGATCCAGGTGTTCTGTTTGATCGCCGATATGGTGCCCAATGGTATGGCAATCAGCACGGCGACCAACGTCGCCATGATCGCGACCTGCAGGGAAAGTTTAAAGCGCAGGCCGATTTCGTAGCCGATGGGCTGGCCCGTCCACATGGACTGACCCAGATCCAAGGTCAGATAACCGGTGACAAAATCGCCAAACTGAACGTAAAGCGGATCGTTGAGGCCGATGTTTTCCCGGCAAAGCTCAACCTGTTTAGGGTCAGCGTAAAGTCCCGTGCCGCCCAATCGTATCTCACAGATATCGCCGGGGACGGCGCGCAACAGAATAAAGACTAAAAGGGCGGCCCCCAACAGGGTTGGGATGGCAAGAAGCAGCCGGGTGACAATATATTTATACACAGAGGTTCAGCCTTAAAATTTGGCTCTAACGATAAATTCCGCATGCGGCCCGCCGCCCACCAAAAGGAATGGCGGGGCGGCGGGCCTGATGCACCGAATAGGTATCGGTCTTACTTATCCAACCAGACGTTATCCAATGACTGGTTCAGATAATGGGACGGCGCGATCTTCCAACCCTTCACGTAGGAGCGATGGGGGTTGATCTTGTACCACCACAAGGTCAGACCCATGTGGGCCTGTTCGTCCAGGGCCTGCTTTTCATATTGACGCATATACTGACGCACCTTCTTCGGGTCGCCTTCGCGGTTCATTTTGTCGTACAGATCTTCCATGAGGGGATCTTTGTACTGGCCATAATTGTTGCCAGCGCTGCCCAGGAACTTGGACACGTCCACCAGCGGGTTGACCACGGACTGGCAGTTGAAGTCCATCGATACGTCGAAGTCTTTCGATTTGCGTAGACTGTCAAAGAATGGACCGGTCGGTTTGGCGTCCTGTTTCACTTTCAAGCCAACCTGGCGCCACTGGTCGATCAACCAGGTGCCAACCACTTTGTAGGGTTGGTCGACGGCACGGTTCAGCAAGGTGAATTCCAGGCCTTCGGCGCCGGCTTCCTTCAACAACCGCATGGCTTCGGCGCGGCTCGCCTTGATGTCGGTGCTGTAACCGGCCAGTTGCTGCAACTCTTCTTTCGTTGCCGCCAGAGGATGGTTTGGAAAGGCGATGCCACCAACTGTCTTTACGATGGCGATCTGGGACAGATATTTTGATCCGCCCCAACGATCAACCGCCAGGGTCAGTGCCTTGCGCACCCGCACGTCGTCAAATGGTTTGCGGGTATGGTTGGGGGTGAAGTACAGGCCGCAGTTCCAGTCGCTCTCCTGTACGGTGATCTTGTCACCCAGCGCCGCGACCAGATCGTCACGGGCCTTGGGTGGGAAGCCGCGGAACTCAATCGCCGCGCGGTCGCCGCGGATGGCCTGCAGGCGAATCGCCATCTTGGGCGCCTCGATAGCCTTGAAGCCATCCAGGTAGGGCTTGCCTTTGAGATGATAGCCAGGATACCGCTTGCCCTCAGTGAAGGCGCCCGGTTGATGCTGCACGAACATGAAGGCGCCGCTGCCATTGATATTTTTTTCATGCCAATGATAACCGTGTTTGTCCAGATCGTCCTTGGAGTAAATGAAGTTGAAGGGGGTTGCCACCGCCGGAATGAAGGCGCCGGAGGCATATTTCAACTTGAATACCACCGTGGTGTCATCGGGGGCCGTGATGGAGTCCACCATCTTGAAGAAAGTCCTGCGCGCCGAGGCTATGCCCTCTGGTGGGAAAGCAATCTTGTCGAAGCTCGCCTTGACGTCCTTGGAAGACAGGGGCGCGCCGTTGTGGAACGTCACATCCGTACGGATTTTAAAGACATAGGTCTTGCCGTCATCGGTCGGATTGGGCACCGCGCCTTCACAAACGTCGCAAACGAAATCCGTGGGTGAAGACGGGTTGTCTGGATTCACCCGGATCAGCAGGCTGTAAAATGGCCGGATCGGATGGATCATGGCAAATGTGGTTTCAAGATGCCCGTCGTAGGATGGAATTTGACCGGCCACCACGAAGTCCAGAATACCACCCATTTTAGGCGTTTCCGCCGCCGCCGTCAGGGCAAAGCCGGCACCTATCGCCGCACCAAGACCAGCCATGGCGGCTTTTTTCAAGCCGTTAAATCGCATTGTTATAACCTCCCTTTTGCGTCGGCGATTTCCACCGACATTTCATACGCCACCAAGGCGCAATTCATACTACGCGGGCACTCACGAAACTTCGCCACAGGCGACCCAATGACCCGGGCGCAATTGCCGCAATTCTGGCACCGGACCGGCACAACTGTCGATAGCCATGGGACAACGTGGATGGAACACGCATCCGGACGGTGGATTGATCGGACTGGGCACTTCGCCCTTCACCAGGCGATGCTCCCGGCCCGCTTCGACGGTGGGATCGGGTACCGGCACCGCGTCCAACAGGGCGCGGGTATAGGGATGCAGCGGGTTATCGAACAATTCGTCGCTGGCCGCCAATTCCACGATTTTGCCCAGGTACATCACCGCCACCCGGTGACACAGATGGCGCACCACGCTCAAATCGTGGGCGATAAACAAATAGGTCAGATCAAATTCTTCGCGCAGATCTTCCAATAAATTGATCACTTGGGCCTGGATCGAGACGTCCAGGGCCGAGACCGCTTCGTCGCAAACGATGAACTCCGGCTCCATGGACAGGGCCCGGGCGATGCCGACGCGTTGCCGTTGGCCGCCCGACATCTCGTGCGGATAGCGGTCCGCCATTTTTGGGCTGAGGCCGCAAACTGTCAGTAATTCCGCCACCCGCTTAGCACGGTCGGCAGCGTGACTTATCAGGTTATGCACCGCCAGGGGTTCGCTGATAATATCGCCCACCTTCATGCGCGGATTCAGCGAACTGAAGGGGTCCTGAAAGATCACCTGAATCTTGCGCCGCATGGCCGTTAGCTCGGCCCGGTTCATGCCATTCATGTCCGCGCCGCGATATAGGATCTGGCCGCCTGTCGGTTTTTCCAATTGCAGGATGCAGCGCCCGGTGGTCGATTTGCCGCACCCGGATTCACCAACCAACCCCAGGGTTTCGCCTGGCATGATGTTAAAACTGATGCCATCAACCGCCTTCACCTGCGCGATGGTCCGCTGCACCATGATCCCGTCAGTGACCGGGAAATGCATCTTTAAGTCGCGCACCTGCAACAGGGCTTCCGCCTCGGCTGGGTGCGTTGATGGCATCGTCATGGCCATTATGCCGCCGCCCCTCTGTCCAGTTGATCGCGCTGCCAGCAGGCCGAGGCATGGTCGGGGCCGACGGTTTCCAAGGGTGGTATCTCTTTCTGGCATTGATCGACGGCAAACGGACAGCGCGGCAGAAAGGCACAGCCTTCGCCCAATTGCGTCATATCGGGAGGGTGACCGATGATAGGTTCCAAGCGCGAGCCCCGCGGCTGGTCCAGGCGGGGGACGGAATTCAACAGGCCGCGGGTATAGGGGTGGCGGGGCCGGTGATAGATATCCGCCGATACCCCGCTTTCAACGATGCGCCCGGCATACATCACATTGACCCGATCGGCGTAGCGCGCCACGACGCCGAGGTTATGGGTGATAATGATCAAGGCAACGCCCAGGCGGCGGGTCAGTTCCTTCATCAATTCCAGAATTTGGGCCTGAATGGTCACATCCAGCGCGGTCGTCGGTTCGTCGGCGATGATCAGCTTGGGATTACAGGCGAGTGCCATCGCGATCATTACCCGCTGGCGCATGCCGCCCGAAAGGTGATGGGGATATTGCCGCAGGCGGCGTTCCGGCTCGGAAATTCCGACCAGACCCAGCAATTCGATGGCCCGGTTCTGGGACTGTTGCTTGTCGCTATTCAGATGTTGTTCCAGGGTTTCGGTCAATTGCCGCCCGATACTGAGCACCGGATTTAGGGAGGTCATGGGCTCCTGAAACACCATGCCGATATCGCGGCCGCGCACCCGGCGGATACCGTCTTCATCAAGCTGCAATAAATCTTCGCCGGCGAAATTGATCTTGCCGCCCATGATCCGGCCCGGCGGATCGGGGATCAACCGCAGGATGGCCAGTGCGGAGACCGATTTGCCTGAACCGGATTCGCCCACGATAGCCACCGTCTCGCCGGCTTCCACATTATAAGTGATGCCGTCCACGGCACGGACAGTGCCTTCCGACGTGAAGAACTGGACCCGCAGATCTTCAATCTCTAACAGCCGCGTCAAACTTAGTCCCCCCAAACGTGCCTCGCCGCAGCCGGGGTCTTCGCCCCATGCTCCACGCCAGCGGCTTCTAACAGACCTTTAACCTATCATACAACCGCCTTAATACACTTAATTGGGACGAATTGCCACAGGCCGCCGCCATCGCCGGGACTTGACCGCGACCGGCCAAGCGGGGTTTATCGTGCAGCTATTGATGCCCGCAGGTGGGCGCGATGAATGACACAGGCCCTGAGGAGGAGTGCTCGATGCTAGAACGTTATGCCGAAAAGTTTCCCGCCTTTGAATATGACAGTCCAAGCGAGCGCGTATTGCGCATCACTTTCAACAAGCCGGAAACCTACAATTCACTGGACTCCGCTGGGCACCGGCAATTGACATATATTTGGCGGGATATCGACGAGGACCCCGATATCAGCTGCGTCATTCTGGCCGCCAAGGGCAAGGCGTTCTCCTCCGGTGGCGATTTTGGCATGATCAAGAAGAACATCGAAAACTGGAATGACACGGTCGGTGCCTGGAAAGAGGCCCGCGACCTGGTCTACAACATCATCAATTGTTCCAAGCCCATAATCTCTGCGGTCAATGGCGTAGCGGTCGGTGCCGGCCTGGTGGCCGCATTGCTGGCGGATATTTCGATCATTGCCAAATCCGCCCGGGTGCTGGATGGTCACGTCCGTTTGGGTGTTGCCGCCGGTGATGTCGCCTGCATCAACTGGGTCATCCTGGCCGGCATGGCCAAGGCAAAATACCATCTGTTGACCAACGAACCGGTGTTTGGCGAAGAGGCCGAACGCATGGGTCTGTTCTCGCTCTGCACCGAAGATGATGAGCTTACGGCAAAGTCGGAAGAGGTGGCGGCAACCCTGGCAAATGGTGCGCCCAGCGCCATTCGCTGGACCAAACTGGCCCTGAACAATTGGTACCGCATGGCGATGCCGACATTCGAAAACTCCTTGGCCTTGGAAATGCTTGGCTTCAAGGGCCCCGAAGCCAAGGAAGGTCTGGCCTCGCATCTGGAGAAACGCCCGCCCAATTTCGACCCCAACTCACCCTTATAGGCATTGGCGATGAACGCCGGCTTTTGAGGTTTCGCGATCCTTACCCTCCGGGCATCCCCTGCGCGAATGCTCGGAGGCGAAAGCCGGAGCCCTGGCATTTTTAAGGGCCTGGTGCAGCCAACTCCAGGGTAACCCATCCGCCTATTTGTCTGCGGCGGACAAGGCGCAGGCCTTGGCTGCGATAGGCGGCGCGAACCTGGGCGTCCTGTTTCGTCAAGAGGCCCGACAGAACGACCCGGCCGCCTGGCGCCAAATGGGCCGCAATGGCGGGGGCCAGGCGTTGCAGGGGCCGGGCCAGAATATTCGCCATGATTAGATCATAGGGGGCGCGGAGGGAAAGCGCCGGGTGGGCAAAGCCGTCGGCCAGCACGGGATGCACCCAGGGGTGCAGATTATTCTTCCGGCTGTTGGCCTTGGCCACGGCGACGGCCCAGGGGTCGATGTCCGAGGCGATGACGGGAACCCGCCACAGCCGGGACATGGCCAGGGCCAGTACGCCGGCGCCGCAGCCCAGATCCAACGGCCGATGGAAACGCCGGCGCTTCGCCAATTGGTCCAGAGTCAACAAACAGCCGTTTGTGGTTTCATGCCGGCCATTGCCAAAGGCCCGTCCGGCTTCCACCTCCAGGGCAACGGCCCCCGCTGGCGCCTGGCCCCGGTCATGGGCGCCATGGACGAAAAAGCGTCCCGCGCGAACCGGGGCCAGGGCCCGCAGGGATGCGGTGACCCAATCCCGATCCGGCAGCGGTGCCAAGCTTAACCGGGGCGTGGGTAAACGCCAGCCGTCGGCGGCCAAAGCCAGACGCGCAGCCAGTTTCATCTCCAGTTCAACACAGTCCGCCGGTGCCTCGAATAAGGCTTCGACGGACCAATTGGGGCTACCGGGAAGTTCAAAGCAGGAACTGGCCAGGGCATCTTCGGCCAGGGCATCCTCGAATGCCGGCACCGTCGGCGCCGGCACCACCACCGCCGCCCGCCAGAGGGTGGCGGCTCTCATGCCGGTTGCACGAAATTGTCGATGACCTTTTTCGCACCGGCCTTGTCAAAGGAAATGGATAGTTTGTTGCCTTCGATATCATCGATCAGGCCATAGCCGAATTTCTGATGGAACACCCGTTCGCCAATGGCGAAGTGCGAGACGCCAGGATCGCTGGTAACCACATGTTCGGCTCGGCCGTCTATATATCGTGGCGCGGGAGCCGAGGCGGGGGCACGCCGCATACGGGCCGTGGGCCCGCTGTCGCTGAAGCCGAAGGCCCCCGGCGCGCTTGCGGCGTCAAGGAATTCCGCGCCACCGCCATACAGGCCCGGCTGCGTATCCGTTTCGATATGTTCGGCAGGCAATTCCGCGATAAAGCGGCTGGGCAGCGCGATATTCCAGTGGCCATACATCTGCCGTTGCGCCGCGAAACTGACGATGGCCCGCTGCCGGGCCCGCGTCAGGCCCACATAACCCAGGCGGCGTTCCTCTTCCAAGGCGGCCAGACCGTTTTCATCCAGGGCCCGTTGGTGGGGGAACAAACCTTCTTCCCAGCCGGGCAGAAACACCGTGTCGAATTCCAGACCCTTGGCGCCATGCAGGGTCAGAATATTGACTGCATCCTCTGCCTGGGCCATCTCCACATCCATCACCAGACTGACATGCTCCAAAAATCCGCCCAACTTGTCGAAGGGTTCCAGGGCGACGATCAATTCCTTCAGATTTTCCAGCTTGGTGGGCGCCTTCGGGTCCTTGCTGGCTTGCCACATGGCGGTATAACCGCTCTCGTCCAAAATGATTTCTGCCAGTTCGCCGGGGGGCTTGGCATCGACCAGGCCACGCCAGCGGTCTAAATCATCCAACAGTTTAAGCAAACTGTTGCGCGCCCGGGCTTTTAGATCGTCGCCAGCGGCCAAGATCCGCGCGGCTCGGGTCAAGGAGCCGCCCATGCCACGGGCCGCCCTGTGCAACAACTGCAGGGTCGCGTCACCCAGGCCCCGCTTGGGCGTATTGATCATGCGTTCAAACGCCAGGTCATCGTCCGGCTGCGCCAGCACCCGCAAATAGGCTACCGCATCGCGGATTTCCGCCCGTTCATAAAACCGGGTGCCGCCGATCAGGCGATAGGGCAGGCCCAGGGTCAGGAATCGCTCCTCGAACTCCCGGGTCTGGAACGACGCGCGAACCAGTATGGCCATCTCGTTCAGGCGTTGCTCCCGGCGCTGCAGATCCTCGATCTGTTCGCCCACGGCACGGGCTTCTTCCGCGCCGTCCCAGACGCCGCGCACCAGGACCTTTTCACCGCCGTTCAATTCGGTCCACAAGGTCTTGCCCAGGCGGCCCTCGTTCTTGGCGATCAGGCCGGACGCGGCGCCCAGAATGTGCGGCGTGGAACGGTAATTGCATTCCAGGCGGACAACCTTGGCGCCGGGAAAATCCTGTTCGAAACGCAGAATATTGCCGATTTCCGCGCCACGCCAGGAATAGATCGATTGATCGTCGTCGCCGACGCAACAGATATTGCGGTGCCCCTGGGCCAGCAGGCGCAGCAACAGATACTGCGAGACGTTGGTGTCCTGATATTCATCGACCAGGATGTAGCGGAACTGTTTCTGATAACTCGCCAGGACATCGCCATGCTCTGCGAAGATGCTGAGGCAATGCAGCAATAAGTCGCCGAAGTCACAGGCATTGAGAACTTTCAAGCGCTCTTGATATGCCTTGTACAAGCTCACCCCGCGGCCGTTGGCGAAACGTTCGCCCTCACTCGCGGGAACTTTCTCCGGCGTCAGGCCGCGGTCTTTCCAGCGGTCAATGGTCGCCGCCAATTGGCGCGGGGGCCAGCGTTTGGGATCCAGTTGCTCAGCCTCGATCAATTGTTTCAACAGGCGCAACTGATCATCGGTGTCCAGAATGGTGAAATTGCTTTTCAAGCCAACCAGTTCGCCATGGCGGCGCAATAGACGCACGCCGATGGCGTGAAAGGTGCCAAGCCACAGGCCTTCAACGGCCCGGCCGACCAGCGCGGCGATGCGCTGCCCCATTTCGCGGGCCGCCTTGTTGGTAAAGGTTACGACCAGAATTTGACTGGGAAAGGCCAGGCGTTGGTGCAGAATGTGAGCCAGGCGGGTGGTCAGCACCCGCGTCTTGCCGGTGCCGGCACCGGCAAGAACCAGCACGGGGCCCTCCACCGCCTCCACCGCCGTCAGCTGATCGCGGTTCAATTGGTTGATATAAGCGGGCGTCGGCGTCGGCGCGTCGGAACCCGCTTCACCCGACGCGCGCGCTGGCGTCATTTGTTCTAAATCGAATGGATCGGACATGGCCAAGATATAACCCATTGCCAGCCAATATGGCACCCGGGCGTCGCAAGCTGTTGTGGCGGTTGGCCAGGGCATGCCGCAAGCTGTTGCGGCATATGAGGAAATCGTCCGAATCGGCGGCGGCAACAGAATGGCGCGAAATATTCTTTGCGTCCCGTGGCAACCTATCGCATATTACCGGAGTTATCATCGAATCTGGTGTTTGAGCATTTGAAAAAAAGCGGCGTATCAGGTTGACTTGTTGTTGC
>JAQBYC010000180.1 GCA_027623205.1 Pseudomonadota bacterium | reverse complement strand
ACCGTAAACGCCCGCATCAAGCTGAAAAACCTGTACCCGGCGATTTAGATGATTCAGACGACTAGAGCAATTGAACCAATCACTTGGATTCGCTTTAGCGATCCAAGTGATTGGTTCAATTGCTCTTTTCTTAAGAGCTACGGCATGTTTAGAAGAAACATGCTCTAGTTCCGTGCAAGTTGGCAGGTGCCATGCTATGCGGATGGCGGTCCATCCGGTAGGCTAAACCCATGCGCATTTTGTACCATTTCTGGCTGTCGCCTTTTTCCCGCAAGGTGCGGATCGCCTTGCATGAAAAAGGCCTGGAGGTGGAACTCGCGCTGGAAAAGTACTGGGACCGGCGCCAGGAATTTCTGGCCCTCAACCCCGCCGGTCAGGTGCCGGTCTTGCGTGAACACGATGGCACCGTGTTGGCCGATAGCCAAGCCATCGTCGAATATCTGGAAGAGTGCCAGCCTGAACCCAATTTGTTTGGACGGGACCCCCTGGCGCGGGCTGAATGCCGCCGCTTGATCGCCTGGTTCGACGGCAAATTCTATAGCGAAGTTACCGATTTTCTGCTGCGGGAAAAGCTTTTAAAGCGGTTCATGGGCATGGGTGAGCCGCGTTCCGACCTGATCCGGGCGGGACGGGAGAACATTGGTTATCACCTGGACTATATCGGCTATCTGGTGGAGCGGCGGAACTATATTGGCGGTGAAGTATTCTCATTGGCCGATATCGCCGCGGCGGCTCAATTGTCCTGTTTGGATTATCTGGGCGATGTGCCTTGGGAACAACATCCCGGCGCCAAGGAATGGTATGCCCGCGTAAAATCCCGCCCCAGCTTTCGCGCCATCCTGGCTGACCATATGCCCGGCCTGCCACCGCCCCGACACTATGCCGACCTGGATTTTTAGACCAATCGGCGATGTCCCCGGACCGGACGGCGCGGAACGGGGCGGCGCCGCACTGGTTGTGGCCTTGCGCCGCGAGGCTTTGATTTTGGGCTTTGATACGTTCGGTATTACCGGCCCCAATGCCATTCCCCAGGCGGGCGGGCGTTTGGACCGGTTCCTGGCCATGGGCCGCCACGGCGATATGGACTGGCTGATGGCGAAGGCCAACCGCCGCCGTCAGCCCAGCGCCTTGTGGCCGGGCGCGCGGTCCATAGTCATGCTTGGCCTGAATTACGGTCCCGACGCCAATCCTCTGGATCGCCTGCAGCAGGTGGAACGGGGCAATGTTTCGATTTATGCCGAGCGCAAGGATTACCATGTGGTTGTGAAAAAACGCCTGAAAGCTCTGGCCCGGTGGTTGCAGGCGGAGGCTGGCGGCGAATTGAAGGTATTCGTCGATACCGCCCCGGTGATGGAAAAACCCCTGGCCCAGGCCGCGGGCCTGGGCTGGCAAGGCAAACATAGTAATCTGGTCAGTCGGAATTTTGGCTCCTGGCTGTTTCTGGGCAGCATATTCACCACCTTGTCCCTACCCGCTGATGGTGGTGAAGAGGATCATTGCGGGGGCTGCCATCGTTGTCTGGATATTTGTCCTACGGGGGCTTTCCCGGCCCCATACCAACTGGATGCCCGGCGCTGCCTGTCTTATTTGAGTATCGAACATCAGGGTCATATCGGCACTGAATTCCGCAAACCCATGGGCAACCGCATCTTTGGCTGCGACGATTGCCTGGCCGTATGTCCCTGGAACAAGTTCGCAACCCTGGCCCGTGACGCCACCCTGGCCCCGCGTCCTGGTCTGGGGATGCCGGCGCTTGATGAATTGCTGCAATTGGACGATGCCGCCTTTCGTGCCCTTTATGCCGGCACTCCGGTCAAGCGCCTGGGTCGAGACCGCTTTCTGCGCAACGTCCTGATTGCCGCCGGCAATAGCGGCACTGGCCGCTTATCCGTATGGATTGAGCCGCTGCTGGCCGATCCGTCGCCCCTGGTTCGGGCCATGGCGGTCTGGGCGCTGTTGCAGTTGCGCGGTGTTAATGTCCTGGCCGCGCTGGCGCCTGTCTATCTACCGGAAGAGACGGACACGGATGTCCGGCGGGAATGGGGTTCGGCTATTTCTTCTTGAGCGCCATTTCCTGCAGGCGGGCCTGGGCGGCGTCGGCGGCCGGGGTGCCGCCATGCTCCATTGCTGTCTGCAGCCAGTCCGCCTGGGCACCCGCGGGATCACCCATTTGATAGCGTAGAATGCCCCGCTCCAACCGCGCGGACGGGTTGTGGGGGTTCAGAGCCACCGCGCGCTCTATGGCCGCCATGGCCTCGTCCAGGCGGCCCAGATGACGTAGGGCGGTGGCCCGAAATGCGGCGGCATCATCGTCCTTGTCGTCCAGGGCCAGGGCCCGGTCCAGGTCCTTCAGGGCGGAAGCATGGTCGCCCAGTTCGGCCCGGATGCGGCCCCTGTCAACCAGATAGGAGGCCTTGTCAGGGTCATATTGCAGGGCCAATTCGATCGCCTGCAAGGCCATATTCGGCCGGTCGCCCAGCAGCCAGACATTGGCGGCCTGGGCCATGACATCGCCGGGTGAGGGGAAATGATCGGCGGGCAGGCCCGCCGCCAAGGCCTCCAGCCGCTGTGCCGAGCGGGCATATTGTTTTGCCTCCAGCAGCGCCATGGCTGCACAATGGCGCGCTGCCGGGCCGCCGCCGACCCCGGCCCAGGTTTCCGCCGCCTCGAACGCCTGCCAGGGTTCGCGGTAGGTCAAGCTAATACAGGCACGATACTGCTGTTCATGATCGATGTCCGTTTCCGCCGCCGCGCCGGGGACAGGCAGCAGTACCGGCAGCAGCAATGGCGGCAGCAGGAACAGGCAGAGAGATAAAGGGCTGTATTGTCTGGAGGCGGTCATCAGCCTACCTTCCATATATGTGCGGATCGAGGCAAGGGTTGGGATGGCGGTGGGCAAGGAAAAATTGTTCTGTTTCGGTCTGGGCTACAGTGCCCAGGTCTTGGCACGTCGCCTGTCGGCGCTCGGCTGGACCGTCGCGGGCACCAGCCGGGACGGCGGGGGCGGCCTGGCTGTCCCGTTTGATCGTCACCGCCCCCTGGCCGATCCGACTGCACTGATGGCCGGCGTCACGCATATTTTGCTCTCCGTTCCGCCCGACGGGGACGGCGACCCGGTGCTGACCTGTCATGGCGCCGATATCGCGAAACTGGGCGCCCTTCGTTGGCTGGGCTATCTTTCCACCACCGGGGTCTATGGCGATCATGGCGGGGGCTGGGTGGACGAGGCCACGCCGACGGCACCCAGTGACCGGCTCAACCAACGCAGCCAGTGGCGGGTGGCGGCGGAGCAGGCCTGGCTGGACTGGGGCCGCCACAGGGGCCAGCCCATCCACATATTCCGTCTGGCCGGCATCTATGGACCCTGCCGCAACGCCCTGGATAACCTGCGCCGGGGCAAGGCCCGGCGGATCGTCAAGCCGGGCCATGTTTTCTCCCGCATTCACGTGGAAGACCTGGCCACGGTCCTGCGGGCCTCCATGGCGCAACCGAATCCCGGCGCCATCTATAACGTCTGTGATGACGAGGCCGCGCCGCCACAGGACATCATTGCCCTGGCCGCTGAACTGCTGGGCCAGCGGCCGCCGCCCGAGATCGCCTTCGATCACGCCGATCTCAGTCCCATGGCAGCCAGTTTTTACAAGGACAACAAGCGCGTGCGCAATGACCGTATCAAAGACGAATTGGGGGTCCGACTCCAATATCCGAACTACCGCGCCGGTTTGGCGGCGTTGCTAAAGGACGAACACCAAAGCCCCTCCGGTGTGGATGCCAAATAGTACATAAAAAATTCGCGGAATGATGGCGCGGTGTTTAGCCTGCGGCTAGACTGCCTATTTCGATTCGGGGTGGTCCGTCCGCCCTATTTGATGCCTGAGGGGGACTGCGCCGTGTTTCAGAAAGATCGTTTTATCGAGGACTGCAAGGCTGCGGTTGCCGACGGGCAGAAGGCCATACGGGAAGTGGTGCTGGAATCGGTTGCCGCGCCGTCCGGCGTTATTGCCGAACTGGGCGAACCGACCCAGGCCGGCGTCTTCCCGCTGTATCAGGCGGATGATCTGACCGTGATCAATTTTATCTGGGCCCCCTATATGACCCTGCTGCCCCATAACCATCGCATGTTCGCGGTCATTGGCATCTATGGGGGGCGCGAAGATAACCTGTTTTGGCGCCGTATTGGCGATGCCCATGCCGCCCCCGCATTGGAAGCGGCGGGGGCCGAATCCATGGGGGTGGGACAGGCGGCAACCCTGGGACCGGAAATCATTCATTCCGTGGCCAACCCGATCCGGAAACTGACCAGCGCCATCCATGTCTATGGTGGTGATTTTTTCAACCCGCCGCAGCCGCGCAGCCAATGGGATCACGAAACCCTGACCGAACAGCCCTGGGATATGGCGCATACCCGCGAGGTCTTTCGCCAGGCCGATATCCGCTTCGGCGCCGGTCTGGCGGCGGGGGCCGGGGATTAA
Organism: Pseudomonadota bacterium; assembly: GCA_027623205.1. Lineage (GTDB taxonomy): Bacteria > Pseudomonadota > Alphaproteobacteria. The sequence goes on along the minus strand of JAQBYC010000180.1, from coordinate 1,988 downwards.
GCCGGCCCGACGGGAGGAGTATACGCGGTGATCGCCAGATTTTTTCGATGGCTGGAGCACCGGACCGACCCCTTGCCGGCGGCACAGCCGGAGATGCCGCCGGCGTCGCTGCTCCCGTTTATCGTGCATTACGCCCGGCCTTTTTGGCCGTTGCTGCTCGCCTCGGCCCTATTTTCCACGGCGATCGCGGTTTTGGAGGTAACCTTGTTCGCCTTTCTGGGGCGTCTGGTTGATTGGCTGACGACGGCGGAGCGGGCGGTCTTTTGGCATGACCATAGCGGCCGATTGCTGAGCATGGGGGTTGTGGTGCTGGTGCTGCTGCCGGCTCTGAAATTCATCTCGGAAGCCATCCACAATCAGGGCCTGTTGGGTAACTTCGCCATGCGTACCCGCTGGCAGGCGCATCGCTATCTGTTGCGGCAAAGCATGGAGTTCTACCAGGACGATTTCGCCGGCCGGGTCGCCGCCAAGATGATGCAGACGGCATTGGCCGTGCGCGACATTGTCATGAAGCTGACCGAGGTTCTGCTGTACGTGGCGGTCTATTTCACCGCCGCCTTGGTCCTGTTCGCCAGCAGTGATCTGCGCCTGACGGCGCCGATGATCATCTGGCTCATTGGTTATGTGGTGGCAATGCGCTATTTCGTGCCCCGCCTGCGGGACATCTCCATGGCCCAGGCCGAGGCGCGCTCTGTCGTCACCGGGCGGGTCGTGGACAGCTATACCAACATCGGCACGGTCAAGATGTTCGCCCATGCGGCCTATGAGGACAGCTATGCGCGGGAAGGGATGGAGGCCTTTCTGGACCCGGTCTACCGGCAGATGCGCCTGTCCACCCTGTTGACCACAACCCTGAATGTCATGAACGCGTGTCTGATATTTGCCATCGCCGGGATAGCGGTCTGGCTCTGGTACATTGATGCAACCTCCGCCGGCGCGATCGCCCTGGCGGTGGGTCTGGTGCTGCGCCTGCAGGGCATGTCGCAATGGATCATGTGGGAAGCCTCGAACGTGTTCGAGAATATCGGCGTGGTGATGGATGGCGTCACCACCATCGCCCGCGAACGCGCCATCGATGATGCGCCTGATGCCCGGGAATTGCAGATGGCTGCCGGTGGCATCCGTTATGACAATATTCATTTCAATTATGGCAAGGTACGGGAAGATGTGGACCAGGGCATCATCGGCGGCCTGGACCTGGACATTATGCCCGGCGAAAAAGTCGGTATCGTCGGACGCTCCGGCGCGGGCAAATCAACCCTGGTCGGTCTGCTGCTGCGGTTCTTCGATTTGGAGGATGGCCGTATCCTGATCGACGGCCAGGATATCGCTGGGGTGACCCAGGACAGCCTGCGGGCCCAGATCGGCATGGTGACCCAGGACACGTCGCTGCTGCATCGGTCTATCCTGGATAACATCAGCTATAGCCGCCCGGGCGCGACAATGGATGAGGTGGTCGCCGCGGCACAGGCCGCCCACGCCCACCATTTCATTCAGGAATTGGACGATGGCCAGGGGCGTTACGGCTATCAGGCCCATGTGGGCGAGCGCGGCGTTAAATTGTCGGGTGGTCAGCGCCAACGCATTGCCATTGCCCGGGTGTTGTTGAAGGATGCCCCGATCCTGATTCTGGACGAGGCCACCTCGGCCCTGGACTCGGAGGTGGAGGCCGCCATTCAGGAAAGTTTTGATGTGCTGATGGCGGGCAAAACCGTGATCGCGATTGCCCACCGGCTCTCCACAATCGCCGCCATGGACCGCCTGATCGTCATGGACCAGGGCCGCATCATCGAACAAGGCGATCATGAAAGCCTGCTTCGCCACGGCGGCCTGTACGCGGAATTATGGTCGCGCCAGTCGGGCGGATTCCTGGCGAAGGACGCGGCGGAATAGGCGCTCGTCAACGCACGGCGGTATGCTAGACCATTTTCGAGATTGACTTACCCGCCCGCTCCCCCTCCCGACCACCCATTGATCATAATCCTGTG
>JAQBYC010000179.1 GCA_027623205.1 Pseudomonadota bacterium | reverse complement strand
GGCCGTTGAGCGCTATGCCCAGAGCGACCGGGCCCATGCCGTCATCTCCGATGTCTGGGACCCGGACCGCTTTACCATGGGGACGCCAGGCGGAACCGTCGATCTGCGCACAGGCGTTTTGCGCCAGGCCGAGCGTGAGGACTACATCACCCGGCTGACCGCCGTCGCACCGGACAATCTGGCAAGCTGCGAGGTATGGCTGCGCTTTTTGCATGACGCCACCCAGGGGGACGAAGGCCTGATCCGTTTCTTGCGCCAGATGTCCGGCTACTGCCTGACCGGCGACATCCGGGAACACGCTCTGTTCTTCATCTACGGATCGGGCGGCAACGGCAAATCGGTGTTCCTCAATACCATCAACGGCATCCTCGCCGAATATGCCCAGACGGCGGTCATGGACGCCTTTACCGCATCAGCCTACGACAAACATTCGACCGATATTGCCATGCTGCGCGGGGCTCGCATGGTGTCGGTTTCCGAAACCGAAGAAGGCCGGGCCTGGGCAGAAACCCGCATCAAACAACTCACTGGCGGCGACAAGGTCACGGCGCGCTTCATGCGCCAGGACAACTTCACCTTCGCGCCTCAGTTCAAACTGCTGATCGTCGGCAACCATAAACCCGCCTTGCACAATGTCGATGACGCCGCCAAGCGACGCTTCAATATCATTCCGTTCACCACCAAACCGAACAAGCCAGACCGGCAACTGGAAGAAAAACTCAAGGCTGAATGGCCGGCGATCCTCAACTGGATGATCGAAGGTTGTCTCGACTGGCAACAAAATGGGCTGGTGCGTCCCGGTGTGGTGGCACGGGCAACCGCGGAGTATTTCGACGATCAGGACATATTCGGCCAATGGCTCGATGAATGTTGCGTCATCGGAGCACGGGAGTTCGAAGTCGCCTCGAGGCTGTTTCAGGCATGGAAAGCGTTCGCTGAGCGCCAAGGCGATCGGTCCGGTAGCGCCAAGGCTTTCAGTGCAAACCTGACCAAGCGAGGGTTTGTGGCGGATCAACAACGCATCAATGGCCACACGTGTCGTTTGTACAGAGGCCTGTCTTTGCCATTCGATCCAGCCGCATCTGGAATAAATCATGATTGATGCCCCAAAACACTCGGCATCTGTCCCGCATTGTCCCGCATTGTCCCGGATCAGGGCAATGATCCGGGACAGGCTAACATGCTGTTACTGCAGTGGTTATCGGAACTTTTTGCGATCTGTCCCGGATGTCCCGCATTTTCCCGGCAAAAGAGCTCTCACGCGCGCGCGCACATACGCGTGGCAGAGGAACCGGAAAACGCGGGACATCCGGGACACCTGGGACAGCCCCGAATATCACCCGCCAATTGAAATCCAAAAACGAAAGGAACAACCGTGATTGCACCCCATGAAAGAGACGTATGTCAGCGTGCTAAAGAGCTCATAGGCAGCCCTTGGAAACTTGCCGAGCAAATCACATTTTTCCTAAAGCAAAAGCCCTCCCCAAAAAACGCTTTAGAAATTTGTGCCTTGCGTTTGGGCCTGGCGAAAATGTTCGCGGCCGATCACAACTGGAAACTCAGCCCCAGTCCCTTCGATATCCACGTCCTTGCAAAGCATGGGGTTTGGGGAATGCGTCAAATGGAGCGGTCTATCCACATTGACCATGCCTACTATTTTCGCACATCAAACAGGCGTGCCGCCGGTCTTGCGGTCCATCTTTATGACAACATCAATACCCACAAGCAGCAAGAAATCCGCCAATGGGCCGGGAAGAACAAACTCGAGGCCGAGTACCCCACGGATTTTCCCAGTTGGTGGGTGCCAGGGTCAACGACCTTGGTTCTTTACCGGCCCTTGAAAAATCACAATCAGGATCGATGAGGCTCTCATTTCCAAAAGCCGGGTGGCGACGCATCCCGCCAGGAACACTGTCGCCACCCTCACCACCCTGCCAAGCAAAGGAGAAGCGATATGGATAAATCGAGTTTGACCAAACCGGAACCGGACGCAAGGCCCATGACGGTCCTTGCCCTGGATCTCGGCACGACGACGGGATGGGCGCTTCGCACTATGGACCGGCAGATCGTTTCCGGCAGCCATGATTTTCGCCCACGACGCTTCGAAGGCGGCGGCATGCGCTTTCTGCGCTTCACCGATTGGCTGGTAGAGCTGGCGATGCACGCTCACGGCATTCGCCGCATCTACTTCGAAGAAGTTCGGCGGCATGCCGGAACCGATGCCGCACATATCTATGGCGGGTTTCTGGGTAGCCTGAGCTCGTGGTGCGAAGAGCATGAAATTCCCTACGAGGGCGTCCCGGTCGGCACCATCAAGCGCCATGCCACCGGCAAGGGCAACGCCAACAAGGACGCCATGATCACAGCCGCCCGCAGTCGTGGCTTCGATCCCATCGATGACAACGAGGCCGATGCCCTCGCGCTGCTGGGATGGGCGATCGAGCTTCGCATGGCAGGTGCGGCATGACCGGTGAGATGATGCTCAAACAGGCCGCGGCCGCCGTTGCCAATCGTCGTGATGTCTACGGCGATCCGGTTGCATCGATGACGGCCGTCGCCCGGCGCTGGTCGATCACCCTCGACCGGCCCATCACGCCGGCCCAGGTGGCGCTCTGCCTGATCGACCTCAAGCTCGCGCGCCTGGCCGCTAATCCAGGCCACCTGGACTCCATGGTGGACGTGGCGGGCTACGCCGCCGTGCTGCGGGAGGTGAGCCCATGAGATGGCATCCGCCGGGCTACGGCGGCGAGCGCCGCTCGCCGGAGCAGGTCAAACGCGAAGGCTGGCGCGAACAGGGCGTACTCGCCGTGTCGGTCGATGATCAACGGCTGAGCTGGCCGGAACGGGAACTGGTTCGTCAATTGGCCGAGAAACTCTATGGCAAGCAGCAGGGGAACAGGGAGAGCCAAAATGACTGACTGGACACCCAAACAAGTCGAGGATCGCCTGACGGAAGCGGCCGACGTACTGAAGCGGTTGCCGGAGCAACGGGTGCAAGGGTATTTCAACCTCTGGCCCGAGGTGGTTCACGATTTTGCCGACATGGTCGGGCAGACGCCGGAACCCATGCGCCGTCCACCGCCCCTGCCCGCCGCCATCTCGCGCATGGAGGAGACCCTCGGCTGGGTCAAGTTCCTGGCCCCCGAGGATGCCCGCCTGGTCTGGACCCGGGCCGAGGGCGCGCGTTGGAAGGAGATCTGCTGGCGCTTCGGCGTCGCCCGGGCAACGGCGCACCGGCGCTGGCAGTACGGCCTCAGCGTGATCGCGCTCAGGCTCAACGGTCGACCGGTTTCGGCGAAACGGTCGCAGTCCTTCGTGGTCGATCAAGCGAAACGGATGTCAAGAACATAAGCTCAGTGAGACATTATTTGGTGAGACACCGCGACCAGAGACAGATGCCGGGTCTGGATGCTATTTTCATGGTAGATAGGGATTTATGCGCCGGCGGGCGGGACGCAAAAATCACGACGATAAGATCAGGACGGCGCGAAAGGATATTGAGGCATGGCCGGCGGGCGAGAGGTTCGAATTGGTGAACGCTTCAAAACGGTCCGTCGCTCATCGTATGGCTCTCACAATGGCGAGGTATTCGAAGTGGGCAGCATCCGCGTCGAAGGCTGCGTCGTACCCCATGCTCAGATATTCAGTCTGACAGACCCAACCGACCGCAAATTGATATCGGTGGACGCCCTCAGAGATACCAAGCTCTACTTTCCGGTCGAAGTTCGGAACTTCGAACTGGATCAGCAGTCCACCCAATAGACACATGGGCCCAAGGCCCTCAGGCAAGATCATGGCAAATCTAGTAACCAGGCATATTCTGGCGTTGATCGTCATTGCGCTGCTGACCCAGATCCCTGGTCCGGCGGTAGCCGAGATCAACGGACCGGCCAAGGTCATCGATGGTGATACCATCGTGATCCATGGCGCCAAGATCCGTTTGTATGGCATCGATGCACCGGAGAGCGCCCAGGTCTGCCAGGCCAACGGCAAATCCTACCGGTGCGGAACGTCGACGACCCTGGCCCTCACCAGGCGCATTGGTGGCCGATCAGTGTCCTGCGAGGAGCGCGATCGGGATCGATACGGCCGTGTTGTCGCGGTCTGTCACGCCGGCGGTGAGGATCTGAATGGGTGGCTGGTGTCCGAAGGCCTGGCCATTGCCTATCGGCATTACAGCACAGACTACGTCGGTCAGGAGCAGGTCGCACGGGAGGCCGCGCGCGGGCTGTGGCGGGGAGAGTTTGTGGAGCCCTGGCAGTGGCGCAAGGGGAAACGAATGGCCGGCGAGAAGGCCGCGGACGCCGCACCTGGGCCGTGTCGCATCAAAGGACACATCAGCCGCAAGGGCAAACGGATCTACCACCTGCCAGGCGGACAGTCCTATGCGGCCACTAAGATCGACGAAGGCAAGGGCGAGCGGTGGTTCTGCTCCGAGAAGCAAGCGAAAGGCGCCGGTTGGCGCCGGTCGAGCCAGTGATTTTGCCCCTAATTCGCACATTTATTAATACAACCATGAGTATGCAAAAATATCCAAATATGGTAGTTGTGCGTACAATAACGGTGAGCGAAAGGGATTCCAACCGGCGGTACGGGTCCGCTAAGTCATTGATTTAATGGGTCCTTCCGGGCCACAACCTATGCGGGAGTGCTCAGCGCGGAACGTCGCTAGCGTCAGGGCCGCCAGCTTACTTGACAAATTTTCGGGCAGGTTCCGTCGCCATCCTGAAAAATGTGGTTATTTCAATAGGTTACGGAAATACAATCGGAACTTCAGGGCACGACGGCAAATTTGAAGGTTCCGTCTCCATCGCTCCAACCTTTTGTAAACACGGACTATTTCAGGATGGGAACGGAACTTTAGGTCCGGGCGCAATTGCCCGCTTACTTGACAAATTCTCGGGCAGGTTCCGACCCTATCCTGAATTTACGCGTGATTTCAATCGGTTACGTGAATTCAATCGTAACTTCGGAAAATCATGTGGAAAATCCGCGGGTTCCGTCGCCAATTCTCCATCCTTTTGAAATCATGAACGTTTTCCAGATCGAGACGGAACTTGCCGTCCGGACGCATTCGGTCGGACGGCAACTCATGGCGTCCTCTTCATCCAGAGGCTCGAATAGTTGAATACAGGAGGCACCCCATGCAACATCAATCGGCAACAGGCGAGACCGTCAACCTCGCAAGACTGGCCCGCATCATGGGCGTATCCACGACGACCATCAATTCATGGCTGGCCCGTGGATGTCCGCTGATCGCCGAACCTGAACACGGAAAGGACGCTCAGTATCAATTTGATACGGCCGGCGTTATCCGCTGGCGGATCAAGGAAGCCATATTTGCCGATCGACGCAAATCCGCAAAGGAACAAGGCTGATGCCCTGGTTGACCAGGTTGGCGGCCATGCTCCGGCGCAATCGCGGGCACCGCCTCGGTGATCTGGAAAACCGCGTCGTGGAACTCGAGCGGCGTCTTGCGGTCACCAATCCAACCGTCCCGGAAGCGCCGGCGAAGAAGATGGGAAACCGCCGGGCCCAGGCGGGAACGTTGTTGGACCAGGGTCTTTCCCAGGCGGCAGTGGCGCGCCGTCTTGGCGTCAGCCGGCAATACATCCACCAGCTCGTTCACAAGGGACTTTGATGGAACTGAAGATCGAACACACCTCGGTCGACCGGCTGATCCCTTACGTGCGCAATGCGCGGATGCACGCGGACGATCAGGTCGCTCAGATCGCGGGTTCCATCGCCGAGTTTGGTTTTGTGAACCCGATCCTGGTCGGCGAGGACGATGTCATCATCGCCGGCCATGGCCGCTTGCTGGCCGCCCGCAAGCTCGGAATGGCGGATGTGCCGGTGATCCGGCTCGGGCACCTGTCCGAGACCCAGCGCCGGGCCTTGGTTCTGGCCGACAACCGCATAGCGGAAAATGCCGCCTGGGACGAAGAGCTGCTGCGCCTCGAACTGGAAGACCTCCGGGCGGAGGATTTCGACCTCGATATAACCGGCTTCGATCTCGACGAGATCGATCGACTGCTACAGGGCTCGGATTCCGAAGCCGCCGGCCTTACCGACGACGATGAGGTTCCGGAGGCGCCGGAGGAGGCAATCACCAAGCCTGGTGATCTCTGGATCCTCGGCGAACATCGTCTGCTGTGCGGTGACGCTACTGTATTGGCCGATGTGGAGAAAGTGCTGGCCGGTGGCCTGGCGGACCTCTGCTTCACGGATCCACCCTATAATGTGGATTACGGCAACAAGGCAAAGGACAGGCTGCACGGCAAGGACCGCCGGATCCTGAACGATAATCTGGGCGACGGCTTCGAGGCGTTTCTGTACGACAGCTGCGTCAATATTCTGACCATGACCAAGGGCGGCGTGTACATGTGCATGTCGTCCTCGGAATTGCACACACTGCAGACGGCCTTCAAGGTGGCCGGCGGTCATTGGTCGACCTTCGTGATCTGGGCCAAGAACACCTTCACGCTGGGCCGCGCCGATTACCAGCGACAGTACGAACCCATTCTCTATGGCTGGAAGGAGGGCGCCG
>JAQBYC010000039.1 GCA_027623205.1 Pseudomonadota bacterium | reverse complement strand
CACGGCCGGGACCGGGCGCGCGGCGAGGCCGTGGTGCAGCAGATCCAGGCGGCGGGTGGTGTGGCCGAACTGCTGCTGGCCGACCTGGCGTCCCTGGCCGAGGTGCGCCGCCTGGCCGACGCGGTCAATGGGGCAACCAGCCGGCTCGATATCCTGATCAACAATGCCGGGGTGGGCTCGGGCGGCGGTGACGGTGGGCGCCAGCTGAGCATCGACGGATACGAGCTGCGCTTCGCGGTCAACTATCTGGCCGGCGTCCTGCTGACCCGGCTGCTGCTGCCGCCACTCGAGGCGGCGGCGCCGTCGCGCATCGTCATGGTCGCCTCGCTGGGCCAGCAGGCGATCGACTTCGCCGATCCGATGATCGAGCGCGGCTACAGCGGCACCCGCGCCTATTGCCAGAGCAAGCTGGCGCAGATCATGTTCGCCATCGACCTGGATGCCGAGCTCGCGCTCTCCGGCGTTTCCGTGAACAGCCTGCACCCGGCGACCTACATGGACACCACCATGGTCCGGCGAGCCGGCCACCAGCCCCGGAGCACCGTCGAAGAAGGCGCCGCGGCCATCCTCAACGCGGCGCTGGCGCCAGCGGCCGCGGCAGGCGGCCGCTTCTTCAACGGGTTGGAGGAAGCGCGCGCCAATCCGCAGGCCTACGACGCCGGGGCGCGGGCGAAGTTGAAAACCTTGAGCGAGCGGCTGACTGGGCCGGCCTGAGACGGCCCGCAAGTACTCGGATGGTAGAGCCCGATCGCGCCAATTCACACCAGGCAACACCTGCCGTCCGCGGCGTTTCCATATTGAGCCGGATCAGCTGTCGTTGTATGACAGGGGCATGCTTGATGTTCGGCTTATTGGCGCCGAAGCCCGCGCTGTTTGCCTTGGGCCAAGAATACTCAGGCAATATGCCATGGCAGGGCTAGGGATATGACGAGCGCCGCTGAATTAACCGACGCGGAATTGGATGATCTCGACCGCGCTCTTTCGCTGGTGGTTGGCGGTAAAATACCAAATTTTGAAGCTCTCGATGGTTTTTTCGCGGCCCTGGCCTGCTGTCCGGATTTGGTCATGCCAAGTGAATACATGCCCATCATCCAGAATGGCGAAACCGAAGACGGCGACATGGTGTTCGATGATTTAGGCGATGCTCGGCGGTTTATGGACCTTGTGAGCCAGCATTGGAATTACGTGCATTATCAGCTGAACGAAAGCCCAGTATATTTTCCTTTGCTGCGCGAAGACGAGACGGGGGCATATGGCGGCAACGATTGGGCGAATGGCTTTCTGTGTGGGATTAACATGCGCCACGGCATCTGGTCGGAACTGATCAACAGCGAGGAGCATGGCGGCTCGATGGTGCCGATTTGGGCCCTCGCCTACGAGCACCACCCAGAGGCTGATATGCGCCCCTACACTCTACCCATTGATGAAAAGAAGCGCGAAGAGCTAATAATTGGCGCAGCCGCGGGCGTCATGCGGATGCATGCCTACTACCGCCGTCAGGGCAGGGAATACGCAGCTCAAACCGAAACTTTCGTCCGTCCGCATCGAAAAATCGGACGCAACGAGCCTTGCCCCTGCGGATCCGGAAAAAAATACAAGCGGTGCTGCGGGCGCGGACCAACAGTGCATTGAGGTTTTGGGTGAGTACGGTCGGGTTGAGCTCAGGGCTGTTCAACGCAAAAAACTTTAGATCAAATTGGGGAATTTTAAAGTCGGCATTTTTCTGAATCGATCGGAGCGTGATTCGTATAAATGAGTACTCATGTCGTTGGAATTCCTGAACCTTTATCGCAAATCCCAGATCCCCGCCGCGCCAAAGACGGCATGTGGGACCGTCGGAAGGAAATCTCATTCTATGTCTGCTCGGCGGCCATACCCGCCGAACAAGCCGCCGTGGCGATCCGAAGCCACTGGGGCGTCGAAAACCGAAACCACCATGTCCGCGACACGCTCTAGAAGACGCCAGCCGCATCCGAACAAACCCCGGCATCTTCGCCAGAGCCCGCAGCTTCGCACTCAATATCCTCCGCGCCAACGGTGAAAACAACCTCGCCAATGCCCTCCGGCGCAATGCACTCGATATCAATCGAATGCTCGAGTATCGCTGTAGGTAATGAGCGTTGAACCGCCCCGGGGTTGAACTGACCCTGTGTTGCAAGTCGATCCAGTTTCAGCAATTGCGGGGACACAATACTTATATTTGTGCATTTACGAAATGAATTTGGCAATAGTGCAGCGATATAAGTATTGCGTGCCTCCTGCAGTGGCGTTACTTTGGATAGATTTCCAGATAGATCACGGTGCGATGACCAAACTGGTGGGCCGAGATCGGAAAACGACCCGCCGTATGAGCCCGGAAGGACATGCTGACCTTTCGGTCGGGGGTAGCCAAGGCATAGATGTCATAACCATGTAAATGCAACTCCACTGCTTCATCGGTGACCCAGTCGATTTGGATCTCTTCGCCCTCGGTTAGTCGAATGGTCTTTTCGTCGGCGGTTACCTTGCGCTTACGGATTTCAAGATTGATGACCGGGCGTTTCTTCGCCGCCAGACCAATAGCGGACGGTATGGCGCCAACGGCAACACAGGCGGTGATGGCACGAAGGCAATGACGGCGGGCGATCATAGGTGTCATAGTTGGCATAACCTTTTTTCATTTCGAAATAATAGGCATTCAACCTAATTTAGCCCGCATGGACTCTGAACATGCAAAATTAGCAGACTTGACGGAGCGGTAAATATGAAACGACCGATCGGCGGCTCGACGATGGCCTTGATCGCCACGATCATTGCGATGGCGGGACTATCCGGCGCCGCGAACAGCGAAATTCTGGCCATGATGAATTATGAAAGCAAACCTGCGGAGTCTCTCAAGGCGCTGAAACTAACGGGCAGCGGGGAGAGGCGGGAAGGTATCGCCATCATCGATGTCGATCCCAAAGCTCCGAGTTTTGGCAAGATCCTCGTGGATATTCCCTTGCCCGCCGACCTGATCGCACACCATATTTTTTATGACCGCAACATGGCAAAAGCCTACATCACCGCCCTGGGTAAACCGGAGCTGCATGTCTTCAAAATGGATGAATTCCCCTACCGCCTACGACGCATTGACGTGCCAAAGTGCGAGATGGGCGAAGACGTGGTGTTTTCGGAAGATAATCGCATCTGGTATCTGACCTGCATGAACTCCGGCAACGTCTACGTGGGTGACACGGCCACGGACAAAATTATCGGTCTGATCGATATTCCCGGCGCCAATCCCCACGGCCTGGTGGTTTTAAGCGATATTGACCGCCTGTTGGTGACCTCCACGATTACGGGCGATCTAAAGACGCCGAGGGAAGAACTGATCGTCATAAAGGCCAGCACCAACGAGGTTGTGGGCAGGCTGAAAATGTCCACCAAGAAATCTCCTTCCGGCGTGGCGCCGGTGGAAGTATTGCGGGTGCCCGGCTCTGATCCCGCTATTGTCTACACAACCAACATGTTCGGCGCCGCCTTGTGGACGGCCATTTGGAATCCCGGCAATAAGTCCTTTGATGTGGCCGAGGCCTTCAATCTGGCGCCGGTCGACGGTGGTGTCCCGCTGGAGATATACTTCGTGAACGGCGGCAAGACTATGTATGTCACCACCGCCAATCCGGGTCAGTTGCATATTTTTGACCTCTCGGCCGACCCGGCAAAACCGAAATTGGTCAAATCCATAAAGACGGGCCAGGGCGCCCACCACGTGGGCCTGACCAAAGATGGCCGTTACGGCTTTGTGCAAAATTCCTTCATCAACCTGCCAGGCATGCGCGATGGCTCCGTTTCCGTTGTGGATCTCCAGGCACAAAAGGTTGTGGCGTCCATGGATACGTTGAAAAACATGGGCTTCAACCCTAACTGCATCGTTCTTCTGCCAGCGTGGAATCATCTGGCTGGGCATTGATCGCCGGGCCAGGAAGATCGAGTATCTGCATGGGGTATATGGGAAAACTGACATTATGGGGCGAGATCAAGGGCGACAGCAAAAAGCACAGGATATGCCTGTGCTCACGCCCATCGTAGAGTGGTTCACCGAAAGGTTGGACGCGCTGGTCGTCAAAGGCGCAAGAAAATTTCTGGGCGAACTGGTCTGACTCCCGCTTATGTGCGTGCGCACGTTTGGGACCGTAGCAAACGAAAGCCGGGCAGGCCCGTCCCCTCCGCCCGGTGAAGCCATGCCCAAAGTGTATCGCTAGGTATTACAACCGGCCGTAGGCATCCAGGCCCTGCCGGGCCAGGGCGTCGGCGGCTTCGTTGCCGGGGTGGCCGGCATGGCCCTTGACCCAATGCCAGGTCATCTGGTGCCGTTCCATGGCGGTTTCCAGGCGCCGCCACAGGTCCACGTTCTTGACCGGCTTTTTGGCGGCGGTTCTCCAGCCGTTGCGCTTCCAGTTGATAATCCATTTGGTGATGCCGTCGCGCAGGTAGGTGCTGTCCGTATGCAGGTCGACCCGGCAGGGCCGTTTCAGGGCTTCCAGGGCTTCGATCGCGGCCAGCATTTCCATGCGGTTGTTGGTGGTGCCGGGCTCGCCGCCCTTTAATTCCCGCTCATGGGCGCCGAACCGCAGCAGCGCACCCCAGCCCCCCGGACCTGGATTGCCGGAGCAGGCGCCATCGGTATAGATCACCACCCTGTCCATGGGCACTAATAATCCAGGCCATAGGCGCCGGGGCCGTCTATGCGGCGGTGAAAGCGCATTTTGTGCAGATATTCCAGTGGGTCCTTGGGCTTGACCATGGCGCCGTCAACCTGGTTCAACCAGTCATACAGGCGGGTCAGCAGAAAGCGCAGGGCCGCGCCCCGGGCCAGCAGCGGCAAGGCGGCGATTTCCGCATCGCTGACCGGGCGGACCTGGCGATAGGCGGACAACAGGCGCCGGGCCTTGGTACTGTTGAACTCGGCGCTCCGCTCGAAACACCAGGCGTTCAGACAGATTGCCAGGTCGTAGGCCAGGGCATCGGTACAGGCGAAATAGAAATCGATCAGGCCGGTCAGCTTGTCGCCCATGAAAAAGACATTGTCGGGAAACAGATCCGCATGGATCACGCCGGTGGCAAGATCGGTTGGCCATTGCCGGGACAGATCGTCGATTTCCCGCTCGATTTCCGCGCCCAGGCCCGCGGCGACCTCGTCCGCCCGGGACGCCGTGGCCTCGACCAGTTGCGCCCAGCCGTCCAGTGACAGGGCATTCCGCCGGGTTTGGGTAAAATCCTGTCCGGCCAGATGCAGGCGCGCCAGGGCGGCGCCGACCTCCGCGCAATGCACCGCCGTCGGGCGCTTGGGCCAGATCCCTTGTAGAAAGGTCACCACGGCGGCCGGCTTGCCCGCCACCTGGCGCAGGGCGCGGCCGTCGCGGCCGTGGATGGTCGGCGGGCAGGGCACCCCGCGGCCGGCGAGATGATCCAGCAGGTCGAGGAAGAACGGCAGGTCCCGGGCGTCGACCCGCTTTTCATAAATTGTCAGGATAAAGCTGCCCCGATCGGTCTGCAGCAGGTAGTTGGTGTTCTCCACCCCTTCGGCGATGCCCTTGCACCCGGTGACCGTGCCGATATCATATTCCGCCACGAAGTCACGCAGCTCGTCATCATCGATATCCGTATAGACCGCCATGGCCACCGTTGCCCGATTTGGCGCCCGCCTAGGCGCGCAGTTCCGCCGGTAATTTGAACTCCATATCCTCGCTCGCCGTGGTGATCTGTTCGATGCTGACCTCAAAGCGTTGGCGAAACGCCGCGATGACCTCCTCCACCAGCACTTCCGGGGCCGAGGCGCCGGCGGAAATGCCAATGCGGCGCCGGTCCGCCAGATCGGCCCAGACTATATCGTCGGCCCGCTGGATCAAACGGCTGTAGCCGCAGCCCATGCCGTCCGCCACTTCCACCAGACGCCGGGAGTTCGACGAGTTGGGCGCGCCAATGACGAACAGGCCGTCACAGCGGCCGGCTATGGCCTTGACCGCCGCCTGCCGGTTGGTCGTGGCGTAACAGATGTCACCCTTGCGCGGGCCGGCCAGATCGGGAAACCGCCGGTTCAGGACATCGACGGCGCTGGCGGTGTCGTCAACGGACAAGGTGGTCTGGGTAATATAGGCGATTTGCGCGCCTGCAGGCGGCTGGAAGGTCTCGGCCTCGGCGGCGGATTGCAACAGGGTCATGGCGCCGGTGGGCAGTTGTCCCATGGTGCCCACGGCCTCCGGGTGGCCGGCATGGCCCAGCATGACCACATGGCGGCCCTTGGCATGGTGGTTTTCCGCCTCGCGGTGCACCTTGGTCACCAAGGGGCAGGTGGCGTCCAGAAAAGCGAGCCCCCGGCGCCGGGCGTCGTCGGGGACGGATTTTGCGACCCCATGGGCCGAAAAAATAACCCTGCCGCCGTCGGGCACCTGCTCCAGCTCGTCGATGAAGATCGCGCCCCGGCGCTCCAGACCTTCCACCACATAACGGTTATGGACGATTTCATGGCGCACATATACCGGCGCCCCATAGCGTTCCAGGGCCAGTTCAACGATTTGAATGGCCCGGTCAACGCCGGCGCAAAAGCCCCGCGGCGCCGCCAGCAGTATTGTGACCGCTCGTTTGCTCATATTGCCCTTGATGACCAGGTTGCCGTCGAATGGCCCTATATACTCCGAATAAGCTCTGGTACAAATTGCAGCTTGGACATTCATAGTGACCTCCGATTTAGCATGATGAACATGAAACGACTCCGCAATGCCGTCAGGGTGGCCGTTCTGCTTGGCCTTGCCGCCGTGACGCTTTTGGGCTGCGCCCTGTTCCAGACCGGCAGCCCCAAGGACTGTCCCCGGGTTTCCCTGTTGAACGAGGCCGCCAAGATGACCGAGTACAAGGATGGGCCGGGCAGGGATTTGACCGACGTGCTGTTCGAGGCGCGGGTTCTCGACATTAAAACGACCTGCAGTTACGCCAAGAATTATGTGCGCGTGGTGGCCGCGATCGATCTCGCGGCCCAACGTGGTCCCGCCTTCACGGTGGGCGGCGCAAATGTACCGTTCTTCGTGGCCATTATTGACAAGGCCCAGAACATCATGGCCAAGAAGGAGTTTCAGAGCGAGATCAGGTTTTCGGCAACCAACCGCCGGGCCGGCGTGCGGGAGGAGATTGAGCAAACCGTCTTCCTGAAAGACAACGAAAGCGGGACCGACTATGAAATCATCGTCGGTTTGCAATTGAACGAACGGCAACTGCAACAGAATCGCGGCCAGGGCTACTAGAGCATGTTTCTTCTAAACATGCCCGGACTCTTAAGAAAAGAGCTATTGAACCAATCGCTTGGATCGCTAAAGCGAATCCAATTGATTGAAAATTGCTCGAATAGCGCGCGATCCGGCGGGGCCCGGAAGGCGGTATTTTGGCGGCAGGCATGGGCCTTGCCAATGCGCCGTTGACTCCCCGTCCGGTCCGCCTATCATTCGGTTACCGCCCGTGGCCGGCTTGTGGTGCCGGTTCTGGCGGCCAGACAGATGAACCTCGCGGGAGAGTTCAAACAAAATGTCCATGTCGGTTGCCTGGATGTTGGTTTGACGCCGAAGGAGCAAGCACCCCGCAAACTCTCAGGCCCATGGACCGCGGGGAGATGTCACTCTGGAAAGCAGGCGCGACCACGGAAGTGCCCTGGGCGGATGCGCCCTGGCACGGAAAACGCGCCTCACCGAAGGGGCAAGGTTTTGCCGATTGATGGGCCGTCACGACCGGCTGATCAGGGTGGAACGAACTCTCTCAGGTCCGACGACAGATTGGGGGCGGTGGACTCCATGGTGGAGGCCGCGCCGGATATTGTTGGAGGATCGGATGGGCAACCCGCCTGACCAGAAGGCGCCTGACGGCGGGGACCCGCAAGGGGCCCTGAAGAAAACCCCGCTGCATGGCCTGCAGGTGGAACTGGGCGGCAAGATGGTGCCCTTCGCCGGTTATGAGATGGCGGTGAATTTCCCCCTGGGCATCCTGGGCGAACACAAGCATACCCGTGCCGTCGCCGGCCTGTTCGATGTCTCCCACATGGGGCAGCTGCGCCTGCATGGCGCCGGCCGGGCGGCGGCCCTGGAAAGCCTGCTGCCGGCGGATATCGCCGGCCTGGCGCCCGGTGCGATGCGTTACAGCCAACTGACCAACGACCGGGGCGGCATCATTGACGATCTGATCGTGACCAATGCCGGCGATTGCCTGTTGCTGGTCGTCAATGGCGCCAACAAGGCGGCCGATCTGGCCCATATCGAGGCCGCCCTGCCGGCCGGCATCACGGTGGAACACCGCAGCGGCGACGCCTTGCTGGCCCTGCAGGGCCCCGGCGCGGCGGCGGTCATGGCCCGTTTGGCCCCGGGTGCGGAAAACCTGCTGTTCATGACGGCAATGGCGATCAACATTGGTGGCGTGGATTGCTATGTTTCCCGCGCGGGCTATACCGGGGAAGACGGCTTTGAGATTGCCATGCCAGGCACCCGGGCCGAGGAACTGGCGCGTCTGTTGCTGGCGGCGGAAGCGGTCGAACCGATCGGTCTGGGGGCCCGTGACAGTCTGCGCCTGGAAGCCGGCCTGTGCCTGCATGGCCATGACATCGACGCCACGACCACGCCGGTCGAGGCCGGTCTGAACTGGTCAATCCAAAAGCGCCGGCGCGACGAAGGCGGCTTCCCCGGTGACGCTGTCATTCAGGCCCAATTGCGGGATGGCCCGGCCCGAAAACGGGTCGGCGTTCTGCCCGAAGGCCGGGCCCCGGCGCGGGAAGGTGCGGCGATCCTCGACAGCGCGGGCGCGGCCATTGGCGCCATAACCTCGGGCGGCTTTGGCCCCAGTTTCGGCGGCCCCCTCGCCATGGGCTATGTCGCCGCGCCGCATGCCGGGCAGGGCACCCCCCTGGGCCTCGTGGTGCGCGGCAGGACCCTTCCGGCCCAGGTGGCCAAAATGCCCTTTGTGCCTGCCCGCTATCATCGCGGTTAGGGGAAATTTGTCGGACAATTACAGGAGGAAACGACCATGAGCGAGATTTACTACACCGAGGACCACGAATGGATCGAGGTTGAAGGCGATATCGGCACCTGCGGCATCAGCGAGTTCGCCCAGGAACAGCTGGGCGACATCGTTTACGTGGAACTGCCGGAGCCGGGCACGGAAGTGTCCCAGAGTGACGAAGTGGCGGTGGTGGAATCGGTCAAGGCCGCGTCCGAGATTTATGCGCCGGTCAGCGGTGAAATCACCGAAAGCAACGAGGAACTGGTCGATGATCCGGCCAGGATAAACGCGGACGCCATGGGCGATGGCTGGTTTTTCAAAATACGCTTGAGCGACCCAAAGGAATTGGATGATTTGTTGGACAAGGCCACCTACGAAGCCCTGACCGCTGGGCAGCACTGATGCGTTACTTGCCCCATACCCCGGCCGATCGCCAGGCCATGTTGGCGGCCATAGGCGTCGATCGGATCGATGACCTGTTTATCGACGTGCCCCGCCAGGCGCTGTTGCCGGAAGCCCTGGACCTGCCCAACCATGCCGGCGAGATGGCGGTGGAGCAAAGTCTGGCGGCGATGGCGGGACGCAACCTGCCGGCAGGCGCGGCAGCCTGTTTTCTGGGCGCCGGCGCCTATCGCCATCACGTACCCGCGGCGGTCGACCATTTGATCCAGCGCTCGGAATTCCTAACGGCCTATACCCCCTATCAGCCAGAGGTCAGCCAGGGCACCCTGCAATATCTGTTCGAATTTCAGACCCAGGTGGCGCTTTTGACAGGCATGGAAGTGGCCAATGCGTCCATGTATGACGGCGCCTCCGCCTGTGCCGAGGCTGTCCTGATGGCGCATCGGGTGACCAAGCGGAACAAGGCGGTGCTGTGCGGCGGCCTGCATCCCCATTATGCCGATGCGACGGCGACCGTGACCCAGTTCATTGAATTCGATCTCGATACCCGTCCGGCCAAGCCGTCCGTGGCGGAAGATCTGTGTGCCTTGATCGATGAGGATACGGCCTGTGTCGTGGTGCAGACGCCGGATCTGTTCGGCCGCCTGCATGATCTCCGGCCTGTGGCCGCCGCGGCGCATGCCAAGGGGGCCTTGCTGGTCGCCGTGGTGACCGAATTCGTCTCCCTGGGCGCGGTGTCCTCGCCGGGTGAAATGGGCGCCGATATCGTGGTGGGCGAGGGCCAATCGATCGGCAATGCACTGAATTTCGGCGGCCCGTACCTGGGCCTGTTTGCCACCCGGCAGAAGTTCGTGCGTCAAATGCCGGGCCGCGTGTGCGGCGAAACCGTGGATGCTGACGGCCGGCGAGGTTATGTGCTGACGTTGTCGACGCGGGAGCAGCATATCCGGCGGGAAAAGGCGACCTCGAACATCTGTACCAATTCTGGTCTGTGCTGCCTGGCCTTCTGTATTCACCTGTCTCTGTTGGGCGAGGTGGGGTTGCGCCGATTGGCGCAGCTGAACCATGGCCGGGCCGTGCAGTTGGCGGATCAACTGGCCGCATTGGACGGTGTCGACGTGTTAAACGACAGCTTTTTTAACGAATTCACGCTGCGTCTGCCGCGACCGGCGGCGGGCATCGTGGCGGCGCTTGTCGGCCGCGGCGTTCTGGCCGGGGTGCCGGTCAGCCGGCTGTATCCCGACGACCCGGAACTGGCCAACCTATTGCTGGTCGCCGCCACCGAAACAAATAGCGATGAGGACGTGGCGGTATTCATCAATGCCCTGCGCGAGGTGCTGTCATGACCATGAATCAGAGCCATGAAATCGAGACCAGCAGCGGCCATCGGGGCCTGGATCTGGCCGAGCCGTTGATTTTTGAACTGGATGGTCCGGGCCGCTGTGGCGTCGATCTGCCGGAACCCGGGCCGATAAATAATCGCCTGGGCGGGCTGGAGCGGCAGGCACCCATTGGCTTGCCCGGTTTGTCGGAACCGCAGGTCGTACGCCATTTCGTGCGGCTGTCGCGGAACAATTTCGCCATCGATGCGGGGCTATACCCCCTGGGCTCCTGCACCATGAAGCATAATCCGCGCCTGAACGAAAAACTGGCGCGCCTGCCGGGCTTTGCAGATCTGCATCCCATGCAACCCATCGAAACCGTGCAGGGGGCGCTGGAATTGATCGATACCCTCGCCGCGTGGTTGCTGGCCCTGACCGGCATGTCGGCGGTTGCCATGTCGCCGGCCGCCGGCGCCCATGGTGAATTGTGCGGCCTGATGTGCATTCGGGCCGCGCTGGAGGCAAAGGGCGATGCGCGCGAGGTGGTATTGGTGCCCTCCTCGGCCCATGGCACCAATCCTGCCACGGCCGCTATTTGCGGCTATCGCATCGAGCAGCTTCCGGCCGATGACCGGGGCCGGGTCGATCTGTCCGCGTTGCGGGAAAAGCTGGGACCCCACGTCGCCGCGATCATGCTGACCAACCCCAGTACCTGTGGTCTGTTCGAAAATGAGATTATCGAGATTGCCCAGGCCGTGCATGACGCGGGTGCTTATTTTTATTGCGATGGGGCCAATTTCAACGCTCTGGTTGGCAAGGTGCGGCCGGGCGACCTGGGTATCGATTGCATGCATTTGAACCTGCACAAGACCTTTTCCACCCCTCACGGCGGTGGTGGTCCGGGCAGCGGCCCGGTGGTTCTGGCCGCGACATTGGCCCCCTTCGCGCCCCTGCCGATGGTCCAGCGTAGCGGTGATGGGCTGATGCTGGTCGAGCAAAAATCAGCGGCCCGGGGCACGGCAGCCAGCTTTGGCCGTCTGAAGGGTTTCCACGGTCAGATGGGCATGTTTGTCCGCGCCCTGGCCTTCATTCTAAGTCACGGCGCCGATGGCCTGCGTCAGGTTTCGGAAGATGCGGTGCTGAACGCGAATTATGTTGTCGCCCGATTGCAGGATCTGCTGTCGCTGTCGTTCCCCGGCCCCTGCATGCACGAGGCCCTGTTCGACGACCGGTTCCTCAAGGACACCGGCGTCTCCACGCTGGATTTCGCCAAGGCCATGATCGACGAAGGGTTTCACCCCATGACCATGTATTTCCCCCTGGTCGTCTCCGGCGCGATCCTGATCGAGCCCACGGAATCCGAATCCAAGGACAGCCTGGATCAGTTTATCGCCTCCATGCGGCACCTGGCCGAACGGGCCCAGCGGGGCGATGCGGACTATTTCACCAGCGCCCCCCACCTGGCGCCATTCCGGCGCCTTAACGAAACCCAGGCGGCTCGCCACCCGGTCCTGCGCTGGCAGGGAGAGCTTCAGGCGGCCGCGGAATAGCCGCCCCGGGTAGGTCAATCCCGAACCCGGTCTAGATCAGCTTTCCGATGCGTTCGATGTTCGCCAGCGCTTCCGCCTGTTCCAGTCCCGGCCAATGGATCCGCATGAGGAATTGGTCGCTGCCGGTGGCCGCCGCGAATTGCTGCAGCCGGTCACGCACTTCGATGGCGTCGCCAATCAGGAAGTGCGAGGCGGAGAAAGCATCGAACGCGGTCGCGAAATTGCCTGTGGCGGCGCCTTCCTGCCCCCAGGACGCATAGGCCGCATACTTCGCCAACAGGGGGCCGCGTGAAATCTCCCGGGCGTGGGCCGCGGTCCGCCCGATGAAGCATTCGCGCACGATGGGGCATTTGACATCCGCCGCCAGACCCGCCGTTCTGCGCTCGTCATGAAAGGCGCCAACGAATTCCGCTACACGGTCGAATGTCGTGGTCGGCGCGGCCAGCCAGGCATCCGCCAGGCGGGCGGCCCGGCGCACGGCGGCTTCCACATCGCCGCCCAGCCATATTGGCGGGCGCGGCTGCTGTTTCGGCCGCACACCGGCCCGGGCTTCGGTCAGTTGGAAGTAGCGCCCGGCATGGCTAACGGTTTCCTCGGTCCACAGCCGTTTGATGATTTCCAGGCCCTCGGTCAGGCGGCCGACGCGGGTCTTCATGTCGACACCCATGGCCTGAAACTCCTCCACCCGATAGCCCAGGCCCGCAGCGAGGACGTAGTTTCCATCGCACAACCAGTCGATCGTGGCGCCCTCTTCCGCGGCCAGCACCGGGTTCATCATGGACAGCAGCAAAACCCCCGGGCCGATCTGCATGCCCGCCGCATCTTCGGCGATTTGACCCAGCAGCGGCACCGTCTGGAACATGCCCATGGGGCCGCTCACGACATGCTGCCCCAACAGCAGCGTGGAAAAACCGTTGTCCCTAGCGGTTCGTATTTGCTGGCGCAGGTCGGCCAGCACCGTCTTGGGATCCTCGTCCGCGCCCCATTGCGACGCGGTAAACATGCCGATACGCATTTAAGCCTCCCTCAACCAAGCTATTGCAACATGCGCCAGCTTACACATATCGCGCCGTTGAGAGCGTGAAAAATGGCTAGAGCGTGGTCTTGGCCTTGTAGCCGCAGACATCGTTGACCGGACAGGCCGGGCAATCGGGCTTGCGCGCCTTGCAGATATAGCGGCCATGCAGGATCAGCCAATGATGGGCGTGCTGCAGATAGGCCTTCGGCACCCGCTTTTCCAGCTTGCGCTCGACCTCCAGCGGGGTTTTGCCAGGCGCCAGGCCGGTGCGGTTACCCAGGCGAAAGAGGTGGGTATCGACGGCGATGGTTGGCTGGCCAAAGGCGATATTGCAGACCACGTTGGCAGTCTTGCGGCCGACGCCGGGCAGGCTTTCCAGTTCTTCCCGGCTTGCCGGCACCCGGCCAGCGAAATCGTCCAGCAGCTGGCGGCTCAGGGCGATCACGTTTTTGGCCTTGGTGTTGAACAAACCGATGGTGCGGATATGCTGCTTCACGCCAGCCTCGCCTAGGGCCAGCATGGCGGCGGGATTGTCGGCCACTTCGAACAGCGTCTTAGTCGCCTTGTTCACGCCCACATCGGTGGCCTGGGCGGACAGCACGACGGCAACCAACAAGGTGTAGTTGTTGGAATAATTCAATTCGCCCCTGGGTTCCGGATCGGCGGCTTGCAGGCGGGCAAAGAAGGTCTCGATTTCGGCCTTTTTCATGATCTACACTGTTACTTATGGGGACTGAAAGCAGGCTTGGAGAAAGAGAGCTGTTGTTCGCTGCGGAATTGCGGCCCAACCGCAGTTTGAGCGCATCCGGCTTCCGCATTTTGATGGCGGCGGTCGGCCTGTTTTGTCTGGTGGCTGGGTTGGCCTTTTATCTCCGGGGCGCCTGGCCAGTGGTAGGTTTTCTGGGACTGGATGTGGCGGCGCTTTATCTGGCCTTCCGCCTCAGTTACCGCTCCGGCCGTCTGGCCGAGACGGTAAAACTGTCGGGGGACGAATTGTCGATCCATCGCATCCACCCCAACGGTAGGTGGCGCCAGTGGTCTTTTCAGCCTTATTGGACGCGGGTCAGTTTGGAAGTGGACCCGATCGGCAGCCCCGGCGGCATTGATGCCGGGGACCACGGTGATGATAGCGATACAATCGGCGGTCATGGCAGCGTTCTGGTCAGTTCGCGCGGGCAAGGGGTCCACCTGGGCCGTTTCCTGGCGGCGGCGGAGAGGCGGTCCTTCGCCGATGCCCTTAGTCTGGCATTGCAGCGCCTCCACCGCGGCTAATCTACAAGCCCAGAACATCGGCCATGCCATACAAACCGGTTTCCTTGCCGGCCAGCCAACGGGCGGCCCGCACCGCGCCACGGGCAAAAATGGCCCGGTCTGCCGCCTTGTGGCTCAACTCGATACGTTCGTCATCGGCCGCGAAAATCACCGTATGCTCGCCGACCACGTTGCCGCCGCGCAGGGCGGCATAGCCGATGTCGCCCCTGCGCCTCTCGCCGGTGAAACCATGGCGGCCACCCTTGGCAACGGCATCATGCGCGACCTGGCGTCCGGCTGCCGCCGCCCGACCCAAAAGGTAGGCCGTGCCCGAAGGGGCATCAACCTTATAGCGGTGGTGCATCTCGATAATTTCGATATCGAAATCATCATCCAGGACGCTGGCCAGCCGCTTGGTCAATTGCGCCAGGACATTGACGCCCAGGCTCATATTGCCTTCCCGCATGATGGCGATTTTTCTCGCCGCTTGACTGATCGCCTCGTCGTCGTCGGCTGACATGCCCGTCGTGCCGATCACCAGGTTGGCGCCGGTCTCTACCGCCAGGGCGGCATGCGCCACGGTGGCGGCGGGCGCGGTGAAATCGAGCACCACCGCCGACCGTTCGAACATCGCCCGCGGATCGGCTTCAACCACCATATCCAGACGGCCCAGGCCGGCCAAATCGCCCAGATCCCGGCCCAGGGCTTCATGTCCCGGCCGCTCGGAGCCACCGGCAATGGCACAGCCCGCCGTGGCGGTAATTTGCCGCAGCAGGTTGATACCCATGCGGCCGGCGCAGCCGACCACGCCAATTTGCAAATCCGTCATCTCTCGTCCCTTTCCGATCTGGTTCCGATCTGGGCTGTTGCCCTCCAACTTAGCCAGTTCGTCAGGTCAATTCGATCTCTAAATGCTTGATTGGATCAGGCAAACGTTCGGCCTATAAATGACTTTTGGCTTTCCACGGCGAAGCATGGCGAAGACCGGCATGCTGCCGGTTGGGCCTGCAATGCGCCTACTGACAGGGATTGAAGCATGAATTATCAGACCCTTGGCCATAGTGGCCTGCGTGTGTCGCCGCTTTGTCTTGGCACGATGATGTTTGGCGGCCGCACGGAGCGGGCGGAGGCGGAACGGATCATCGGCCAGGGCCGGGAGAGAGGCGTCAATTTCATCGATACCGCCGATGTATATACGGACGGCCGCGCCGAGCAGATGACCGGGGCCGCCATCGCGGTAGAGCGGGATTATTGGGTATTGGCGACCAAGGTTGCCGGCGTCAAGGGCGATGGGCCGAATCAGCGCGGCTTGTCGCGGAAATGGCTGTTGCGGGCCTGCGAGGACAGCCTGACCCGCCTAGCCACCGACTATATTGATATTTATTATCTGCACAAAGAGGATCCGGATACCCCGCTGGTGGAAACCGTGCGCGCCCTGGCCGATCTGATCCGCCAGGGCAAGATCCGCTATTTCGGACTGTCCAACTATCGCTCCTGGCGGCTGGCTGAAATCTGCCATATCTGCGATGATCTGGGTATTGACCGGCCGGTTGTCAGCCAGCCCTATTACAACGCCATGAACCGTATGCCGGAGGTCGAGCAATTGCCGGCCTGCGATTATTTTGGCCTGGGCGTGGTGCCCTACAGCCCCTTGGCCCGTGGCGTGTTGACCGGTAAATATGCGACCGATAGCGCGCCGCCCGAGGACAGCCGCGCGGGGCGCAAGGATCGCCGCATGATGCAGTCGGAATGGCGGCCGGAGTCCCTGCAAATCGCTCAAACCCTGCGCCGGCATGCGGAGGCACGCGGCATCACCGCCGGACAGTTCGCGCTTGCCTGGGTTTTGCATAATCGCCTGGTACACAGCGCCATTGCCGGCCCCAGAACCATGGCCCAGTGGACGGAAAACCTGGACGCCCTGAATTATCAGTTCACCAGCGAGGATGAAGCCCTGGTTGACAGTCTGGTGCCCATGGGCCATCCCTCGACGCCAGGCTATAACGACCCGGCCTATCCCATCGCCGGGCGCGTGCCGCGCCATTGAGCCTGCCATGCCGCGCTACAGGTTGCTCATAGAATACGACGGCAAGGATTTTGTCGGCTGGCAGCGCCAGACCAACGGCTATGCCGTACAACAGGCGCTTGAAGAGGCCATTCAAGGGTTTTCCGGCGAGACGGTCACATTGCGGGCGGCAGGCCGCACCGATGCCGGCGTGCATGCGCTGGGTCAGGTGGCGCATTTCGATTTGCGGCGCAGCTTTCCTGCCGACAATGTGCGCGACGCGGTGAACTACCATCTGCGACCACACCCGGTTGTGGTACTTTCGGCGGCGGAGGTTTCGCTGGATTTCGATGCCCGGCATTCCGCCGTGGCGCGCCATTATCTTTATCGCATCGCCGACCAGCGCCCCCCTCTGGCTTTGCGCCGCGGCAGGGCCTGGCATGTGCGCGGCCCTCTGGATGTGGCAGCCATGCACGAGGCTGCGCAATGCCTCGTGGGCAAGCACGATTTCACCACCTTTCGGGCGGCCCAATGCCAGGCCAAATCGCCGTTACGTACACTCGATTTACTGCGGGTGGCGCGTCGGGATGGTGAAATTCATGTCCAGGCGCGGGCCCGCGCTTTCCTGCATCATCAAGTTCGTTCCATCGTCGGCAGTCTGCAT
Source organism: Pseudomonadota bacterium (assembly GCA_027623205.1). Taxonomy (GTDB): domain Bacteria; phylum Pseudomonadota; class Alphaproteobacteria. The sequence goes on along the minus strand of JAQBYC010000039.1, from coordinate 20,272 downwards.
CAGGTGGGTTTGGGGCGGTGGTCGGGGCGGGACCTTGCGGCCGCGCTGGCGGCCCGTGACCGCACCCGCTGCGGGGCGGTGGCGCCAGCCGAAGGATTATATCTGACGGCCGTTGATTACCCGTCAGATTAGTCGCGACACGCTCTAGCTGGCGAAGGTAATTCCGGAACCCATCTAAAGCAATTGGGCCGCCAGGCCGTTGAACAGCAAACTCAGCAAAAAATTAAAGACGACGATACCGATCCCGGTGACCGGTTTGCAGAGCAGACCGGTGCGTACGACCAAATAACCATAGAACAACAGGGTAATATGGGCGGCCATCAGAATCATGGCGGCGGACTGGCCCGGCAGCGCGCCAGACAGAAACAGCATCACCGCCGGCAGGGTCACGGCCATTTCCAGTACGTTGGACCAGTTCCAGACAATTATGTACTGGGCATAGTTTTGCGTCAGGTCAAGCAACCGGGAAATGGCGACCATGATCAGAGGAAAGATCAGCCAGCTTGCCACGAACGCCACCACTTTTACCGCGACATGCCATGCCATGGAATTCACGGGACCAGCCGGCAGTTCCGGCCCCGATTGCTGGGAATGGCTGAGAATCAGGAAGCCGATATAGACCGGCATGACCAAAATCAGCGCCGAGAACGAGCGCCAAAAACCATCTGCGGTCACATTGAAATAGGCCAACGCGTCCGGATCCAGGCGGGCAATACGCCAGGCGCCGTGGATTGAACGGCGTGCTTCAAGCAGCATTGGTCCCATTTCCAACGCCATCGCCAATCCCGCCGTCGGCGAAATACAATTCGAGAATTTGGGCATAGACCAAGGCCAATTGCTCTATATCACTGACGGATGCCTGTTCATCAACCTTGTGCATGCTCTCGGAAATCAGGCCGAATTCCGCTACCGGACAATGGTGATGAATAAAGCGCGCGTCCGAAGTGCCTCCCGTGGTGGTCAAGGCAGGCCGTTGCCCGGTAACGTCGGTGACCGCCTGGGAAATGAGGTCGGTGAAAGGCCCCGGCGCGGTCAGGAACGGCTCGGCGGACAGATGGAAGCTTAAATCATAACGGCCACCGACCTCGTCACATTGCTGCCGTAGCCACTGTTGCAGGCCGTCGGCCGTCTGCTCCGTATTGAAGCGGATATTGAATACCGCCCGGGCCTGGGAGGGGATTACATTGGCGGCGCTATTGCCGACGTCAATGGTTGCCAGTTCCAGATTGGTGGCCGAGAAATGTTCGTTGCCGGTATCAAATGTATGCTGGGTCAACCGGTGCAGAATTTCGGTCAGGCGGGGCAGGGGATTGTCCGCCAGATGGGGGTATGCCACATGACCCTGGACCCCATGCACCACAAGGTTGCCGGTCAGGCTGCCGCGGCGGCCGATTTTTACCATATCTCCCAACGCTTCCGGGTTGGTCGGCTCGCCCACCAGGCAGTGATCCAGGCGTTCGCCCCGTTCCCCTAGCCAGTCCAGCACCTTGCGGGTGCCGTTGATGGAGGGGCCTTCCTCGTCGCCGGTAATCAACAGCGAGATCGAGCCATTGAACCGGCCGCCGCGCCTGGTCAGAAAGATATCGGTGGCGGCAATAAAAGCAGCCACCGCGCCCTTCATATCCGTGGCGCCCCGGCCGTACAGGATACCGTCGCGGATATCGGCGGCGAAGGGCTCCAGACTCCAGGCTTCCGCATCCCCTACCGGCACGACATCGGTGTGGCCGGCAAAGCAGAAATTGGGGCCATTATCACCCAGGCGGGCGTACAGGTTGTCTACGTCCGCCGTATCGGGGGCGGAAAAGGTCATCCGGTTACAACTGAAGCCAAGGCGCTCCAAGGCTGCGGAGGTCACGCCGAGGGCGCCGCCGTCATTGGGCGTGACAGAGGCGCAGCGGATCAGGGCGCGGGTCAATTCCACCGCATCCGTGGGTTTGTTGTCGGCCATGCTGGGCAGCTCCGGCGGCCTAGTCGCGCAGCAAGTCGTTGATGGACGTCTTGGCCCGGGTACCGGCGTCGACCTGCTTGACGATTACCGCGCAGTAGAGATTAACGCCACCGGTTGTGCCTGGCATGGAGCCGGGAACAACCACGGAATAAGGCGGGACACGGCCATAGGTAACCTCGCCGGTGGCCCGATTGACGATTTTGGTGGAGGCGCCGATGAATACACCCATGGAGAGGACGGAGCCTTCCTCCACGATCACCCCTTCCGCGACTTCGGACCGGGCGCCTATGAAGCAATTGTCCTCGATGATCACCGGTTCCGCCTGCAGGGGTTCCAGAACGCCGGCAATGCCGGCACCGCCCGAGATATGACAATTCTTGCCGATCTGGGCGCAGCTGCCCACCGTGGCCCAGGTATCGATCATGGTGCCGCTGTCCACATAGGCGCCCAGGTTGACGAAGCTGGGCATCAGCACCACGTTGGGCGCGATATAGGCGGAGCGGCGGACGATGCAATTGGGTACAGCGCGAAATCCGGCGGCCCGAAACTGGTTGTCGCCCCAACCCTCGAATTTGGACGGCACTTTATCAAACCAGGATGTACCCGACCCGGGACCGCCGTCGATCGCCGTCATGTCGTTCAGGCGAAACGACAGCAACACCGCCCGTTTCAGCCATTGGTTGACCCGCCAGCCATCTTCGCCTTTTTCCGCCACCCGTTGCTGGCCCTTGTCCAACGCCTCCAATGCCGCATCGACGGCATCGCGCACCTCGCCTTTGGTATGGAGGTTGATGCCATCGCGGTCCTCCCACGCGTTGTCGATGATGGTCTCTAGGCTGCTGGTGTTCATTGTCTCTCTCTCCCCGCTACAAACGGTGGGCAAACTACCCCGGCGCAGCTTTCTGTCAACTCCTTAGGGTAGGCCCCATTGGCATCATGTAGGCCTCACCCCGGCAAATCCAACAACCAGCCCGGCAAATCGTCGGTGACGTGGTGGACATGGGGGATTTGCTCAGCCGTCAGGGTCAGGCCGCGGCCGCCGCGAACCCAGACCGTGGCCATGCCAAGATTGGCCGCCGGCATCAGGTTTTGTGCGATATCCTCGACCATCACGGCCGTCGTGGGATCGATGTCATGGCGGTCCAGTACGGCGTCATAGGGACTGTGGTTCGGTTTGGGCATGAAGTCGGCGTCGACGATGTCAAAAAACCCATCGAAATGATGCTGTATACCTAAATGGCCAACCACCCGTCTGGCATGCTTGGTGGTGGCGTTGGTATAGACCACTTTACGTCCCGGCAAGGCTTCCAGGGCCTGACCCAGGCGCTCGTCGATGGGTATGCCGGATAGGTCCAAGTCGTGGACATAGTCCAGATAGTCGCCCGGGTCCAGGCCATGTTCGACCATCAGTCCCCGCAGAGTGGTGCCATGGGCGTGGAAATACTGCTTTTGCACCACCCGGGCCTGATCCAGGGGAAGACCCAGAAATTGCGCCACGAACTCCCCCATCCGCCGCCCCAATTGGGTGCCCAGGTCGCAGCCCACGGGATAGAGCGTATTGTCCAGATCAAAGATCCAAACGTCGATATTGTGAAGATTTGGGGCGGTTGTTGCCTGCATATGACTAAACTGGGTGTATCCGCTCTGAAAGGCAAGCCATACCAGCACAGCCGGCCCCGCCGGCACCGCCATTAACAGCGCATTAATGAACGGTCGATAAAATTTTCGTGCAATGCTCAAGAATCTTTTGAAACGCAAAATGGCCCCGCCGGCCGGTTCCTCTTCCAATCCGGCGCCAGCGTCTGGGCGCCTTCCGGCGCTCTTGTCCGGGTTGGCCGCCGAGGGCGGCATGGAGTACGGCGCCCAGAAAGAATTGCTGGCGGCGTCGGATCTGGCGGCGCGCCTGCAACTGGCTGGCTCGCCAGATACGCGGCCCGAAATTCTGTACTATTTGGCCGGCGACGAAAGTGGCGACGTGCGGCAGGCGGTGGCGGCCAATCCTGCGACACCGGTGCAGGCAGACGCGATGCTGGCCGACGATGCCGACGAAGAGGTGCGCAGCGACCTGACCTTGAAAATTGCCCGTCTGTTGCCCGATATGTCGCACGACGAGCAGGAAAAGGTGCGCGAACTGACCTTCGATATGCTCAAACGTCTGGCCTCTGATCAATTGCCCCGGGTGCGGGCTTTGTTGGCGGAGGAACTGAAGAGCAGCCGCCGCGTGCCCGTCTCCATCGTGCGGCAACTGGCTCTGGATGTCGCGGTTATTGTCTCGGCCCCGGTGCTGGAATACTCGCCATTGTTGAGCGATTTGGATCTGATGGAGGTGATTGCGGCGGGCTGTGCCCAGGAAGCCCTGTGCGCCATCGCCCGTCGGGATCATGTTTCGGAGGATGTCTCGGACGCGGTGGTCGCCACATTTGACGTGCCGGCGGTGGCGACCCTGCTGGCCAACAAGAACGCTTCGGTGCGGGAAGCGACCCTGGACAAGATCACCAATAATGCGGCGGAGGTGCAACGTTGGCACGAACCGCTGGTGATGCGGCCCGAGCTTTCCATTCGTGCCGTGCGCCGCGTGGCCGGCTTTGTCGCCTCTTCACTGTTGCGGGTGCTGGCGGAACGCAACGATCTGGATGGGGACACCACTCGTTTTTTGAGCAAGCGGTTAAAGGCCCGGATCGATAAAACCGAGGGTGCGTTGCAACTAGAGGAACAGGAACAAGCCAGAGCTTTGGATCAAAGCATGCTGCTGGACGACGAGGCGATGGAGCAGGCGATCCTGTCGGCGCGCACCGATTTCGTTCTGGAAGCCTTGACCCTGCGTTCCGAACTGCCCCCCGAAATAGTGCGGAAGATCGTAACCGGCGCCTCGCCCAAGGTCGTGACAGCCCTGGCCTGGAAGGCCAAGTTGTCCATGCGCACGGCGATCCAGTTGCAAAGCCGTACTGCCCGTATTCCACCGAAGAGAATGCTGAATGCCCGCCATGGCACCGATTATCCCCTTACACCGGCGGAAATGGCGGCGTTACTGGTGAAGGAGCTGTGATGTTTGGCGCAAAACGTCAGCGCAAATTTCCCGTGATTAAGACGCCGTTAAGAGCCCATTGGATAGGTTGTGCCTGTTCGGAAACCTGAGGATCAGGCAAGGCAAAGATAAAGCGGACGACGTGGTAAATATCCCTATAAAACGCACCGCATTTGGCGACGCCGATGCAGGTCCGCAATTAGATGCACCCGGCGGCATGGGGCCACTGATGCTGCGGGCCACCGATCTGACGGCGGACTATGATGGGCCGATGGCGTTGTTTGATGAGGCGGGTACGGTGTTGCTGGCGAACGCACTTGCTGGTCCCGTCGTGGCGGCCTTGCGCGGGCCCGCGGGCGGCGATCTTCGCGCCATGTTGCATCAGGTCCTAAATAGTGGCGGCGTGCGTACCAAACGCTTCCAATTGCCCATACCCGCCGGGGTAGGTGTTTTCGACATTACCTTGCTACCGGAAAGAGATACAGGCGCGGGCGACGATGACATCGACGGCGCGGGCGGTGCCAACCAAACACCGAAGCGAATTTTGCTGTTGGCGCGGGATAATACCTTTGATGTGAATTTCAGCCGTGCCCTGGTCGCTTCCCGGCAATTGTTTAAGGATCTGGTGTCCTGCTCCACCGACTTCGTTTGGGAGACCGACGCGGAGGGCTGCTTTGCTTTTGTTTCCGGCGGTGGCCTTTTGGGCTATACCCCTGACGAGTTGAATGGCCGCCGGGCGCGGGATCTGTTGGCAGATCCAGTGGCGGCTGATGGCCGGGATGGCGGGTCGAATCCCTTTGAAAGCCGAACGCATTTAGACGAGATCGAATGTTGGTTGCTGGACCGGAATGGTGCCCGGGCCTGTGTGCGCGTCTCGTGTCTGCCGGTGGTTGATGATGCCGGCGCCTTGCAGGCCGTACGCGGGGTCTGCCGCGATATCACCGAGGATACACTGCAACAAGCCGCCTTGGTCCGCGCGCAGGAGCGCGAACGATTGCGCCGCTCCATCGTCGATTCCATGCGCGACGCCATGACTCCGAACGAGATGTTCTCGGCCGCTGCAGCCGCCACCGCCACGGCGATCAAGGCCTCGCACGTCTGGATCCTGCGGAATAGCATCAACGGCGGCCTGAAACTGGCCGCCGAACGGATCGCCGTCGATGCCCTGGGTATCGATGTTCTGGAAGAGGCCGCGCGGAGCTTCAGCGGGGACCTTGACCGGGTCAGCCACGTGGCCCTGGGCGCACAGCAACTTTTGCTGGTGCCCTGCCCTTTCCGTTATCAGCCCAAGGGTGTCGTCGCGGTTGCCCTGGATGACGTCGGCGCCGTGGGAGACGCGGCGACAACATTGCTGGATATCGCCTCGCAATTGGGCATAGCCATCGCCCAGGCAGAGGTTCAGGAGCGGTTGGAAGAACTCTCAAGCGTAGATGAATTGACCGGTCTGCTAAACCGTCGCGGCTTTCATGACGTCGTCGGTAAACGTATCGCCCAGCACAAGCGGCAAAAGCGCTTCGGCGCGCTGCTATACATCGATATGGATCATTTTAAATCCGTCAATGATACCCATGGCCATCAAATTGGCGACGAGGCCCTGGTCGCCCTGGCCAAATTACTGAGCAACGGCAAGGGCCGCGAGAGTGACATATCTGGCCGGCTGGGCGGTGATGAATTCGTGGTGTGGTTGGAAGAAACCGGCCTGGAAGGCGCCCGTCACAAGGCGGAGGAACTGCTGGCAACCGCCGCCAGCTTAAGGCGTTTTTCCGGCGATGCCGCACATCCCCTGTCCATTTCCATCGGTGTCGCCGTGATAGATCCCAATATCGATGACGACCTGGAGCGTTTGATCCATCGAGCTGACCGCGCGCTTTATCGGGCAAAGCGCAATGGTCGAGGTCTGGTTGTTCTCACCGAAGGGTGTGGCGCTGAGGGCGATGCGCCGGATGCGCCGGATGCGCCGGATGCGAAGGACTTTTCGACATGTTGAAATCATTGCTTAGCCGTATTTCAAAGCCGAAAAGCTACGAAGAACAGCGCAGCGCGCTGGAACAGAATAATACCAAGGAACGCCTGCGTCTGGCCAGGCGCGAAGACACCCAGCCAGAGGTCCTGTACTACCTCGCCGATGACAATGTGCCTGAAGTGCGGCGTGCCATTGCCTCCAACCGTTCGACGCCGGTCAAGGCGGATGCCAAACTGGTACAGGACGGTGATGACGAGGTCCGCTATCAATTGGCTGACAAGATCGGCAGTCTGGTGCCTGAATGGTCCGTCGAGCAACGGGAAAAGGCCGGGGCGCTGACAATCACGGTGCTGCGCGAACTGGCAACGGACCAATTGCCCAGGGTCAGGGCGATCATCTCGGAGCATCTGAAATCGGCCGAGAACGTGCCCAAGGATATCGTCCTGCAACTGGCGCGGGATCTGGAGGTCATCGTCGCCGCGCCGGTCCTGCAATTCTCACCTCTTTTAAACGACCAGGATCTGCTGGAAATCATCGCGGCCGGCCGGCAAGCCGGCAGCCTCAGCGCTGTCGCGAAACGCCGGGGCCTGGGCGGTGATGTCGCCGATGCGGTAGCCCAGACCCTGGATGCCAAGGCGGTCGCTGCCTTGTTGGCAAACGATAGTGCGCAGTTGCGCGAGGATACGCTGGATTGGATTATTGACAATGCCGCGGCGGTGGAGCCTTGGCACAAGCCGCTGGTGAAATGGCCCTCACTGACCAATGGTGCGATCCGCCGGATTGCGGGTTTTGTGGCCGCGTCGTTGGTGGAAACCCTATGCAGCCGCAACGACATCGATGCAGCCACTGCCGCCGATCTGGCCAAGGCCGTGCGGGAAGGGATCCGTTCCGATGGCGCCGCGGCGATGGATGGCGAGCGGGCGAAGATTGGTGACGGCAAGGATGCAGCGACCGCACTGTTCAACGCCGGCGGATTGAATGATGACGCGTTGCAGGAGGCGATAAGTGACGGCGACCGGGAGTTCGTGGTTCATGGTATTGCCTTGAAAACCGGATTGCCGATCGACGTAGTGGATGACGTGCTCGATTCAGCGAACGCGCGGGCGGTGACCGCGCTGGCCTGGAAAGCCAATTTTTCCATGCGCACGGCTATGCAGCTACAGCTCCGCATCGCCCGGGTGCGTCCGCAATCCATTCTGAATGCCCGCAATGGGATCGATTATCCTCTCAGCAAGGCGGAACTGGAACAACAATTGAAGCTGCTGCGGTAGCGCCCATTTCAAGGAGCTCTTGGCCCGCCCTATTCGCCGCCCTCGATCATGGTGCCGACGCCGGCCGCGGTAAAGGCTTCCAACAACAGTACATGGGGCAGCCGGCCATCCAGAATATGCGCCGCGCCAACACCCTGTTGCACGGCGCTCAGGCAGGTTTCCAGCTTTGGGATCATGCCGCCCGTGATGACCCCCTCACTCATTAAATCATTGGCCTGGCCAGGTGTCATCTTCGAAATTAACGCGCCATTCCCATCCAAGACCCCGGCGATGTCCGTCAGCATCACCAGTTTGGCGGCCCGCAGGGTGGCGGCGATCTTTCCTGCGACCGTATCGGCGTTGATGTTATAGGTTTCCCCGCCGGCGCCGACACCAATGGGCGCGATTACCGGTATCAGATCGGATTGCGCAAAAATCTGCAGCAGGTCCGGATTGATACGCACCGGTTCTCCGACAAAGCCCAGGTCCAACACTTTTTCGATATTGGAATCCGGATCCCGGGTCGTGCGCTGTAATTTGCGCGCCTCGATCAGGCGGCCATCCTTGCCCGACAGGCCAATGGCCACGCCGCCGGCGCCGTTGATGGCGGTGACCACCGCCTTGTTGATCGAGCCGGACAACACCATCTCCACAATTTCCACGGTTGCGGCGTCGGTGACGCGGAGGCCGTCGATAAACGAACTTTTGATCTTCAGGCGGTCCAACATGGCGCCAATTCGCGGGCCGCCACCGTGCACCACCACCGGGTTGATGCCGACCTGCTTCATCAGTACGACATCCCGGGCGAAATTATCCGCAAGTTCAGCATCGCCCATGGCATGACCGCCATACTTGATGACGAAAGTCTGACCCGCGAAGCGGCGCATGTAAGGCAGCGCCTCGGACAGGGTCCGGGCAGTGTGCAATTGTTCGTCTTGTAGCGTATTGGTCATGGTGCCGGCTTATATCCCACTCACTCCCTGTCCGCCAGGGTACTTTCCGACAATGCACTTTCCGTCAGCGCGGCAAAACTGGCCCGGGCCTCTTCCAGGCCAAACCGTTTGGCGGCGGAGGTCGCCAGGATCTCCGGATAGGCGGCGCCGTGGCGGCCAATTTCCTCCGCCACCGCTTGCCGTATTTTGGCCAGGGCGCTGGGCTTCTCCTTGTCGACCTTGGTCAGAACCACCTGGTAGACGACCGCCGCCTTGTCCAGCAGTTCCATCACCGCCCGATCGGGCGCCCCGATGCCACGCCGGGCGTCGATCAACAGGCAGACCCGGCGCAAATTGACCCGGCCGCGCAAATAGTCCTCGATCAATTTGTTCCAACGCGCGATCTCTTCCTTGCCGGCCCGGGCAAAGCCATAGCCGGGCAGATCGACCAGCATCAACCCGCCGCCGAGACGGAAGAAATTGACCTCGCGGGTGCGTCCTGGTGTATTCGAGGTGCGGGCCAGTGAGCGTCGGTTGGTCAGCGCGTTCAGCAGACTGGATTTGCCCACGTTGGAACGGCCCGCAAAGGCAACTTCCGGCAGTTCCGGGTGCGGCAAATCCGCTTCCGTGCGGACGCCCATGACGAATTCGCAGTCCTGAGTGAAAAGCAGCCGGCCTCTCTCAATGTCCGCCGCGGCTTTTGCGCCATCGTCTTCGCCGGCTGGTGTCTCTGCCATCTACGTAGGCTTAATCGATACGCCCATCCGTTTCATGATGATCCATTGCTGGGTGATGGAGAGAACATTGTTCCATGTCCAATAGATCACCAGACCGGCGGGGAAACTACCCAACAGGAAGGTGAAAAACAACGGCATGAACAGAAAGATCTTCGCCTGCACAGGATCCGCCGGCTGGGGGTTCAGCAATTGTTGAATGTACATACTGGCGCCCATGAATACCGGCCAGATGCCGATCATCAGAAACTGTGGCAGGTCCCAGGGAATGGCGCCGAACAAAGTAAAAATGTACATCGGGTCGGGGGCCGACAGGTCCCGGATCCAGCCAAAGAACGGTTGGTGGCGCATTTCAATGGTCACGAACATGACCTTGTACAAGGCGAAAAACACCGGAATTTGTATTACGACCGGCAAACAGCCCGCCGCCGGATTGACCTTTTCCCGCTTGTAAAGGCCCATCATTTCCTGGTTCATCTTGGTCCGGTCATCGCCAAAGCGCTCCCGCACCTTGGTCATTTCCGGTTGCAGGGCCTTCATCTTGCTCATGGCCTTGTAGGACTTGTTGGCCAGCGGAAAGAATATCGCCTTGATGCAGACGGTCAGCAACAGGATCGCCAAACCGAAATTACCCAGTAACTTGAAGAAATAGTCCAGCACGAAGAACAGCGGCTTGGTCAGGAAATAGAACCAGCCGAAATCCACCGCCAAATCAAAACGCGCGATGCCCAGCTGTGTCTCGTATTTGTCCAACAGGTGAACTTCCTTGGCGCCGGCAAAGACGTGGCTGACGGTTTGCGCCGTCGCCCCCGAGGCGATGACCTGCGGCGTCTGGGTCAGGAAATCCGCCTGATAAGTGTCCTGCTGGTTGGGCTGGCTGTAACGGAAGGTGCCGGCGAAAGGTTCTTTTTGATCGGGGATGAGGGCCGCCAGCCAATATTTGTCCGTGATGCCGATCCAACCACCCACACTTTTCGTCGCATCAGTGGAGCTATCCCGCAGGTCGTCGTAGTCGACTTCTTTCAAGGTATCGTTGAAAACCGCCAACGGGCCTTCATGCAGGATATAAAAACCTAGGGTTTCCGGCGTATGTGTGCGGGAAATTCGGCCAAACGGGTGGAATGAAATAGGCTTGCCGGAGTTATTCTCAACTCTTTGGGTTACCGTCAGCATAAAGGCATCGTCGACCTCGATGACCTGGATGAAGCGTACGCCTTGGCCATTTTCCCAGCTTAAGGTCAGGGGCCGTGACGGGATCAGGGACGGGCGGTCGGCCAGCCAGAGTGAATTGCCGTCGGGTACTTTCAGTTCGCCGACGGGAACCCAACCGAATTGGCTAAAGTAGGGGTTCGCCGCGCCATGCGGCGACAGCAGGATGACGGCCGGGCTATCATTGTCGATCGTGGCTTTATAGTCCAGCAAGGTCAGATCATCGATGCGGGCGCCCTTTAGGGCAATGGAGCCGCCCAGCCGGGCGCCGTTAACGGCGATGCGCGGTGATTGTTTCAACGTGGCATCGCGGCTGGCGACCGCATTCATCGCCCCCGGCAACGCAGTTGTGGCGGGGGCCCCCGGTATGGATCCTACGACGCCTGATCCCGTGGCGCCTGGAGCGGCGGGGATCATTGATCCACCGGTACCCTGCCCGGCCTGATTTTCGGCCTGTTGCTGTTGCTTCTGTTGCCGTGGCGCTTCCCAAAAGAATTGAAAGCCCAGCAGGATCGCCAGTGATAAGGCGATCGCGATGATAAGATTGCGTTGATCAGACATGTGGGGTCGCTTTATCGGTTTTATAGGTTGGCCGGAGGGCCGCCAGCGGGTGGCCAGCCGAGGGACGGGCCAAATGGGGTAAATAGGTCTGCGGCACGGGGTCATGGCCATGGCCGCCCCAGGGATGACAGCGCAGTAGCCGCCGCAGGGTCAGCCAGCTGCCGTGAATGGGTCCATGCCGTTGCAATGCTTCCAGGCCGTAATGGGAACAACTGGGCAAATAGCGGCAGTGGCCGGGCAATAGGGGCGCCAGGCAAAGGCGATAAACGTGGATCGCCCCGCGCAGCAATAGCGTTGCCAGATTAGTCATGATGATGCCAGTTCCGCACTGTTCGGCGCCAAGCTGCTGGTGCGTCGCAGCGCCCGCATCAAATCGGTCAACAGATCGGCATAGGGCCGTTGTAGGGTCGCCTTGCGACCAATCAGCACATAGTCGCGGCCCGCAGCGGCATGCCCTGGCATAACCTCCGCCACGGCGGCCCGTAAACGTCTCTTTGCGCGATTGCGCGCCACGGCGTTGCCGACCTTTTTGCTGGCCGTGAAACCAATACCCACAGCAACCTCCGATCCTTCGTCCGCGCTTGAATGCGGCCCCGTGATGCCATTGCAGCCAGCTTGCCGGTCGGCGACCTGCAGGACAAGACCGGGCGTCGCGAAGTGGAGCCGGGACTTGGCCACACGCAAAAAGTCCGCGCGCCTTTTCAGGCGCACAAGCTTCAAATCCCTATGCCTCATTTCATCACACACAGTTTTCCCGCGCCCGGTAATTTCGGGCCGGAATCATCCTATGCAGAAAGTTGCTTGCGGCCCCTGGACCGGCGCTTTGCCAGAACACGGCGACCGCCAACGGTCGCCATGCGGTGACGAAAGCCATGCCGGTGTTTGCGAACCAGTCTGCTTGGTTGGTAGGTGCGTTTCACCCCTCAACCTCCATAAAAAATTCGGCCCGTTAGGGACCCAAAACAAGACGCGCTGTATACGGTTTCGATTACGAGAAGTCAACGCCGCCAGGACCGTCAATTCAACCGTGCTGCCGGGGCGCCTCGGCATGGCCACCTCATGTCATCACGATAACATGATGGGCATGTCGATTTGGCAATGCTTCCGCCCTAGTGCAAGGCAAGGATTACGCTATAGTCCCCATCAGACATTTTTGGGGTGTTGCCATGGGCTGCCAGAATCAGGGCGAAAGGGATGCCAAGGTGGCCGTGCGTGCGCCGTTGCTTTCATTGCGCCGGTTGTGGCCGTTACTGCTGTTGGTGGCCGGCTTGGCCGCCTTCCTGGCCGTTGGCGGTGATGCGTATTTTACCCTGGATAGTCTGCGTCTGTACCGCAACGACCTGGCCACATACATTGCCGACCATACCATCGTCATGGCTTTGTGCTTTCTTGCAGTCTACGCGGTGATGGTGGCATTTTCCCTGCCCGGCGCGTTGCTCATGACCGTGACCAGTGGATTTTTTTTCGGCAGCGTTGCAGCCACTGGCCTGGTCGTGGTCGGCGCCACAATCGGCGCCACGGCAATATTCTTGATCGCCAAGACCGCACTGGGCGATCCCTTGCGTGCCCGGGCTGGACCGACCTTGCTGAAAATGGAGGATGGATTTCGAGAGAACGCCTTCAATTATCTGCTGATTTTGCGTTTGATTCCATTGTTCCCATTTTTTCTGGTCAATCTGGTGCCGGCCTTTTTGGGCGTTAGGTTGCGGGATTTTGTGCTGGCGACCTTCATCGGCATCATTCCGGGCACCTTCGTTTTTGCGCAGGTCGGCATGGGCCTGGACAGTATTTTGGACAGCAACAAGGAACTGTCCGTCCGTTCGATTTTGAGTAACGACGTTCTGGCGGCGCTGACTGGTCTGGCGGTTTTGTCGGCCTTGCCCGTGTTGTACAAGTTCTTTCGGGCGCGCAGGCAACACAAGGATACGGCTGGATGAGCGCGGAGTTGAAGGTCGACATTTGCGTCATCGGCGCCGGTTCGGGCGGGCTGACAGTGGCCGCCGGGGCCAGCCAGCTTGGCGCCTCCGTGGCCTTGGTGGAACGGCACCTGATGGGCGGCGATTGCCTGAACTTTGGCTGTGTGCCCTCGAAGGCTTTGTTGGCCGCTGCCAAGTCCGCCCACAATATTTGCAACGCCGGCCGGTTTGGGCTTGCTGCCGGCCCTTTGACCGTGGATCCGGCGGCCGTGCGCCAACATGTCCGCGATGTCATCGCCGCTATCGCACCCCAAGATTCGGTGGAACGCTTTCGCGCTCTGGGCGTCAACGTGCTCCAGGGTTCGGCAAGCTTTGTAGGACCGGACAAGATTGACGTCGGCGGGCAGTTGGTGACGGCGCGCCGCTTTGTCGTCGCCACCGGCTCCTCTCCGATGGTGCCGCCGATCGCCGGTCTGGATGATGTGCCCTATCTGACCAACGAGACGTTGTTTGATTGCGATCAGGCGATGGCGCACCTGGTCGTTATCGGCGGCGGTCCCATTGGCGTCGAGATGGCCCAGGCCCACCGGCGTCTGGGCAGCCAGGTGACGGTAATCGAAATGATCCGCCTGTTGCCCAATGACGATGGTGAAATGGCCAAGGTGGTGCATGATCGCCTGGCCGGGGAAGGAGTCCGGATCCTGACCGGGGTGAAGGTCGAAAGCTTGGCCCGGAAGGAGGGCGGCGTTGCCGCCCGGTTGGACAATGGCGGCGTGGTGGAGGGCAGCCATTTACTGATTGCAGCTGGCCGCAAGGCGAATGTGGCGGGCCTGAACCTGGAAGCCGCCGGTATCGACTATTCGGCCAAGGGCATTGCGGTGGACCGACGGTTGCGCACGTCGAACAAAAAGATTTTCGCGATTGGTGATGTGGCCGGCGGCTTGCAGTTTACCCATGTGGCCGGACATCACGCGGGCATCGTGATCCGCAATGCGCTGTTTCGTTTGCCCGCCAAGGCCAAACAGACGGCGATCCCCTGGGTCACCTATACGGACCCGGAGCTGGCCCACGTGGGCTTGCACGAAGACCAGGCCAGGGCCCAGGCTGGCGAGATCCGTATATTGCGCTTCCCCTTCGCCGAAAATGACCGGGCCCAGGCAGAGCGGGACACGACCGGGCTGATCAAGATCGTGACCGCCAAGAATGGCCGGGTGCTGGGCGTCTCCATGGTGGGTCCCCACGCCGGTGAGTTGATCCAGCCCTGGGTCATGGCGGTGGCGCAGAGCTTGAAAATAGGCGCCATGGCCGGCGTTATCTGGCCGTACCCTACCTTTGGCGAGGTTGGCCACCGTGCCGCTGGCAGCTATTTCATCCCGAAACTGTTCACCGACCGAACCCGTGCCATGGTCAAGTTTCTAAGCAAATTCGGCTAAGAATCCACCGGCGGGGTCACGCCGCAAGGGGCCAATGCGGTGGTAACCGCCTCCTTTAGGCGTACCAGGCCCGCCTCGTCGCCGGCCTCGCACCGGACCACCAGGGCCGGCTGGGTGTTGGAGGCCCGCAGCAGCCACCAGCCATCAGGGGTGGAAACACGGGCGCCATCGATATCGGAGAATTCAGCGCACTGGGCCCGCAGTTCGGCGACCACCTCGTCCACCACCTTGAATTTACGCGCATCGTCGCAATCGAAGCGTATTTCGGGTGTGTTGACCATTTGTGGCAGGTTGTCGCGCAACGCGGCGACACTTTGCCCGGAGCGGGCGACGGTATCCAGAAACCGTACCGCCGCGTACAAGGCATCGTCGAAGCCATAATATTTGTCGGCGAAAAAGATGTGCCCGCTCATTTCGCCGGCCAGGGGCGCGCCGGTCTCCGCCATCTTGTTTTTGATCAGGGAATGGCCGGTGCGGTACATCAAGGGTTTGCCGCCCAGGCGGGCAACTTCGTCGAACAGCACCTGGCTGGCTTTCACGTCGGCGATGATGGTACTGCCAGGCCGCTCCGCCAAGACATCGCGGGCCAGGATGGCCAACAACTGATCGCCCCATAGAATCCGCTGCCGGCCGTCGACGACGCCAATGCGATCACCGTCGCCGTCAAAGCCAATCCCCATATCCAAATTGTTCTGGCGTACGGTCGCCTGCAACTGCACCAGATTTTCCGCCACCGTCGGATCGGGATGATGGGCCGGGAAGGTGCCGTCCACTACTTCGTTCAAGGCGATATGATGGCCGGGCAGGCGGGCAATTAAATCAGGCAGAATGTCGCCGGCCACGCCGTTGCCGCAGTCCCAGGCGACGGAAAGCGGAATTTCAGTCGTATAGGCTGCAACCAGTTCTTCCAGATAGGCCGGGCGCACATCGTGATGCTTCGATCCGCCCTCGCCGCGGGCCCATGCCCCCGCCATGGCCAGGCGGCCTAGCTCCTGGATTTGATCGCCAAAAAAGGCTTTGCCGCCAACCATCATTTTAAAGCCGTTATATTCAGCCGGATTGTGCGAGCCGGTGATCATCACCCCCGCATCAGCCTGCAAATGATAGACCGAAAAATACAGCATGGGTGTCGGCCCGCGACCGATCCGCAAGGCATCAATCCCGGCGTCGTTCAGACCTCGGACCAGATGGTCGGCCATTTCGATCGAGGACAGGCGGCCATCGTAGCCTACAGCGACCCTTCGGCCAGCCTCACGCGCCACAATGGACCCGAATGAACGGCCAACCGCATAGGCGTCAGCCATGGACAGAGTATCGCCGACAACGCCGCGCACATCGTATTCACGCAGGACCGTGGCGTGAAAGGTGTGATTTTGGATCATTTGTCCTGTCCCCGGTTCAGGGCCTGACCGCGGGGCGGCCAATGGAAATATAAGTAAAACCCAAGTTGCCCATGGTCTGGGGGTCATAGATATTGCGCATATCGATCAAAACCGGCGCCTGCAAAAGCGCCTTTACCCGAGGCATGTCCAGCGCGCGGTAGGCGTTCCACTCGGTGAGGATCGCCAGGGCATGGGCGCCGACCAGGGTGTCATAGGCGTCGTCGCAATATTCGATCCCGGCCAACAATTTACGCGCTTCGTCCATACCCGCGGGGTCGTGGGCGCGGACCCTGGCGCCCGCTGCCAGCAGGGCGGGGATGATATCCAGACTGGGGGAATCGCGCATATCGTCGGTGTTCGGCTTGAAAGTCAGGCCCAGGACCGCGACCGTTTTCCCCTGAACCGAGCCGCCACAGGCATCAATGATTTTTTGCGCCATATCCTTTTTGCGTTGACCATTGACGGCCACCGTGGCCTTGACGATGTCCAGCGGCAGGCCGAGGCTCTCGGCCGTGCGCAACAGGGCCAAGGTGTCCTTGGGGAAGCACGAGCCGCCATAACCGGGACCTGCGTGCAGGAACTTGTTGCCAATGCGGCCATCGAGGCCGATGCCGCGGGCTACATCCTGGACATCTGCGTCAACCTGTTCGCACAGATTGGCGATCTCGTTGATGAAGGTGATCTTTGTCGCGAGAAACGCATTGGCGGCATACTTTATCAATTCCGCCGTCTGCCGCGACGTGAACATTACTGGCGTCTCGTTCAAGAACAACGATCTGTATAGTTCACGGATGACTTCGCGGGCCCGGTCACTTTCGGTGCCCACAACCACGCGATCGGGGCGCATGAAATCGCTGATCGCCGCGCCTTCACGCAAAAATTCCGGATTCGAGGCGACATCAAAATCCGCATCCGGCCTGGCTTCGCCGACAATCCGCGCCACTTCCGCTCCTGTTCCGACCGGCACGGTTGATTTGGTGATGATCACGGTATAGCCGTCCAGCGCCTTCGCCACTTCGCGCGCGGCCTCGAAGACATAGGTCAAATCGGCATGGCCGTCACCCCGGCGGGACGGGGTGCCGACTGCAATAAATACCGCATCGGCATCCGCCACGGGCCGTTGCAGTTCCGTCGTAAAGGTCAGGCGGCCCGCGGCGACGTTGGTCGCCACCAGTTTTTCAAGGCCTGGTTCAAAAATCGGGATCCGGCCCGCTCGCAGAGCATCGATCTTGCCGGTGTCCTTATCGACGCAGGTAACGGTGTGCCCGAATTCGGAGAAACAAGCGCCTGATACCAAGCCAACATAGCCGGTTCCGATCATGGTGACATGCATGGCTAGGTACGCCCTGTTATGGCATTCAGGTCTGGGTTCACGTCTCTAGATCTCCTTGGCTATCGTCGAAATATAATCACCAAGACCCTCCCGTAAATCATCCCGGGATAGACCAAAGGCTATCGTCGCCTGCAAAAACCCTAATTTGTCGCCGCAGTCAAAACGAGTGCCTTCAAAACGCAATCCATGGAAAGGCAGTCCGCCAATCATTTTGGCCATCGCGTCCGTCAATTGAATTTCCCCGCCCGCACCCGGTTCATTCTCGCTCAGATGGTCAAACACCTCGGGCATCAGGATATAGCGCCCGATGACCGACAAGGTCGAGGGCGCCGCCTCCGGATGGGGTTTTTCCACCAGACCCCGGACCTCCGCCAGGCGGCCATCGTCGCTGCCGACATCCAGAATACCGTAACGGGAGGTATGTTCGCGGGGCACATCCATTACGGCTACCATGTTGCCTCCGGTTTCGCCGACGGCTTCCACCATTTGCTTAAGGCAGGGTTTTTCGCTCAAAATGAGATCATCGGCCAGCAGGACCGCAAAGGGCTCGTTGCCCACCAATTTTCGCGCGCACCAGACCGCATGGCCGAGACCAAGGGGTTCCTGCTGCCGGGTATAGGCGATCTGGCCGGCGCCGGGCACAACCGCCCGCACGGCTTCCAGGGCCTCCAACTTGTTGCGCGACGACAGCAGGTCTTCCAGTTCATAGGAGTGATCAAAATGATCCTCAATCGCCGTTTTGCCCCGGCCAGTCACGAAGATGAACTCCTCTATCCCGGCCGCGTGGGCTTCTTCCACCGCATACTGGATCAATGGTTTGTCAACAATGGGCAGCATTTCCTTTGGCAGCGCCTTGGTTGCCGGCAGAAAACGCGTGCCTAGTCCACCAACGGGGAATACCGCCTTGCGTACGCGCATCACAATTGGACCTTTCCTGACCCTTATGCAGTTCGAAAGCTGTCTAGGTATCGTGACGCGCTTCTGCCATGGCCAGGGCGGTCACGCAAGTCATGCCATCACACACCCAGCAATAAATCCTTGGCCTGATTGATTTTTGCCGCAAGATAGGAAGAGCCGCCCTTGTCCGGGTGCAGTTTCAGCATGAGGCGCTTATGGGCCTCGCGGACCTCGCTGGGTGACGGATTGGCTTCCAGGCCCAGAACTTCGCACGCTTCCGCCAAACTCATGCCGCCCCTGCCTGCGTGTTGGTTGGCATTGCCATGGCCGCCGTGGTGCTGGCCGTAACCGTCTCCGTTCCGGCGCCAGTCACTGCCCTGGGTTCGGTCCAGATAGGCCTCCAATACCTGCGCCGCTTCGCCGTCGTGGCGGCGGCATTCGGCCAGCAATTCGACCAGTTGCTCCGGTGTCAGATCGTTCAGATCGCGGCCCGCGAAGGTGCCGCGCAGAATATCCCCGCGCATGGCGCCGCTATCATGATCCAGTGTCATGCGTAGATAGTCTGTTTCCACGTTGGAACTGCGCCCCGTGGACGGGCGGGCCCCGCCGCCAATACGCGGTCCCAGCCTGGGCAAGGCCCAACGGCGCAAAAAAGCAGCGGCCATGAAGGCCAGTGGCAGGCCCAGGGCAAACCGCCCGGTAAGCAAGAGGAATAGCGCCACTGCGGCGCACAGGCCAAATGCGCTAAAGCGCAAAGCCTTTGCCAGAAATTCCGGGTCCGCAGTGAGCAGCAATTTACCAATCAGACCCAATGCGCCCAACAAACAGACCCCCAAAATGAAATAGCCGATCATGACCGCCGCGCACCCACCTGATGGGCGATCTGCAGAATGGTGGCGGCCTTGCCCTGGGAGAAATCCGACAGCGCCTTGCGCCCGCCTGCGGCATAGACCGCAACGGCGGCAAGCAAATCCCGTAACTGCGTCGCGGACGAGGCATCAAAGCGGCAATAGGCGCCCCGGGTCAGCGTCGCGATCTGTTTGAAGGCCCGGCTTGCCGTCGGTTCAAAACCCTCGTGAAACAGGAAACACGGAACCCCCAACATGCCCAGCTCGCCGGCCACGGTGCAAACCCGGTCGATATCCTCTTCCAGACTGTCACCAACGAAGACCAGGGCATTGATCCGCTGTTTCGCGGTTTCCCGCACCGCATAGCGTAGTAACCGCTCCACCTGGGTTTGTCCGCCCAGGCACCGCACACGGGTCATAAAGGGGATCAGGTCGGCCGAGGTGGAAATCCACGGCGTGGCGCGAAAATCCTTGTAGCCCCGGTAATAGGCCAGCTGTACGTCAAGGCCCCCCAGGGTCGCCGTCTGGGCGAACATATCGCCCTGGATCTGACAGGCGGTATCCCAGGTCGGCTCCCGTGATGCGGTAGCATCCATGGCAAACAGCAGGCGACCACGGGTCTTTGCGGCATGGGCGGTGGGCGTCGCGGCCATTTTACTCAGGAATTCCTGAACGCCCTTGTCGCGGTCGGTTGCTGATATGTTGCGCTTTTTTGAGGCCATCACCGTATTACATTGTATGCGATGGCGACTTGTCCAGTGTTGTTGCGGCCTTTGTCAGTAGCGAATGATATGTCCGGATTTTGTAGCAGACGATATGTCCGGTCTTTGGAAGCGTTCCA
>JAQBYC010000038.1 GCA_027623205.1 Pseudomonadota bacterium | reverse complement strand
CCGCGACGCGGAATCGAGACCGGCCTGGTTCGCCTGAACCACCTTGGCCTTCATCTCCGTCAACATGTCGGAAATTGACTGACCGGCCGTGATGGCTGTGTTGACGGTAGCTTCACCATTGGCCAGTGCGGTTTTCACCGCGCCGAGGCCCGAGATGTCACCGCGCATGTTTTGCGCGATAGCATAGGAGGAAGCATCCTGCTTCGGACCACTGACCCGCAGGCCGGTGGTGATCGCAAGCTGCGTCATATCCATCGCTTTGTTGGTTTTGCTGAGGTTTTGCAGCGCGAGCATTGCGCCGACGTTTGTATTTACTGATAGAGGCATATCTACCATCCTTTTTTCTAGGTGTACCCGCTACTGCGGATTGGCGCGTTTTGCGCCTATCAGCGGGGTTGCAATAAATGTGCCAAAAAGGCGAGGAATCAGGCCGCAAACAAGCCATTGATTACTTGCAATATTGATAGTTTAAAGTAATTAACCACGCCGCACGGGGCCGGTAATAAATGCCGGGTAGGCAAGGATTGCCGGGTAAATCAGGCAGAATTTGCCGGGTTGGCGATCTGGGCCCGGCTAGTTGGCAAGGGTTGGAGGATCCGGAAGGGTCTCGATACATAGGGTGATTCCGGCCGCCGCGGCGATCTCGCCGGACCGGATCAGACCAGCAGCGCAAGCCATATCCGGAGCCAGGATGCGATCCTCACCAAGCGGGGGCACATCCCGACGCAGGCGGCCGATGACCTGCGCCAGCGCGTCGCTGGTCCGCAAGGGTGCCCGAAATTGCACGCCCTGAGCCCCCACCAGAAGTTCCACGCCGACGATCTGGGAAAGGTTTTCCGCCATTTCCAATAAGCGCCGGGCAGCATGGGCCGCCATGGAGACATGATCCTCCTGATTGGCGGACGTCGGGGTCGAATCGACCGAGCAAGGAGAGGCTTTTTGCTTGTTCTCTGCCATCAGGGCGGCGGTCGTAACTTCCGCGATCATGAAGCCGGAATTGATTCCGGGATTGGGCGAGAGGAATGCGGGCAGACCGAAATTCATGGCCGGATCCACCAGCAGGGCGACCCGGCGCTGGGTGATGGCACCGATTTCGGCAATGGCAAGGGCAATCTGATCCGCTCCCAGCGCGACCGGTTCGGCATGAAAATTGCCGCCTGAAACAATGCTGCCGTCTGTCGTCAGGACCAGAGGATTATCGGTTACGGCGTTCGCTTCCACCGCTAGAGTTTGGCCGACAAAACGCAGCAGGTCGAGACAGGCGCCCATTACCTGCGGTTGACAGCGGACGCAATACGGGTCCTGCACGCGCGCGTCATCGCTGCGGTGAGATTCGCGAATTTCCGAACCTGCAATCAGCGTGCTCAACGCCAACCCCGTATCTATCTGCCCCTGATGGCCGCGCAAGGCCTGAATTTCCGGCCTGAACGGCTCGGCGGAGCCCATGATGGCATCGGTTGACAAGGCGCCGGTGACAATGGCGCCCATGGCACAGCGCCAGGTTTCGAACAATCCTGCCAGGGCCAGTGCGGTGGATACCTGGGTGCCGTTGATCAGCGCCAGGCCCTCTTTGGGGCCCAGCACGATGGGCGTCAATTTGGCTGCCGCCAAGGCTTCCCCGCCGGCCATCAGCCGCCCCTTGTAGGTAGCCTCGCCCTCGCCCAGCATTACGGCTGTCATATGCGCCAGGGGTGCCAAATCACCTGATGCCCCAACCGAACCCTGACCGGGGATGACCGGGGCAACTTGGGCGCCAAGCATGCTCGTCAACAATTGAACCACCTCGCTTCGCACACCCGAGGCGCCCCGCCCCAGGGATAGCAGCTTCAAGGCCATGATCAGACGTACAATCCGTTCTGGCAATGGCGCCCCGACGCCGCAGCAGTGGGAGAGGATCAGGTTGCGTTGCAGGGCCGCCGTATCGCCAGGCGCAATCGTCGTATTGGCCAATTTGCCGAATCCCGTATTGACCCCATAGACCGCCGCCTTGCCTTGGGCCGCGCGAGCGATCACGGTGGCCGCGGCATCAATGCCGGGCTTGGTATCTCGATGCAGCGCCACCGCCGGGCTATCCCAATACAGCGACGCCAAATCCTTCAGGGTTACGCTGCCGGGAACCAGGATTCGTGCTTTACTCATGGCATGCCCCATTGACAGTTTGCAGGTCGCCGAAAATCAGCCTACGAATCAAAACCGACAAGACGGGCAGACTACGGCAAAACGTGGGAGCGCGAAATGACCCAAAGCTCACGCATCGATAACACGCGGAACATCAAGGCGCCGCGGGGACGTGAATTGAGCGCCAAAAGCTGGCTGACCGAGGCACCCCTGCGCATGTTGATGAATAACTTGGATGCCGAAGTTGCTGAAAATCCTCAGGAGCTTGTGGTCTACGGCGGCATTGGACGGGCCGCCCGCAATTGGCAGGCCTTTGATCAGATCACCGCCACACTCAAAACCTTGGGGGCGGATGAAACCTTGCTGGTGCAGTCAGGCAAACCGGTGGCGGTGCTGAAAACCCACAGCGACGCGCCGCGGGTTCTGATCGCCAACTCCAACCTGGTGCCGGAATGGGCCAATTGGGACCACTTCAACGAATTGGATAAGGTCGGCCTGATGATGTATGGGCAAATGACCGCCGGATCGTGGATCTATATTGGCAGCCAGGGCATCGTGCAGGGTACCTATGAAACCTTCGCCGAGGTCGGCCGGCAACATTACGGCGGTGATCTGCTGGGACGCTGGATCCTGACGGCAGGCCTGGGCGGCATGGGCGGGGCCCAACCCCTGGCGGCGACCATGGCCGGTGCGTCGCTGCTGGCGGTTGAATGCCAGGCCAGCCGCATTGAGGCCCGCTTGCAGGGCGGCTATCTGGACCGGCGCGCGGATAATCTGGATCAGGCCCTGGAACTGATGCAATCTTCCTGCGCCGGTAAAAAGCCAATCTCGGTCGGATTGCTGGGCAACGCAGCGGAGATCTTCCCCGAACTGGTGCGCCGTGGCGTCCGTCCCGACGTGGTAACCGATCAGACCTCGGCCCATGACCCCTTCAATGGCTACCTGCCCGCCGGCTGGAGCCTGGAAGAATGGCAAGAGGCACGGGAACGCGACCCGAAAGCCGTCGAGGCGGCGGCCATGACCTCCATGGCGACCCAGGTGCGCGCCATGCTGGCCTTTCATGCAATGGGCGCGCCGACACTGGACTACGGCAACAACATCCGTCAGATGGCTAAGGATATGGGGGTGGAAAACGCCTTTGATTTTCCCGGCTTCGTGCCCGCCTACATTCGGCCGCTGTTTTGCCGCGGCGTCGGGCCGTTCCGTTGGGTCGCCCTGTCGGGGGCGTCCGAGGATATCTACCGCACCGATGCCAAGGTCAAGGAACTGATGCCCGATGACCGCCATTTGCACAATTGGTTGGATATGGCGCGCGAACGTATCCAGTTCCAGGGCCTGCCCGCGCGGATTTGCTGGGTTGGCCTGGGCGACCGTCACCGTCTGGGCCTGGCCTTCAACGAGATGGTCGCCAGCGGCGAACTGCAGGCGCCCATCGTGATCGGCCGCGATCATCTGGATGCCGGTTCCGTCGCATCACCCAACCGCGAGACCGAGGCCATGAAGGACGGCTCCGACGCCGTCTCAGATTGGCCGTTGTTGAACGCCCTCGTCAATTGCGCCTCTGGTGCGACCTGGGTCTCGATCCATCACGGTGGCGGCGTTGGCATGGGCTATTCCCAGCATGCGGGCATGGTCATCGTCGCCGACGGTACGCCCGAAGCGGCCCGGCGGATCGAGAGGGTGCTGTGGAACGATCCCGCCTCTGGCGTCGTGCGCCATGCCGATGCGGGCTATGAAAGCGCAATCGACTGCGCCAGGAAATTTGGCCTCAATATGCCGTCGCTGGACTGAAACCGCCGGCCGCAAGCGCCCGGAAAGGGGTGTCCCTTTATGAGCCCTCCAGCTAGCTAGCCATGGCGGCGCGGCGCTCCCGCTTGCGCTGATGGGGGTCAAGGGTCGCCTTGCGCAGGCGAATGTGATGTGGCGTCACTTCGACCACTTCATCATCGCCAATATAAGCAATGGCCTGTTCCAGGGTCATGCGCCGGGGCGTCGTCAGGCGCACCGCGTCATCCTTGCCCGAGGCCCGGATATTGGTCAGCTGTTTCGCCTTCAAAGGATTGACCTCCATGTCCGAGGGCTTGGCGTTTTCACCGATCACCATACCGCCATAGACCTGTTCGCCGCCGCCGATAAACAACACGCCGCGTTCTTCCAGGTGCCACAGGGCAAAAGGCACGGCAGTGCCCGTCTCGCCGGAAACAATGGCACCGCGATGACGGCCATGGATCTGGCCCTTGTAAGGCGCATAGCCGTGATACAGCCGATGCATGATCCCGGTACCACGGGTATCGGTCAGAAATTCGCCGTGATAGCCGATCAGGCCGCGCGAGGGCGCAAGGAAGGTGATACGCGTGCGGCCGATGCCAAAGGGCCGCATATCGGTCATTTCGCCCTTACGCTCAGCCATCTTTTCCACCACCACGCCGGTGAACTCATTGTCCACGTCGATGGAAACTTCCTCGATTGGTTCGGTGCGTTTACCACTATTGGGGTCCTGGCGGTAAAGCACCCGTGGGCGCCCAATGGTCAGCTCGAATCCTTCCCGGCGCATGCTCTCGATCAAGACGCCCAATTGCAATTCACCCCGGCCCGCCACTTCGAAGGCATCCTTGTCGCCGGTCTCGGAAACCTTGATGGCGACATTGCCCTCGGCCTCGGCCAGTAGGCGGGTACGGATCACCCGGCTTTGCACTTTCGAACCATCGCGCCCGGCCAGCGGAGAATCATTGATGGAAAAGGTCATGGCCAAGGTTGGCGGATCAATCGGCGGCGCTATGATCGGTACGGTTACCACCGGATCGGCGATGGTGTCGGCAACCGTGGCATGCTGCAGGCCGGCGATGGCGATAATATCGCCGGCCGAGACCGTCTCCACCGGCACCCGGTCAAGGCCGCGAAAGGCCAGCAACTTGGTTACCCGCGCGGTTTCCACCACGCTGCCGTCACCGCGCAGGGCACGGATGGTATCGTTTTGCGACAGACGTCCGGCCTCGACCCGGCCCGTCAGCACCCGGCCCAAATAGGGGTCGGCGTCAAGCAAGGTGGCAATCATGGCGAAGGGCGCGTCCAGATCAACCGTCGGGGCCGCGACATGACGATGCAGCAATTCGAACAGCGGCGTCAAATCACCACCCCTCGCGTTGGCATCTTCGCTGGCCCAGCCATCCCGGCCGGCCGCGTAAAGATAGGGGAAATCCAGCTGTTCTTCATTGGCTTCCAGGGCCGTGAACAGATCAAAGATCTCGTTCAGCACTTCATCGGGCCGGGCATCGCCCCGATCGATCTTGTTGATCACCACCATGGGACGCAAACCCTGGGCCAGGGCCTTGCCGGTGACGAACTTGGTCTGTGGCATCGGGCCTTCGGCGGCGTCAACCAGCAGCACGACGCCATCCACCATCTTCAATATACGCTCCACCTCGCCGCCGAAATCCGCGTGCCCTGGCGTATCGACGATATTGATACGCGTTCCCCGCCATTCGACCGAGGTGCACTTGGACAGAATGGTAATGCCCCGTTCGCGCTCCTGATCGTTGGAATCCATAGCCCGTTCAGCAATCAGTTGGTTACTGCGATAGGTACCGGACTGACGGAACATGGCATCGACCAGGGTGGTCTTGCCGTGGTCGACATGGGCAATGATAGCGATATTGCGAAGCGGCATGGTATGGTCACGATCTCTAGAATGAAGGGCTGGGCCAGGCTCAAAGCCTGTGGCGCGGCGGAGACATACACTGCCCGAACTGCGAGGGCAAGGGCCACCGAGCATTTGCATGATAAGCGATCAATCTGCAGAATTCGTTAAAATCTCACATGGAGACAGGACATGATTTTTCGCCGCGCCTTGGCTTTGGCCGTCTGCTTCGCCCTCACCCCTGCCGTCACCTCTGCCGTTCTGGCGCAAACCAGCGCGGAATTCATCACCGCGAGCGCGGCGGAACTCAAGAATCCGCACGACCTGAAACTGTCGCCGGACGGCAGATATCTGTTCGTCGCCGACGTGGGCAATAATCGCATCGCCGTACTTGATCCCCGGTCATTGGCCTTTATCACCGCGTTTGGCGCCGATCATCAATCTGGCACCCATGATATTGATTTCGATAGCGATGGCCGGGCCTATGTGGCCGATACACACAATGGCCGCGTCATTATCTATGAAATGGACGGCGCCAAGGCCACACGGATCGGGGCGCTTTCGGCCCGCATACGCGGGCCCGAGGGCGTACTGGCGCACCCCAACGGCCGCATCTATGTCGGCGGCGCCTGGTCGGGCAATGTGGTTGCCTATGAAGGCGGCAAGATTGTCTTTGAATTGAACGGACTGTCGTCGCCTCACGATCTCGCCCTGGCGCCAAACGGTGACATCTGGCTTTCCGATGCCGGCAACGACCGGATGCTGCTGTTGTCGCCGGACTTGAAGGTCAAACGGGAACTGAAAGGTCCACCCTACAATTTTGACGGTGTCCGTTACCAGGACATCCTGACCGACGGCACCATCATCGCGGCGGACAAGAACAACCATCAGGTCAAGGTTATCGCGGCGGACGGCAAACTACTTCTGATCCTTGGTTCGGGCCAAGCCGGCAAGGGGCCGGGCCAGTTCAGGACGCCTGAAGGGATCGAAGCGCAGGGGGAAACCCTGTGGATCTCGGATTCAGGCAATGACCGCATCGTCAAATACAGGTTGTCGATCAAATAGGCGGTTCGGGACGCGGCCAAACGTCACAGGCCGGGCGGCAGGCAAAGTCTTCGCCACCTTTCTGGGCTATCATTTGCCTGGTTTTGGGGCGCCATTCGAGCGATTTGGAGAAATTCTACAGTAAAAAGGGAAAAAGCAATGATCGACTACAGCGTGTACGAGGACCTGTTGATCGAAAAGAACAACGGCGTCATGACCATCACCCTCAATTCGCCGGAGAACCTCAACGCCTTCACGCCGGGCATGCACCGTGGCCTCTCGCGCATCTGGAGCGACGTTCACGACGACGCCGAGGTCGATGTGGTCGTCCTGACCGGCGCCGGGCGGGCCTTTTCGGCCGGCGGCAACGTTGTCGCAATGCAACAGAAGATCGACGATCCCGCGCTGTTCGATGAAATCGTGCCCGAGGCCAAACGCATTATCTTTCGCATGCTGGAGTGCGACAAGCCGATCATAGCCCGCGTCAATGGCCATGCGGTGGGTCTTGGCGCCACCGTTGCCTTGTTCTGCGACATCATCATTGCCGCCGAGCATGCCAAGATTGGCGACCCCCATGTCAGCGCCGGCCTGGTCGCTGGTGATGGCGGCGCCGTGATCTGGCCGCAACTCGTCGGCTTCGCGCGCGCCAAGGAATATCTTTTCACCGGCGATTTGATGAGCGCGGTCGAAGCCGAGCGTATCGGATTGATCAATCATGTGGTCCCTGCCGAGGAACTCGACGATAAGGTTTATAACCTGGCGCGCCGGCTCGCATCGGGCGCCTCGAAATCGGTGCGCTGGACCAAGCAGGTGGTCAATATTCCCCTACGCCAACTGGCCCATTCGATGATGGACTTGAGCCTTAGCGTCGAAACCCAATCCAACCTCTCGGGCGATCATCAGGAGGCGGTGACCGCCTTCTCGAACAAACGGAAACCGAACTTCACCGGCGGTTGAGGCGCGGCTTTGGATGCATATGGAGGAACGCCCGTGAGCTGGCTACGGATGAGCTTTGGCGAACGCCTGATTGCCAATTTCAGACAGGAAGGCGTACAGACCATATTCTCCCAAGGTGATCTCTCCATGAAAGACATCCAGCTGCACGCCGAGAGGCAAGGACTGAAGGTCGTCGGTCCCCGGCACGAGGCATCCGCGGTCTTCATGGCCATGGGCTTTCACGCCCTGACCGGCCAGGTTCAGGTCGCCATTGGGGCGCCGGGGCCGGGCCAGGCCAACCTGCTGCCCGCCGCCATCACCGCCGCCCAGGAGCATGTCCCGGTGATCATCCTTGGCGCCCGGCGCGAACATGCCGTTGATACCGCCGTGCGGCGGGGGCGATGGCTGTATGCCGCCCTGCTGCCCGCCTTCGCCGAGGTTTGCAAGTTTGCCGCCAAGCTTGATCAGCTCAGCCATCTTGATGAAGTGGTGCATGAAGCCTTCCGGCAGGCGCTGACCGGCACACCGGGGCCGGTTTACATTGAATACGATGCCCAACTCAACGAGCAGGAAGCGGCGTTCCCCGCCATGGTACCGCCCGCGCGGTACCGCGCGGCGGGGCAGCCGGCCCCGCAGTCAGCCTTGGCCGACGCCATTGCGATGCTGCGCACGGCCCGCATGCCCCTGTTGCTGGCCGGCGAAGGGGTCCAGAGGTCACGGTCCCAGGGTGCCTTGGCCGCTTTGGCGCACCAGCTCAAATGTCCGGTCCTGACCACATTGGGCGGTGCTGGCGCCTTTCCTGAAACCGAGCCACAGTGGCTGCGTTATATGAGCCAGGCGGGAGGCGAGGCAATCGCCGCGGCGGACGTTATGCTGGCGGTTGGCAGCTGTTTGCCCGAAACCCTGAACTACGGCCGCCTGAAGCATTTCTCGGCCAACGATGAAGCGCGGCGGTTAATCCTGGTCGAGCCGGATGCCGCAGCCGTCGGGATCAATCGCCCGGTGGATGTGGCGCTTGTCGGGCAAATTGATCTGGTGCTGACGCAGTTGCTGGACGGGCTGTATGCGGGGCCGGCGTTCAAGGAAAACCCAAACCTGAAAATCTGGCGAAATGCCTCTGAAGCAGAGAACCAAACTTTGGTGGAAAACCTGCCGAACACCAACCGCGTGCATCCTGGCCATATGATGATCGAGGCACGAAAGGCCGTGCCCGATGACGCCGTCATTGTCGTCGATGGCGGTCTGACCATGCTCTATCAGTATGCTTTTTTCCAGAAGCGATCGGCCGATTTTATCTATACCGCCAACTTCGGCCATCTGGGCTCGGGCATTGGCCTGGCCATTGGCGCACAACTGGCGGCGGGACGGGACCGTCCGGTCTGTCTGATTACGGGCGATGGCGCCATTGGCTTTCACATCATGGATTTTGAGACGGCGGTGCGCCACAGTCTGCCGATCATCATCGTTCTGAACGACGATCAGGCGCTTGGCGCCGAGATGGCGCAGCACATGCAGCATATCGGACATGAAATTCAGGTTACCTTCGGTCCGGTGGATTATGCCGCCATGGCCGAGGCCACGGGAGGCTTCGGCATTCAGGTGGACAGAGGCGAGGACATCGCCCCGGCAATCGCGCGGGCCTTGACACAGCGGCGGCCAGCGATTGTACAGGTGCTGACCGACCAGGACGCATCCTTTACCTTTCCGGCACCTTACGTCGGTGAACTGGCCGGTTGGAAGCAAGCCGATAGTCTGGCACGCAGCGAGGGCGTATCAGGGCCGTTCTGAAGATTCCAAGCCCATTTGGATCAAATTTGCTCTAGGTTCGGCGCTCCAGTTTTACACTCAGTCAGGTTTGCTCATGCCCTTCGAAGCGTATCGTCCACCGCCCGGTTTTCACCCCTGGGAGCCGGGACGTTTTTACTACGGCACCGTGGGACCCTTGTTCCTGCGCAATCTGGGCAACAAGATAGAATTCGGCTTTCGCTGCGGCGAAAAGCACGTCAACGCGGCAAGCATTTGCCATGGCGGCATGCTGTTCACCTTGATGGACATCGAATTGGGCTTCAACGCCAACGTGGAAACCGGCATTCCCGGCTTTCTGGTGACGGTCAACATGACCTCGGATTTCCTGGCGCCGGTAATGGCGGGCCAATGGGTCGAGGCCCATGGCGATGTTGTCAAGCAGACCCGCAGCCTGGTCTTCGCCGAGGGCCGCCTGTTGGCCGATGGCGAAGTGGTGTTGCGGGCCAATGCGGTATTGAAGGTGCCCAGGGACCTGAACGACTTTGACCTGGCCGAAAACCTGCCGCCGGTTTATGTGCCGTAGGTGCGGCGGCGGGCGGTGACTTGGCCGGGGTGAAGCTTCATAATACGCTTGGCAACGACGTACGGCGCGGGACGCAGCCGCAACAGACGCAGCCGCAACAAAGGGAAAAAACCATGCCCCGGGGATACGACGAAACATATGGCGCCTGGCAAAAGGACCCGCAGGCATTCTGGGCCGAGGCGGCACAGGATATTCATTGGATCAAGACCTGGGATCAGGTCCTGGATGACAGCCACGCGCCCTTTTACCGCTGGTTTCCCGGGGCCCAGACCAACACCTGCTACAACGCCGTGGACCGCCATGTCGAAGCCGGACGCGGCGACCAGGCCGCCATCATCTACGATTCACCCGTTACCGACACCATCCGCAGCGTCAGCTATCTGCAATTACGCGATCAGGTGGCCCGCTGCGCCGGCATGCTGCGGGCCTTGGGTGTCGACAAGGGCGACCGGGTGATCATCTATATGCCCATGGTGCCCGAAACCGCCGTCGCCATGCTGGCCTGCGCCCGCATCGGGGCGGTGCATTCCGTGGTCTTCGGCGGCTTCGCGGCCAACGAACTCGCCACCCGCATCGACGACGCCCTGCCGAACGTCATCCTGTCGGCCTCCTGCGGGGTGGAGCCGGGCCGCGTCGTGCCCTACAAGCCATTGCTGGATGGCGCCATCGAAATGGCCCGCCACAAGCCGGCTGCCTGCGTGATCCTGCAACGGCCCATGCAAGCGGCGGAACTAATCCCTGGGCGTGACCATGACTGGGACGAGGCCATGGCCGGCGCGCAAGCCGCCGACTGCGTTCCCGTTCTGGCCACCGACCCGCTGTATATCCTCTATACCTCGGGCACCACGGGCATTCCCAAGGGCGTGGTGCGGGACAACGGCGGCCATCTGGTGGCCCTGAAATGGTCCATGAAGAATATCTATGACATCGACCCCGGTGAAGTGTGGTGGTCGGCCTCGGACGTGGGCTGGGTGGTGGGCCATTCCTACATCGTCTATGCGCCCCTGTTCCACGGCGCCACTTCGATCCTGTACGAAGGCAAGCCCGTGGGCACACCGGACGCCGGGGTCTTCTGGCGGGTCATCCAACAGCACAAATGTGCCGCGCTGTTCACCGCCCCCACCGCCTTTCGCGCCATCCGCAAGGAAGACCCGGACGGCGTACTATTGGCCAAGTACGATCTGTCCCGCTTCCGCACCCTGTTTCTGGCCGGCGAGCGGGCTGATCCAGACACCATTCAATGGGCCGAACAACAGTTGCAGCGGCCAGTGATCGACCATTGGTGGCAGACCGAGACCGGCTGGCCCATCGCCGCCAATTGCGTGGGCCTGGGCGCCCTGCCGGTCAAGCACGGTTCTCCCACCAAGGCGGTGCCCGGCTATGACGTGCGGGTGGTGGATGAAAGCTGCAACGAAATACCGCGCGGCGCCACCGGGGCCATTGTCATTAAGTTGCCCCTGCCGCCGGGCTGCCTGCCGACCCTGTGGCAGGCCGACGAGCGTTAT
This sequence comes from Pseudomonadota bacterium, assembly GCA_027623205.1. Lineage (GTDB taxonomy): Bacteria > Pseudomonadota > Alphaproteobacteria. The sequence goes on along the minus strand of JAQBYC010000038.1, from coordinate 26,028 downwards.
ATCGAATCCTATCTGGAAGAGTTTCCCGGCTATTACAAAACCGCCGACGCCGGTTTTCAGGACGAGGACGGCTACCTCTACATCATGTCCCGCACCGACGACATCATCAACGTGGCCGGCCACCGCCTGTCCACCGGCGGCATGGAAGAGGTCCTCGCCGGCCACAAGGATGTCGCCGAATGCGCCGTGGTCGGCGTGGCCGACAGCCTGAAGGGCCAGGTCCCCCTGGGCTTTGCCGTGCTGAAGGCCGGCGTCGCGCGGGACGAGGGCACGATCTGCCAGGAACTGGTGGCCAAGGTGCGGGCCGAGATCGGCCCGGTAGCGGCGTTCAAGACCTGTACCGTGGTGCCCCGCCTACCGAAAACCCGCTCCGGCAAGATATTGCGCGGCACCATGGCCGCCATCGCCGACGGCACGGAGTGGAAAATGCCCGCCACCATCGACGACCCGGCCGTTCTGGACGAGATCACGGCCGCGTTGCGGGTCATCGGTTATGCCGGTGGCGACGCTTAGGCTATTTTCGCGACTGTTACGGGATGTGCTGCCTGACGGCCAGGTATTGGCCCGGACGCGTGGGCCAAAGCTGCGGGAGATAGACTGCAAGTTGGCGGCATTTGGCAAGAGCGGCCGCGCGGTTCTGCTTGAAAACGTCGCGGCGGTTGAGGTTGCGGTCCCTATTGAAATGGTTGTGGACCGAGGCATGCGCGCAAGCGGATACCGGATATAAATCATCACCGCGAGGCGGATATTGTCGGGCAATCGGTTGAGACAACGGATGAAATTTTGCATCTCTGCAAAATTCGGAACGCCCCACGCGCCTTAAGCAAGCGGATTTGCTCCAATACCGCGGCGCGTGAGACTAGACCATTTTAGGGGTTGACTTACCCACCCGCTCCCCCTCCCGACCACCCCCAGTAGCTCTTGGGATCATAATCCTGTGGGTAGTAGGAGCGGGTGGCTCGGTGACTCGATGATTATCGAAAATAGTCTAATCAGATGGCGCGAAAGTACTTCATTGTGACATCCGGCCGGAAATTAGTGCCCGAACCACAGGCAATCTGCGTAAACTGGGATTTCGTCAAATCATCAATTTGGACAAGCCGGAAAAGCTTGTCCCATTGGTCCGCGCTCACAAGTTCGAATTGCTCATCGTCGGCATGGATTCATCAAACCTTCGCATGGTGTCATTGGTCGGGCAAGCGCGCGAGTACGCCCTTTCCGCCGATCCTTTTGTACCGATAATTATCATGACTTGGAATGCCGCATCGGAATTAGTGAACAAGGTTTTGAATACCGGTACCGATCACTTGTTGATGTGGCCGTTTTCCGCTCAACAGCTTGGCGGCCGTGTGGCGCGCTTGATTACCGCGCGGCGACCGTTTGTCGAAACCGAGAGTTATCTTGGTCCCGACCGGCGCGACCCAGCGCAACAACGTACACGTTCCGATACCGTCGAAGTGCCCAACGCCTTGCGGGCCAAGGTTGAAAATCTTCCCGCTCTGGCGCCCACGGCCAAAAACATATGGACCGCCCGGAAAAACTTGGAACCGCTCAAGAGGAGCAATGTGGCGCGGCGTATTGCCACGATCGCCAAAGTATTGCGGGAGCGCAACGACGATGCCATTTTTCTCCGCACCCAGGCTGTCAATGAATTGGCGGCTGTGCAGAAATCTGTTTCGGTCATCCGCGAGACTTTGGCCGCTAGCGACCGGAACCAACTGATGTCGTATTGCGACGCTGTTGAGAAGGCGGGCAAGAAATTGGCCAAATCCAAGCCTGGCTCGGATATGCCGGGAATTGTAGCATTGGAGAAGGCGGCACAGGCGTTGCAGGTGGTGGTAGATTTTGCGTGAACTGATACGCATAATGCCCGTCTAGAATTGACATTGAAATGTTTGGCCAAGACCGTGATGGCGGCCCGGCGTTCGTACGCCAACCCATGGCGCCGGGCAGCGCCAGGGGAAACCGGCTTGAGCCAGTGCCGTTAGGGAAACCTTGATAGACCATTTTCGAGGTTGACTTAACCACCCGCTCCCCCTCCCAACCACCCACAGGATTATGATCCCAAGAGCTACTGGGGGTGGTCGGGAGGAGGAGCGGGTGGCTCGGCGACTAGATAAATATCGAAAATGGTCTAACGGCGGTTACCGCCGTCTGAGAAATCTGCAGCGGCAGGCTCATGGCGGTCCTTGTTTGGCGACGTGACAACGCCAACCAAACAGTAAGTGACGGATTTTAGAATTGGGCGACGAGGGCACATTTGAGCCAAGTGTGCGCAGAATCTTCGGAATAGAGCAATTGAACCAATTACTTGAGCCGCGAGCGCGACTCCAATGAAAAGAAAATTTCTCTAACCGTAGCTTTTCGAAATGCTGTCGAGCGGCGATTTTTGGAGGCCGTGGTTGGGAATGGGGTAGCGCAGACCGTTGCGGTCCAACTGCGCCAGGCCTTCAACAACACCCGGCAGAAAACGGGGCGGCAACGCGATCAGCATTTCATCATCCTGGACGCCGCCGAACTTGCGTTCCGCGTAACAGGGAATGGAAACCGACGGTTCGCCGCTGCTCAGCGCCTTGCCCCAGGAATCGGCGCACGCACTCTCGCCAACGCAGGTGAACTCGTACCTCTTGTAGTTTTTGTATTGCAGGCCATTGATGAAGGTGATCATCTGTCCTGGGGTCATATAAATCAGGCAGATATCAGGATTGTCCAACCGGCCCGAGGTCAGCGGCGAGGTCGCGATGGCTTCATAGTCGCCATAGGACGCACAACTCATGGCGGCCTGATGGGCGGCGCTATCTTCCAGGGTGCCGTACCAGACACCCTTCATCCGATCACCGGACAGCCATTCCTTGCTTCGGGCATGCAGGCCGACGACGGCGCCGCATTGCGCGCCCATCAAATTGTCCATGGTGACGCCAAGGGTGTAGCCGATCCAGCGGGTTTGGCCGACAACCTGATCCATCGCCAGTTTCTCGTTCGGATCCGGCCGCCGAATTCTTGGAATCGCCTCCATCTCCGCCACCGTCTTGAACCGTTTCATGCCAATCGGCGTCGCTTTCAGGCGCAGATAACGGTTCAAGCCATCGACGATGGCAGCGAAGTCATACTCATTTTCATCGTTGAAACAATTCGCGGTTGTCATGTTCGCTCTCCATAGCGCCTGCAATTGGGAATTTTACAGTAGCAATCCGGTACTGATTGTCAATTTGACGGCGCCTCGATGGATGGCATTGGCCCCATAGCCGGAACCTTGTCTGCGTCTTCTGAATCTGCGAAGTTTGCATTGACGATGCCGGCAAAGCAATGGCATGCGTGGATCAAGCAGAAATACCCATGCGCCGTACCCTCGTTTAGTCAGACCACTCGTGAGAAATGGAAAGCAGGCCATGGTATCCGAGCAGGCCCAGCCTCGGGCCAAAACATTTTCGGGCAAAACAATGGCGATCGCCTTGCTCGCGACCTTGGCGGCGCTCGCGGGGTTGTGCTGGTACGTTTATGACGCAGCCCAAATTGGCGGCGACACCGACGCCCACATCGTCGAGTTGGAGCGGGCCCGAGGCGACATCGTGTATTTTGACGAAGTGCTGACTATGTCGGCTTCAATGGCGGCCGCGACAGGCGAAGTCGCCTGGATCGATCACTACCGGGTGTTCGAACTGAAGTTGTATACCGCGATCGAGACCGCCATCGGCATTGCGCGGCAGCGTGGCATCGCCGACGCCATCAGCGAGACGGAGGCCGCCAATGGCGAACTCGTGAGAATGGAAAACCAGGTTTTCGAATTGGTTCGTGAATTGGAGCTGGGGGAAGCCCGTGCCATTCTGTCTGGTGATCGGTATCTGATCCAGAAGCAGGTCTATGCGAGCGGAATGGGGAAATTTCTGCGGGTGCTTCGAGCCGAACAGGCGTTCGTGTTTCAGTCCCAGCAAGTTGAGGCGCGTAATTTGATTTGGGTCACGGCCGCCGCTGGCGCGTCGGTCGTCTTGGTCTGGCTATTGGTTCTGGTGCGGGTGCATCGATGGCGCCTGGCGATGTCGATTGTGTGACGCCTATTAGAGATATAGCCTAATTTATATGCAATACCTGTAATCGCCTATTTTATAGGCAAACATCGCCACCACTAAAACCCCCTGATACCTAGAATTCCATCAAATATTACAGATGGTTAGAGAAATAGTTAACTATTCCTGAATTTGGCATGCGGTTTGCAAACCATAGGTTGGTGCAAGACAACCCCTTATGGAGACGAACTGATGATAAGCAGACGTAATGCCCTTAACACATTGGCAGCCGCCACCCTGGCGGTGAGTGTCGGTGTCTCGGCCCTTTCGGCCCAGGCGGCGGAAGACACGATCAAGGTCGGCGTGCTTCATTCCCTTTCAGGAACCATGGCGATTTCCGAGACCACCTTGAAGGACTCGGTCCTGATGATGATCGACAAGTTGAACAAGGACGGTGGCCTACTGGGCAAGAAGGTCGAGGCCGTGGTGGTCGACCCCGCCTCGAACTGGCCGCTGTTCGCGGAAAAGGCCCGCGAGCTGATCCAGGTCAACAAGGTCGACGTGGTGTTCGGTTGCTGGACCTCGGTGTCCCGGAAATCCGTGCTGCCGGTGTTCGAGGAACTGAACGGCATGCTGTTCTATCCGGTGCAATACGAAGGCGAGGAATCCTCGCGCAACGTCTTCTACACCGGCGCCGCGCCAAATCAGCAGGCGATCCCGGCGGTGGAATATTTGATGAGCGCGGACGGCGGCGGGGCTAAACGCTTCATCCTGTTGGGCACGGACTATGTCTATCCCCGCACGACCAACAAGATCCTGCGCGCCTTCCTGCACAACAAGGGCGTCACCGACGCCAACATCATGGAAGCATACACCCCGTTCGGCCATTCCGATTGGCAGACCATCGTTACATCCGTGAAGAAATTTGCCTCGGCCGGCGTCAAAACCGCCGTGGTCTCCACCATCAACGGTGACGCCAACGTGCCGTTCTACAAGGAACTGGCCAACCAGGGCATCAAGGCGGAAGACATCCCCGTCATCGCCTTCTCGGTCGGCGAGGAAGAGCTGGCCGGCCTGGACACCAAACCTTTGGTGGGTCACCTGGCTGCCTGGAACTACTTCATGTCCGTGGATGCGCCCGAGAACGCCACCTTCATCAAGGGCTGGCATGCCTTCATCGGTGATGGCAAGCGGGTCACCAACGATCCCATGGAAGCCACCTACATCGGCTTCAAGATGTGGACCCAGGCCGTGAAGCAGGCCGGCACCACCAATGTGGATGCGGTACGTCAGGCCATGTACGGGCAAAAGGTCAAAAATCTGACCGGGGGCATGGCGGTGATGAACACCAATCATCACCTCTCCAAGCCCGTGCTGATCGGTGAAATTCAGGCCGACGGTCAGTTCGACGTAGTCTGGCGGACCGAGGGCGAAGTGGTCGGTGATGCCTGGAGTGATTTTATCCCCGAAAGCGCGGCCCTGACCGCCGATTGGACCTACCCCTGGATTTGCGGCAACTGCAAGAAACCAACGTTCACCAACTAGATAGCCGACGGAGAGGCGGTGCCCAGAGTGATGACGGGCATCGCCGCCCGCGATTTTTCCACGTCGTCCGGCGCGGTCGGCATGACAAGTTTTTTAGGCCACAAGCATAATGCCGCGACGTATCACCCTTTCCCTGCTGCTGCTGTTCGCCGCCGTGGTTATCCAGGCACCGGCCCGGGCGGACCAGACGGCAGATCAACTGACCGGCCTGACCGCTAAAAGTTTCAACGCCAAAATCGCGGCGGTCGAGACCTTGGCGGCCAGCGGCGATGCCCGCGTCGTCGCCCCGCTGACCGCATTGCTGGAAGGCCGCCTGCATATCAGAAAAGCCGATGGCGCCATCGTCATCGTGAAGACCCGGAACGGCGAAGATTTCTTTTTTGACCCCCTTACCGGCGCGCCGTTGGGCGAGGCCAAGCCCCGCTCATCCAACAAAATCAGGCTCAACAACCGCCTGCGCGGCGTCCTGCACGGCGCGCTCGGTGCGCTGACCTTGTTCAGCCCGGAGGTGGCGCAACGCCTGACCGCGGCCCAAGCCATGTTCAAATCCGCTGGCGCCGAAAGTCTGCTCCCTCTGGCCAAGGCTTATCTGCAGGAGACCGACGCCAGTGTCCGCGCGGCATTGGCCCGCACCCTGGCGGCGGTTCGTCTGCGCCATGGCAGTGACGAAGAAAAGCTCTTGGCCGCGAAAATGCTGGCCGATTTTCCAGACCGCGATGTTCGCGATCTGCTGGCCAACACCGCCCAGACGGCGCAGGGTGAGTTGCTGGCGGCAGTGGCCCGCACCAGTAAAGGCATCGAACGCCGCCTGAGCTTCTTCAATATTCTGCAATATCTGTTCCAGGGCCTCAGCCTCGGCTCCGTGCTGCTGCTGGCGGCCATCGGCCTGGCCATCACCTTTGGCGTGATGGGGGTAATCAACATGGCCCATGGCGAAATGGTCATGCTGGGCGCCTATACCACCCATGTGGCGCAGGTGATCTTTCACGGCTATTTTCCCGGTGCCTACACGCAATCCCTGTTGCTTGCCATTCCCTGCGCATTCCTGGTCACCGGCCTGTTTGGCATATTGCTGGAACGCAGCGTCATCCGCTTCCTTTATGGCCGGCCCCTGGAAACCTTGCTGGCGACCTGGGGTCTGAGCCTGATATTGCAGCAATTCGTCCGTTCGGTCTTTGGCCCGACCAACCGGGAAGTGATCGCGCCGTCCTGGATGAGCGGTTCAATCGAGATCACCGGTGGCCTGGCGCTGACCAACAACCGCATCTGCATTATCGTGTTCGCCATATTGGTCTTTTTGGTTCTGACCCTGTTGATCCGCTACACCGACTTTGGCCTGCGCATGCGGGCGGTAACCCAGAACCGGGCCATGGCCGATGCGGTGGGTATCCGTTCCAGCTGGGTGGATGCCATGACCTTCGGCCTGGGCTCGGGCGTTGCCGGCCTGGCGGGCGTCGCCTTGAGCCAGATCGACAATGTCAGTCCCAATCTGGGCCAGGGCTACATCATCGACAGTTTCCTGGTGGTGGTTTTCGGCGGCGTCGGCAATTTGTGGGGCACTCTGGTTGCCGCCCTGACCCTGGGCCTGGGGAACAAGTTTCTCGAACCTTATGCCGGCGCGGTACTGGGCAAGATCCTGATCCTGGTGCTGGTCATCCTGTTCATCCAGAAACGTCCCCGGGGACTGTTCGCCCTGAAGGGCCGCGCGGCGGAGTCATAGGGCGATGAAACTCAACGCCAGCACCTGGATATTCGCGGCCCTGTTGGCCGGGATCACGATCATCGTGCCGACCCTCAACCTCGCCCTGCCGGAAACCTCGGCCCTGCATGTGCCCACCTATGCGCTTAGCCTGTTTGGCAAGTATCTGTCATTTGCCCTGCTGGCCCTGTCGGTCGATCTGATCTGGGGCTATTGCGGCATTCTTAGCCTGGGCCACGGCGCCTTCTTCGCCCTGGGCGGATACGCCATGGGCATGCACCTGATGCGCCAGATCGGCGAAAGGGGGGTCTATGGCAACGCCGAACTGCCCGATTTCATGGTGTTTTTGAATTGGCAGGAACTGCCCTGGTACTGGTACGGCTTTGACAGCTTTGGCTTTGCCCTGGCCATGGCGATGCTGGTGCCCGGCGCGCTGGCCTTGATCTTTGGCTGGTTTGCCTTCCGTTCCCGGGTCAGCGGCGTCTACCTTTCGATCATCACCCAGGCCATGACCTTTGCCCTGATGCTGGCCTTTTTCCGCAACGACATGGGTTTTGGCGGCAACAACGGCTTGACCGATTTCAAGGAAATCCTGGGCTTTGATCTGCACAGCCAAGGCACCCGTGTCGCCCTGTTCATAGCCAGCGGAATCGCCTTGCTGGCCGGTTTCGTGCTGTGCCGGATGATCGTGGCATCCAAGCTGGGCAAGATCCTGGTGGGCATCCGCGATGCGGAAAGCCGCACCCGTTTTCTGGGTTATCGGGTGGAACATTACAAATTGTTCGTCTTTACCCTTTCGGCCGTCATGGCCGGGATCGCCGGCGCGCTTTATGTGCCCCAGGTCGGGATCATCAATCCCGGTGAATTCGCACCGGCCAACTCCATCGAAATCGTCGTCTGGGTGGCTCTGGGTGGGCGCGGCACCTTGATCGGCGCCATCATGGGCGCGGTCCTGGTCAACCTGGCGAAAAGCTATCTGACGGCCGCCTTCCCCGAGATCTGGCTGTTCGCCCTGGGCGGCCTGTTCGTCGGCGTTACGCTGTTCCTGCCCAAGGGCATCGCGGGCGCCGCGGGCAGCGTCGGGCTGGCCCGCCTGATCGGCGCACGGGGCCGCCCATGAGCGAAATTCTGTATCTTGACGGTATCTCTGTCAGCTTTGCCGGTTTCAAGGCTTTGAATGATCTAAGCCTGGTGGTGGAGTCGGGCGAGATGCGGGCCATCATCGGCCCCAACGGTGCCGGCAAGACCACCATGATGGACATCATTACGGGCCGTACGCGCCCCGACAAGGGGATCGCCCTGTTCCAGGGCGATATCGACCTGACCCGCATGGATGAGGCCGAGATCGCGAACCTGGGCATTGGCCGCAAATTTCAAAAGCCGACGGTGTTTGAAAGTCACAGCGTCGAGGATAATTTGCAACTCGCACAAAAGGCCCCGCGCGGCCCTTTCGCCAGCCTTTTCGCAAAGCTATCGGGGGCCCAGCGGACCGCCATCGACGAGACCCTTGAAACCATCGCCCTGGCGGATGCGCGCCGGCGTCTGGCCGGCGAATTGTCCCATGGACAAAAGCAATGGCTGGAAATCGGCATGTTGTTGATGCAACAACCCGAACTGCTGCTGGTGGACGAACCCGTGGCCGGCATGACCGATGCCGAGACCGAGCAGACCGCCGATCTGCTGCGCCAGATCGCACTGACCCGATCCGTGGTGGTGGTGGAACACGACATGGAATTCGTCCGTGCCCTGGGCACCAAGGTCACGGTGCTCCACGAAGGGTCCGTGCTGTCCGAGGGCCCCTTGGAAACGGTGCAGAATGACCCGCGCGTCATTGAAGTCTATCTGGGGCGCTAGGCGATGCTGCGGGTGGACAACATTGATCTTTTCTATGGCGCGTCGCAGGCCCTGCGCGGCGTAACCCTGACCGCCCGCCCCGGAGAGATTGCCTGTGTGCTGGGACGCAACGGGGTGGGTAAAACCTCGCTGCTGCGGGCCATCGTCGGCCAGCAGGCGATTCAAGGCGGCGGCATCCACTGGGACGGCCGTGACATCACGAATACCCCCACCCACGCCAGGGCCCGCGCCGGGATCGCCTATGTACCCCAGGGGCGGGAGATATTTCCGTATTTGACGGTGGAAGAGAACCTGCGGTCCGGCTTCGCCGCCCTGCCGCGCAGCGAACGGCGGTTGCCGCCGGAAACCTTCAAGTTGTTCCCGGTGCTGAAAGATATGCTGGGCCGCCGGGGCGGCGATCTGTCGGGCGGCCAGCAACAGCAACTGGCCATCGCCCGCGCCCTGGCCATGCAACCGCGCCTGCTGGTACTGGACGAGCCGACCGAGGGCATCCAGCCCTCGATCATCAAGGACATCCAGCGGATTATCGCCCTGTTGCGGGATCGCGGCGACATGGCCATTGTACTGGTGGAACAATATTTTGAATTCGCCCGCGATCTGGCGGACAACTATATTGTCATGGACCGGGGCGAGGTCGTGCTATCCGGTGCCAGATCCGGTATGGTGGAAAAAGATGTACGCCGCTACCTCACGGTCTAAAACGCCAATCCCCCAGCAGCCCGTGCAACGCCTGCAGCGTTTGCAGGGCGCCGCCCGCGTCGGTTTCGCCGGCCGGGAGACCCGCTTGACCGCGCTCTATCAGGCCAGCCCCTGCCGGGTGCTGCTGCCGCGCCGGCCCGAGGGCAGAGTGGAGGCCGTGTTGTTGAACACCGCCGGCGGCATCACCGATGGCGACCGCCTGAAATACACCATTACCGTGGACGGCGGCGCCCAGGTCACGGCCACCACCCAGGCGGCGGAAAAGGTCTATCGCTCGCGTGGGGCCGATAGCCATGTGCACTGCCACCTGATGCTGAGCGACGGCGCCGTTCTGGATTGGCTGCCCCAGGAGACCATTCTGTTCGATGGCGGCGCCCTGGCCCGGCAAACCCACATGGAGATGGACAGCGGCAGCCGGCTGCTGGCAATGGACTGGCTGCTGTTGGGGCGTCTGGCCAGCGGCGAGCGGCTAAATCACGCCGCCGTCCGCGACCGCTGGCGCCTGCGCCGGGACGGACGGCTGATCTGGGCCGATGATTTCCGCCTGCACGGCGATATTGAAGGCCTGCGCCGCCGTCCGTCGCTGTTGGCGGGCGCCCGCGCCCTGGCCACCCTGATCTATGCCGCATCCGACGCCGGGGACCATCTGGCGGCGGCCAAGCGCCTGTTGCAAAACGCCCTTGGCCGGGCCGGCGCCAGCGAAAGGCCGGGCCTGCTGATCTGCCGCTTTTTGGCCCCTGACGGCCTGACCCTGCGGCGGGATGTGGAGGCATTCCTGTTACCCTTCCGCGCCGCCATCCATGGCCGGCCCAGCCCGCTGCCCCGCGTCTGGGCCTGCTGACGAAGCGCTTCGAGGAGGAAGCCCATGTATCTGACCCCACGGGAAAAAGATAAACTGATGGTGGCGACCGCGGCCATGGTGGCCCGCAACCGCCTGGGCCGGGGGGTTCTGCTGAACTACCCCGAAGCCGTCGCCCTGATCACGGATTTCGTGGTCGAAGGCGCCCGCGACGGGCGCACGGTGGCCGATCTGATGGCAGCCGGCGCCGAGGTCATCACCCGTGACCAGGTGATGGAGGGCATCCCAGAAATGCTGCCCGATGTGCAGGTCGAAGCCACCTTCCCCGACGGCACCAAGCTCGTCACCGTCCATCACCCCATTCGTTGAGGTAATAGATCATGATCCCTGGCGAAATTATTGCCCAAGACGGCGAGATCACCCTGAACCAGGGGCGGGACGTCGTCACCCTGACCATTGCCAATACCGGCGACCGGCCGGTGCAAGTGGGTAGCCATTATCATTTCCATGAAAGCAACAGCGCCCTCGAATTCGACCGAGAGGCCGCGCGCGGCCGCCGTTTGGACATACCCGCCGGCACCGCCATCCGGTTCGAGCCGGGACAGCGCCGCGAGGTGCCTTTGGTGCCCTACGACGGCAACCGCCAGGTCTACGGTTTCAACGGCGCCGTCATGGGCGCCCTGGATGGGAAGGGTTAGCGCATGGCCGCGACCATGAATCGGGCCGACTATGCCCATATGTACGGCCCCACGGTAGGCGACAAGGTGCGGCTGGCCGATACGGATTTATTTATCGAGGTTGAACGTGACCACACCATTTATGGCGAAGAGGTCAAATTCGGCGGCGGCAAGGTGATCCGCGACGGCATGGGCCAATCGCAACGGAGCCGCGCCCAGGGCGCCGTGGATACGGTCATCACCAATGCCCTGATCCTGGATCACTGGGGCGTGGTCAAGGCCGATATCGGCATCACCGATGGCCGCATCAGCGCCATCGGCAAGGCCGGCAACCCGGACATTCAGCCGGGCGTGAACGTCATCATCGGCCCGTCGACCGAAGCCATCGCGGGGGAAGGCAAGATCATCACCGCCGGCGGACTGGATGTACACATTCACTTCATTTGCCCGCAACAGATTGAGGAAGCCTTGTATTCCGGCATCACCACCATGCTGGGCGGCGGCACCGGCCCGGCCACGGGCACCAACGCCACCACCTGTACCCCTGGACCGTGGCATATTCAGCGCATGATGCAGGCCGCCGACGGCTTTCCCATGAATCTGGGATTTTTCGGCAAGGGGAACGCCTCCTTGCCCGTCGCCCTGGTGGAACAGGTCACAGCCGGCGTATGCGGCCTGAAACTGCATGAGGACTGGGGCACCACGCCCGCGGCGATCGATTGTTGTTTATCCGTGGCGGACGAGATGGACGTGCAGGTGATGATCCACACGGATACCCTGAACGAATCCGGCTTCGTCGAGAACACCGTCAAGGCCTTCAAGGGCCGCACCATCCATGCCTTCCACACCGAAGGCGCCGGTGGCGGCCATGCCCCCGATATCATCAAGGTCTGTGGCGAAGCCAACGTGATCCCCTCGTCCACCAACCCGACCCGCCCCTACACCCGCAACACGGTCGACGAGCATCTGGACATGTTGATGGTCTGCCACCATCTGGATCCCAACATTGCCGAGGATGTCGCCTTTGCCGAAAGCCGCATTCGCCGCGAGACCATCGCGGCCGAAGATATCCTGCATGACCTGGGCGCCTTTTCCATCATCGCCTCGGACAGCCAGGCCATGGGCCGGGTCGGCGAGGTCATCATCCGGACCTGGCAGACTGCCGACAAGATGAAAAAGCAGTTCGGCGCCCTGGACGGCGAAAGCGGCGACAACGACAATCTGCGGGCCCGGCGCTACATCGCGAAATACACCATCAACCCTGCGATCGCCCAGGGTATCGCGTCCCATGTGGGTTCGGTCGAGGTGGGCAAACTGGCTGATCTGTGCCTGTGGTCACCGGCCTTTTTTGGCGTCAAGCCGGACATGGTTCTGAAGATGGGCACCATCGCGGCAGCGCAAATGGGCGATCCCAACGCCTCGATCCCGACGCCGCAGCCACAGTATATGCGGCCCATGTTCGCAGCCTTCGGCGGCGCCCAGACAGCCTCCTCGGTGACCTTCGCAAGCCAGGCCGGCATCGCGGCGGGGATCGGCGAAAGCTATGGCCTGGCCAAGCCGCTGCTGGCGGTGGGCAACACCCGTGGCGGTATCGGCAAGGGGGCGATGATCCTGAATGACCATATGCCTAAGATCGAGGTCGATCCGGAAACCTATGAAGTCCGGGCCGACGGCACCCTGCTGACCTGTGAACCGGCCGAGGTTCTTGCCATGGCGCAACGCTACTTCCTGTATTAAGGAGGGACCCTGCCAATGCACCGCGCGATCGCCCATTTCAAGGCCACGGACTGGCCGTCCGAGCAGGCCGCCGATGGCGTCACCCTGGCCTTCGACGACCGCCACCGCCGGCGCATTCGCCTGCATACGGACAAGGGTGAGGAGATCCTGCTGGATCTGCCGCAGGCCATCGCCATGGCCCATGGCGATGGCCTGCGCGTCAGCGACGGCCGCTGGTTGGCGGTCCGGGCGGCACCTGAAGCGCTTCTGGAAATCCGCTGCGCCACGCCGCTGGCCCTGTCGCGTCTGGCCTGGCATCTGGGCAACCGCCATCTGCCCGCGGACATCACCGGGGACCGGCTGCGCATTCGCCCCGATCACGTGATCGAAGCCATGGTGCGGGCCATGGGCGCCCAGGTGGACGCCATCACCGCGCCCTTTCAACCCGAAGGCGGTGCCTATGAAATCGCCGACGGCGGGTCCAGCCACGAACATCACCACGACCACCAACATGAACATTAGGCCGAAGCATCTGTTGCGGCTGCAAAGCTGGCTGTCGCCGGCCTTTCCCATTGGCGCCTTCAGCTATTCCCATGGCCTGGAGTACGCGGTCGAAGCCGGTCTGGTCCATGACCGGGACAGCCTGACCGATTGGCTGGCGGCGGACCTGCGCCATGGCAGCGGCCGATGCGAAGGCATCTTTTTCGCCACCGCCCTAAAGGCGGAAAATGAAACCTTGCTGGAGATCGCGGAACTAGCGGCGGTATCATTTGCCTCCCAGGAATTGGCCCGGGAAAGTCTGTCCCAGGGCGAGGCCTTTCTGCTGACCGTCACGCGCGCCTGGCCAAACGATGCCTTGCAGGCACGGCAGGCCTTGCTCCGCCGGGCCGGCATAACGCCTACCCTGGCGATCGCCACCGCCATGGCCTGCGCGGCGCATGGGATCGATCCCGCCAGCGCGCTGCATCTGTATCTGCAAAGCTGGTCGGCCAATTTGATCAACGCCGCCGTGCGCCTGGTACCCCTTGGTCAGACCGACGGACAATTGGCCCAGGCGGCCCTGGAAAGCACCGTGCTGGCCATCGCGCGGGAGGCCGCCGCGGCCAGCCTGGAAGATCTGGGTTCCGCCGCCCTCATGGTGGACTGGGCCAGCATGCAACATGAAAACCAATATACGAGGTTATTTCGATCATGAACGCCATCACGGACCTATTGCCCCATAACGGACCACTGCGCGTCGGCGTCGGCGGCCCCGTCGGCTCCGGCAAGACCGCCCTATTGGAGGCCCTATGCCGCCGCATGCGGGACCAGCGGGATATCATCGTGATCACCAATGATATCTATACCAAGGAGGATCAGGAGATCCTGACCCGCGCCGGCGCCTTGCCGGCGGAGCGGATCATGGGCGTGGAAACCGGCGGCTGTCCCCATACCGCGATCCGCGAAGACGCTTCGATCAATCTGGCGGCAGTGGCGCAGATGAGCAAGGCTTTCCCAAACGCCGAAATCTGCTTGATCGAGTCGGGCGGCGACAATCTGGCGGCGACGTTCAGCCCCGAACTGGCGGATCTGACCATCTATGTCATCGATGTGGCGGCGGGCGAGAAAATTCCCCGCAAGGGCGGCCCCGGCATTACCCGCTCGGACCTGTTGATCATCAACAAGATTGATCTGGCCCCCCTGGTTGGCGCCGACCTGGAGGTCATGCGACGCGACAGCGAACGCATGCGCGGCGACCGCCCCTTTGTTTTCACCAACCTGAAAACCCACGAAGGTCTGGACCAGGTGGTGGACTTCATCACCACCGCGGGCGGCCTTGAAGCCGTCATCCAAAGCCCGGAAGCCAGCGTTGAAAAGCCGGCATAAAACCGCTTCTATCCGAAATCATCCGGCCAGCGGCGGCAGCGGTCCGGACGGAACGGCGTCATTATTCTTGCCCTTTCCGCAACGATGCCTAAATTACGCTTTGGGTGGATCGTCGCAATGGTCCTTGATATTGAAGGCGGAACGATGAACAGGCAGAAAATTCTGGGTTCCGAATTAGGGCTGGCCGAAACCCTGGCGGCGGAACGCCGGGCGGCTCGGAAACGAAAGCCCAGCCGGGCGGAGGCGGAGGAAGCCATTCGCACCTTGATCCGCTGGACCGGGGATGATCCCGACCGCGAGGGTCTGGCCGGCACGCCGGAGCGGGTGGCCCGTGCCTACGAAGAATATTTCGCCGGCTATCACGATGACCCGGTGGAAATTCTGCAGCGCACCTTCGAAGAGGTCGAGGGTTATGACGAAATCGTGTTGCTGCGCGATATCCGTTTTGAGAGCCATTGCGAACATCACATGGCGCCGATCCTCGGCCGCGCCCATATCGCCTATCTGCCCGACCGCCGGGTTGTCGGTATTTCAAAGTTGGCGCGGCTGGTGGAAGTCTATGCCAAGCGCCTGCAAATTCAGGAAAAGATGACGGCGCAGATCGCCAATACCATCCAGGAGGTGTTGCAGCCCCTGGGCGTCGCCGTAATGATTGAAGCGTCGCATCAATGCATGACCACGCGCGGCATACATAAGCCGGGCGCCGCCCTGGCCACCTCGCGAATGCTGGGCGCGTTCCGTGAAAATGCCGCGACCCGCCGCGAGTTCCTCGCCATGATCCGCAGCAGCGGCAATCGCGACGACTAGACGATTTCCACGTAACGGTTTTCCCGGGCCGAGCGATAGACGGCGTCTTCGATTTCCAGATTGCGCAGGTAGTCCCGCGCCCTGTTTTCCAGCGGTCCGCCGTGCTGTAAATGGGCCAGAATATGGGCCTGCAAGGCATACACGCTATCACCGGCAAAGCCATCCTCCGACCAGGCGTATGCATGGCCGACTTCCGGGCCGCCATGGGGCTTCCACCATAACCGGCCCCCGCCATCCAGGCGCAGGACGCCGGCCGAACCCTCCAGCCACATCTCGCCCATGGTAAGCCGGGTATTGTCGGCCACATGATCATTCAGGCGGTTGCCGTCGAACAGGCCGGTCTGGCCGGCGGCGAAATCAAACACGATCAGGCCCGCATCTTCCCCCGCGATATGCGGATTCAGGCGCCTCAGGCGAGCCATCACCCCCACCACCTCGCCCAGCAGGTAACGGAAGGTATCGATGAAATGGATCGCCGTTTCATGCACCAGGAACCGTTCCATCTGTTGGAAATAGGGCTGACGGTCCAGATAGGCGCCCGCCCCCTGGCCGTCGCCGGGCCGCAGGCGAAAGGCCACGCCGTGCAGGTCGCCCAGTTGCCCCGCCGCTATGAGCCGGTGCATTTCCCGATACCACGGCTGAAAACGGAAATTCTCGTGCACCACCAACAAGCTTCCCGCGCGCTCCGCCGCCTCAACCACCGCGACGGCCTCGACATAACGCGGGGCCAGCGGCTTTTGACAGATCGCCGGCAGGCCCCGCGCCGCCACAGCGGTGACCAACTCAAGATGCGAGGCCGGCGGCGTGGCGATATCAACCAGATCCGGGGCCGCCACATCCAACATGGCGCGGTAATCGGTGAAGGCGGGCAGGCCATGGGCGGTGGCCGCCGCGCCGGCTTTTTCGGCATCACGATCGGCGATGGCGACCAGTTCGACGCCCGGCAAACGATCCCAGGCGGCATGGTGAAATTGCGCGAAATAGCCCGCACCGATCACCGCGACACGCAGGGTCATTAACCGCACCCTGTTTCGTTGATCACAGGCGAACGCCCCAATGGGAAGGCGCGAAACCCGGCACCGGGCTCTCGAAAGTATAAATCCTGGTGTCCAATAAGTTACCCAAATAGGCTGTGCGACGGTCCGGCCCACCGAAAGCAATGGACGAAATGCTGCGCATGACCTCGGTCTGAATGCCGTCAAGATGTTCCCGGCCCATTGCACCGGCCAGAAAGGCCTTTTCGACCGCGGCCAGTTGTTCCGGGTCATTTTCCTCAATCACGAGGGTCTGGCTGCGGTCCGCAGTGACCCGAACGACCCGGTTGGAAACAACGGAGGTCATCCAGAATGCCCCGTCTTCGTCAAAAGCCAGGCCG
Source organism: Pseudomonadota bacterium (assembly GCA_027623205.1). Lineage (GTDB taxonomy): Bacteria > Pseudomonadota > Alphaproteobacteria. The sequence continues at coordinate 8,987 of JAQBYC010000038.1, read as the reverse complement.
TCGGGATAGGTGCCGGCGCCATATTCCACAAAGGTCTCGCGCGCGCCCAAACGGCTGCCGCCACCGTCGTCGACCTGGATGCGGTAGCGCGAGGTGCGCCGGGCCATGGTCTCGTTCACGTACAGCCAGTTGCCGCTGGGATCGACAATGGCTTCGTTGGTATAGCCGATATCGTCGGCCACAACGCGGGCGCCCTTGTTATCCATCAGAATAATGAAACCATCGGCAACGTCCGGGCGATAGGCCAGGGCGCGGGGATCGTGACGGGTCGAAATCGTGATCCAGATGCGGCCTTCATGATCGATACCGACAAAATTCGCCGACGGCAGGGCCTGGCCATCCAGTTCGACCAGCAGGGGGCGGACATCGCCATGCGGTGAAAGTTGCCAGACGCCGCCGCCATCACCATGCAGATCCGCAAGCAGGAAATCACCCTGCCCGGTCAGGGCAAAGCCGTTCGTCGCCACCGGCGGCAGGCCGCCGTCCCTTCGACCCAGAATATCCCGGCGCCCGCCGTTCCCATCGATCAGGCTGACCCCGCCCTGCCAATGGGACGTGATGACCGTGCCGTCGGCCAGGCACAGGACGCATTCGGGCCGGTTCAGGCCGGCGCCGTAAAAGCCAAGGTCGCCGGGTTTCAATTGAAAATTTCCCATGCCCATAATGTTTCCTCCGCCACGGACTACCGCCTATTATAGCCTTCTGACCTGACCGGCCCACCCCCTCCGAAAAATTGGTCCCCGGCGCCATGCGCGAAGTCTTCTGGCCCCTTGCCGGCACAACATTCATACAGACCGTCACTTCGTTGATATTTCTGACCGTGTCCGTGCTGGCCCCGGCCCTGATGGACGAGGTTGGCTTCACGGCCAGTCACGCTGCTCCTGGTGCAGCCGTTGCGCGCCAGGGCCAATGACGACCGCCTTTTCCATTCTGGCCGCCTTCAGTAAGGGATACGGGCGGCCGTTTTACGTTATCGCGGCCTGTATTTTCCTCGCCGCGCTGTTGATTTCGCGGCGCCGTGCCAAATCCGCCCTGGCGCGGAATTCTTCATAGACGGTCAATGAATTCCTGGTATAAGGCCATCATGATGGCGCCTGAAGCAAACACCGACGAGACTGAATTCGATCAGGAGGATCAGCCCCTGTACATGGTCATGGGCGGCCAAGTCCGTGACCCGCGCGGGGCTGAATTCGTCGATCTGGCGGCAATAGACATACGCGGCGTCTATCCCAGTTATGATACGGCCTTCAACGTCTGGCGGGGCGCGGCCCAGGCCACGGTGGATCGCGCCTTCATCAAATACATGATCATCCGCCTGCGTTAGAGGGCGTCGGGGCTAATCTGACGGCTGGTTCCATAAGATAGGTGGCACATAACAGGCCCGGTTGCCCGGCTACTTGACGCCTTCCCTTAGGCGACAAGGTGGTGCCATAGCCCCGGACAGGAGACCGCGAACCTGGATTGGCTTCCAATCCCGCGGATCGAAACGAATAACCGCCGCATCAATGAAGACGAAATCGCCGGGGCCGTTTAGCCGCCAGAGTTTTCGGGCCTGCCAACCGCCAAAACCTTCATCGAGACAGAAGTCGTTGGTACTGCCGTGAACCAGCAGCACCGGCCTGTCAAACAGGTCCGCCTGCCTGGTCAACTGCCGCAAAAATTGCAGGTAGGGATTGCAGGCAGTCCGTTCCGACTGCGTGCAAGGCCGGTTGCGTTTTTCATGATCGGCAATCTCGAAGGGATCCGCCTGCATCACGACGATAAGCCCGTCGCGAGCCTGTCGTTGCGCCTGATCAAATGCGCTTTCAAGCCAAAGGAGGTTCGCCCGGTCCCGCGCATCAACGGCGTCGAGGGCTTTTGCCGGCGGGACTGTTTTCAGGATTTGCCGCCGGCCATTGTCTGATCCGACAATATGCAACGTCACAAACTGCAAGTTGCCAAACACCCAAGCCGCGTTTTCCGGATAGTCCGGGCCTTGGCGCGCCACCTGCCATTCAGGCCTAAACGCCAGATCTTGAGAAAAGAAAAGACTGCGAATTTTGCCCAGCCGTTCGAGTTCATCGTAACCGCCTGCTTTTGGCCGGTCGCAGTCGGTCCAGTCATTGTCGCCGGGCGTGTAGAAGAGACCGCCTTCGACGATACTGGCGAGAAGATCCCGGCGTTCAGACAAAAGACCGTCATCGCAGGGGCTGTCGCCGGCCTTCAGGTCCCCATAATGAATGACGAAGGGGAACCCCGCCTTTCTGATCTTTTTGCCTATGTACTTTAGGCTGCCGATTTGATCCTTGCCATAAGGCATGTCGCCCAACGCAACGAATTCTACCGGCTGCGCCAGACTGACGCCCGCAAAAAGCAAAAACAGGACGACTACAGCCAGTCTTGAGGCATCCCGAGTTATCAGCATGAAAGTGTTCCTCCTCTCCAAATCGCTTCGGCAACCTGCCGTCTGAAAAGACGATTTGGCATCACCGCCGACACTTCAATATTCTGCCGAAAGAAGATGCAAAGCCAGCAGCTTATTGGACGGCGGCCGGGACAGCGGCCCCGCCCTCAAGGCGACCCAATTCTTGCAGCCGACATTTTTTACGGCTATATGTTACGCTTAGACCACACTGAAGCTATTCGTCCCCAGGTCTATGTTGAAAGCTGCAAGCGAGGAAACAAGCGTGTCACCCGGTACAAAAATCGAAAGCAACCGCGACGCAGAGGTCGACGTAACCTTTGACGCAGTGGTCATCGGCGCGGGTTTCGCCGGCCTGTATATGCTGCATCGCCTTCGCGGCCTTGGCCTCTCTACCCGCGTATACGAAGCCGGCGGCGGTGTCGGCGGCACCTGGTATTGGAACCGATACCCAGGTGCCCGCTGCGATATTGCGAGCATGCAGTATTCCTATTCCTTCTCGGAGGAATTGGATCAGGAATGGAATTGGTCCGAGAAATACTCGCCTCAACCAGAAATCCTGGACTATGCCAACCATGTGGCCGATCGCTTCGACCTGCGCCCGGACATCCGTTTTGACACGCGGGTGACGGCGGCAACGTTTGACGAAGATGCCAAGCGCTGGACCGTTGAGACCGACCAGGGTGACCGTGTGACGGCGCAGTTTTGCGTTATGGCGGTCGGCTGCCTTTCGGCCGCAAACCTGCCGCCATTCACAGATATGGAGAAATTCGAAGGGCCGATTTATCATACCGGCGAATGGCCCCATGAAGGTGTCGATTTTGGCGGGCTGCGCGTCGGCGTCATTGGTACCGGGTCGTCGGCGATCCAGTCTATCCCGGTCATTGCCCGGCAGGCCGCCGCGCTAGTCGTGTTTCAGCGCACGCCCAACTATACCGTCCCGGCCTGGAACGAGAAGCTTGACCCGGAGTACGTACGGACTGTCAAGGCGGGTTATCCGGAGCTGCGGGCGAAAATGCGCGGCCGGCCAACCGGTTTCTATTTTGAATTCAACGCGCAACCAGCTCTTGAGGCGACACCAGAGGAACGCGAGCGCCAGTATGAGGAAGCCTGGGCGCGGGGCGGCCTGCCGTTCCTTGGCGCCTATGGCGATCTGCTGTTTGAAAAGGAGGCAAATGATACCATTGCCGAATTCGGCCGCAAAAAAATCCGCGCCATCGTAAACGATCCGGCGACGGCCGAACTGCTGTGTCCGGACGACATCTTTGGCTGCAAGCGTCTATGCGTCGATACGGGGTATTTCGAAACCTACAATCTGCCCCATGTTTCCCTGGTCGACATATCGACCAAGCCGATCGAACGCTTCACAACACAAGGCATCGTTGCGGACGGCACCGAATATCCCGTTGACGTGGTGGTCTGCGCCACGGGCTTTGCCGCGATGACCGGGTCGTTCGACAATATCCGGATCACCGGACGGAACGGCCTGGCATTGACCGAGAAATGGCGGGCTGGGCCACGAACCTACCTGGGCCTTTCCTCACAGGGTTTCCCAAACCTGTTCATGATTACCGGCCCGGGCAGTCCCTCGGTCCTTGCCAGCATGATCCAGGCGATCGAGCAACACGTGGACTGGATGGCCGATTGCATGGCCCATATGCGAGACGTGGGTGCGCAAACGATCGAGCCGCTCATCGCGTATGAAGATGACTGGGTTGAACACGTCAACGAGGTTTCAAAGGTCTCGCTGCGGTCCACGTGCAGTTCCTGGTATGTTGGAGCCAATGTCCCCGGCCGGCCGCGTGTTTTCATGCCCTATATTGGCGGATTTCCCATCTACGTTAACAAGTGCAATGAGGTCATGACGAACGGTTTCGAAGGCTTTGTATTGGACGGGACAAGAAATAGCGACGCTGCACCGCGGGTGCGCCTGACCGAGAAATGGCGCGTACCGGTCGATATGGATGTCATATCACCGGCCGCTATCGCGGCCAAGCGCGTACCGATCGTCTGAAAGGTCAGGCATTGCCCCGGCTAGGCAGGGCGTTTTCGGTCCGCGCCGGCGGCCCGTGGTCCGAATTCGACGCCGTGCGAATAACCGGTAACTTTGCCGTGGACTGACAAGCCACCAGGAAAAAATATCGGATAGCCGTCGGATGACTCTTTGCTGGACCACCAGCCAATCGCCGGCTTCCCTAAAAGAGATGGCCGTGCTATCCGCACTGAAATCACGATTTGATCCTGGCAAAATGAACAAAGCAATAGAGGCAGAGTGAGATGAAGAAGTATGAGCCGAACCTGGCTGATCGGTTGGGCGTGGCGGCGAAGGCAAAGCAGACCCTGCTTGAAAAGGCGCGCGCAAAGGCTCCCGAGAATGATCCGAAATTCGCTGAAAAGCAGGCCGCGCGGTGCGCGGCGGCCATCGCGCGGGAGGCTCGCGTGGCCGAGCGCAAGGCTGTGAAGCTGGCCGAAAAGGCGCTCAGGGCTGAGGAAAAGGCCGCCAAAGAGGCAGCCCATGCAGCCGCTCTAATGGCCGAACAGGAGGCTCGCGAGACCGAAGCTGCCGAACAGGCCGCCCGCGAGATCGCTCTTGTGGCCGAGCGCAAGGCAGCGCGGGATGCTCGATATGCCGCGCGCAAGGCACGCAAGAGATAATCCAATCGCGCCGCTTCGCTGCACGTCAAGAAATGTATAATTGACCGTCTGCAGAAAAAAGGGATGCCAGTGTTATAGCCGGGCGTATTTTGGTGGATTATCCCGATTGTGCCGCAATATTCCCATGGCGCAGCCGGCCCGCCGTCGTGCAAAGACCGGCAAACGCCAACCCATGGCGCGAGGGCGGCTCACGGGATGAGATGTCGCGCCGCCAGGTTTTGGATTATGTGCCCAGTTAGATCCGTGATGAACGTTTCAGCATTTTGCGGTTCGACGGATTGGGACGCAGCCGACCAAAGCAACTGTTCGGTCTTCATATCGTGGAGGTTGGTCTCCAACGTGACAATCTTATATTCCATCCTGCGGACAGGTTGCGCGTAAATGGTTCTGCAGGCACGGCGATAGTATCGACCAAAGTCGGATCGGGTTGGCTGGATGCCCTGGGTTTTCGTCTCGGTGCCGACCAATCGGGTCAGAATACCGCCTTGAACGCCCGATCCCTTGATCTTTTCTTCAACTTTTCCTTTTCCAGGTCTTCCTTGTCAGGTGCGGCGGTCCTGCTGGTTATGACCCGCCCGCCAGATAGGCGGCCAATTCCGGCGGCATCAGGTCGGCGTCAGCCTGAAACAGCTCCAGCAGCACGTTGTCGGGGGCGGCGCACATGATGTAACGCCAATTGCCGAATTCCCGGATACCATCGCGAAATACCATCCCCTTGGCCGTCATCGCCGCCACGCTTGCCGCCAGATCGTCACAGCAGATACCAAGGTGATGCACGGCGCCCCGGTCCCCATTCCGGGGCGGCTGTTCATAGATATGCAGCCGGCCGTCACCGACCCGCATGAAGACATTGCGGGCGCCGCCAAATTGGCCGTCGAACACGACCTCTCCACCCAGCATCGTCCGCCACCAGGCCACCGTGGCGGACAGATCGCCGGCAAAGATATGGACATGATGCAGGCTGGCCGTCATAGGCCGGACCCTAAACGATGTTATCCGGCGACGGCGGCGGGCGCCAGGGGCTGTCCCGCCACATCGGCGCGCATGCGAAAGACCGTACCGGCATCATCCCGGTCCGTCCCCCGCGAACCGGTGACGATATAAAAATCCATCAGATCATCGCCGCCAAAGCAGACCGAGGTAACCATCGGCAAGGCGCAGGGAATGCTGCGGCGCAAGCTGCCGTCCGGTTCAAACACATCAACCCGGCTGCCGTGCGCGATGGCGACCCAGACGCTGCCATCGACGGCCACCGCCAAACCATCTGGTATGCCGTCGGTGATCATGGCGAAGGTACGGTGGGGCCCAAGGTCGCCGTTCGCGGCGACATCATAGACCCGCACCAGATTACGCAGGGATTCCGAATGATACAGTCTGCCGCCATCGGGCGCGACGCCCAGGCCGTTGGTCAGCATCACATCCTGGCCAACCACGCGGGCGCGACCGTCCAGATCGATGCAATACAAATCGGCCGGTTTCGGCGCCTCATCGCTGCCCACGGGGCGAAAAGCCAGCGCGCCGGCATAGATGCGGCCCTTGGCGTCGGTGGTAATATCGTTGAAGCCAATCCGGCCGCCCTCGGGATCGTCGGACAACAGCACCACGGTCGGGCCGCCGTCCGCCGGCTTTAACGAAATATTGCGGCCGGAGACCACCAGACCGCCGTTTTCATGCAGAGCCATGCCGCCCATGCCCCGGCGATGCTCGATCACCTGGCTGATGCCGCCGTCGGGAGCCAGGCAATAGGCGCCGCCGTTAATCACATCGGCATAGATCAATCCACGGCTGCTATCCCACACCGGCCCTTCGATCAGGCCATATCCCGTCGCCAAGGTTTCCATCCGCGCAGCCCTCCGTATTGGTTGTTTAATCGGCGGCTAAATCATCGCCCGCCAGGGCCCGGCGCACAAGCGCCGCGGTTTCCGCCACACCGTACAGGGCCGCGAAGGAACCGAATCGGGGCCCCTGGCTCTGTCCGAATAGCACTTCGTACAGGGCCTGGAACCAGTCGCGCAGGTTCTCAAAATTGTGCGCCTTGCCGATTTCATAAATCCGGTTCTGAATATCTGTCCCCGACAGCCCAGGAGCCATCCCATCCAGCGCCGCCAGCAGATCTTCCATCGCCGCCCGTTCCTGATCATTGGGCTGGCGATAGCTTTTATGCGGCTTCACAAAATCCCGGTAATAATTGATGGCATAGCCCACCAGGGCATCCAGCATGGGATTATTTTCCGCCGTGGCGCCGGGCGCATAGCGCGAGATGAAGCCCCACAGCACCGCTGGATCCTCGGAATTGCAGGCGCCGGCCAGGTTCATCAACAGAGCGAAGGTCAACGGCACATCTACCTGGGGCGGTTGGCCGCCGTGTATATGCCAGGCTGGATTGGCCAGCTTTTCCGCCTCGTCCTGTTCCTGGTAGCTCTCCAGAAACCGCAGATAGTCATCCGCCGCCCGGGGAATGACATCAAAATACAGCCGCTTGGCGCGCCGCGGCTGTTGAAACATATACAGCGACAGGCTTTCGGGCGCGGCGTAACGCAGCCACTCCTCAATGCTCAGGCCGTTGCCGCGGGATTTGGAGATCTTCTCGCCGTTCTCATCCAGGAACAATTCATAGGTAAAGCTTTCGGGCGGACGGGCGCCCAAAATGCGGCAAATCTTGGATGACAGGCGAACGGATTCAATCAAGTCCTTGCCGGACATCTCGTAATCCACATCCAGGGCGAACCAGCGCATGGCCCAATCCACCTTCCACTGCAGCTTGCATTTGCCGCCCGTCACCGGCACTTCGACCTTGCGGCTGGCCTCGTTCTCATAGGTAACGGTGCCCGCTTCGAGGTCCCGCGCGATGATCGGCACCTGCAACACCCGCCCCGTGTCCGGGCAGATGGGCAAAAACGGGCTGTAGGTCACCTGACGTTCCGCCCCCAGGGTGGGCAGGATAACGCCCATGACCTTGTCATATTCCCGCAACACCGCCATCAGGGCCGCATCGAACCGGCCGGATTGATAACAATCAGTCGAGCTGACGAATTCATAGTCGAAGCCGAACTGATCCAGAAAGGCCTGCAGGCGGGCATTGTTGTGGGCGCCAAAGCTGTCATGGGTGCCGAAGGGATCCGGCACCTGGGTCAGGGGCATTTCCAGATACCGCGTCAACATCTCCTTGTTGGGGACGTTGTCGGGAACCTTGCGCAAGCCGTCCATATCATCGGAAAAGGCCACCAATCGGGTCGGAATATCGCAGAGTTCGTGAAACGCCCGGCGCACCATGGAGGTTCGCGCCACCTCGCCAAAGGTGCCGATGTGCGGCAGGCCGGAGGGGCCGTAGCCTGTTTCAAACAGCACATGGCCCTTTTGGGGTGTCTGCCCGTTGATCCGTTTCAACAGTCCACGGGCCTCTTGAAACGGCCAGGCTTTGTTGTCGGCAGCGATTTCCGAATGTTTTGCCATGATGCTTTATCCTTGCGGGGCTGGGACATTAGGGAATATTTCGGCCACGTCAACCGGTGGTGAGCGGCCCCATCCGGGCCTATAGTGCCGTGAACATGAGCACGCCGACCCCAAAGTCCAAAAACCCTGAATTCGCCGCCCCGGCCATGATTGCCGGCGCGCGCCTGACCACCTGGCTGAGCACGGATGGCGAGATCGAGGAACTGACCGGCGCCGCCGCAATCGCCAAGGCCAGGGACGAGCCGCCCATCGTCTGCCATGCCCTGGCCACGGCCAGCCGTCTGGACGCGAAGTCTTTTGCCGCCTATGACATTCTCGAACTATTTGCCTTTACCCGTCCGGCGCAATTCTGTCTGCCCACACCCGGCGGCCTGGCCATGGCCCTGAACCTGGCGCCGCCCGGCGATGCCGCCGATGGGGCAATGGCCCTGCAGGGGGCGGCGCGGGCGCTGCTGCGGGAACTGGCGGCCAGCGGCGG